>DISP01000179.1 GCA_002421995.1 Bacteroidales bacterium UBA6207 | reverse complement strand
GTGCTGTGGCTCAGGCGAAATGCCGAAAGTCTGCTGAAGAAAAGCCTGCAGGCTCACCTTGTCCAAAGAGTCGAGGCCAAGGTCCATCTCAAGGTGATAGACGGGTCTTACCGCGCGTCCTTTTTCTTTTTCGAGGAAAGAGGCAATCATCGTATATACTTCATCCTTTGGCAGTTCTATTTCGTTCACAACCTCTTCCTGCGCTTCGATGAGCGATGCGAGTTTAAAGCGTTGCAGTTTGCCAAGGCGCGTACGTGGCAGTTCCTGTTGCGTCACATAGATACGCATGATTTTTTTGTAGGATGAAACGCTTTTATTGAAAGGTTCGATGAGCTGACTTTTGATAATTTGCTCAGTGTCAACGCTATCGCTGAAGGCTGTGGCATTCATGTTTGGCACAATCATGGCCTGCAGCTGGTCGTTGGCAAAAAACACACCTGCATCAGCCACGAGGGGCGATTGGAGCAATACTTCTTCCAGTTCTGCCGGATTCACATTTTTCCCGTTGGAGAGCACGATTATCTCCTTTTTCCTTCCGGTGATAAACAGAAAGCCGTTTTCATCCACATGTCCCAGGTCGCCGGTGAAGAGCCATCCATCCTGCAGCACCTGTGCGGTTTCGTCGGGGCGGTTGAAGTAGCCTTGCATGATGTTTTCTCCGGCAGCGGTGATTTCGCCGTCCACGATACGGATGGTGGTGCCGGGCATGGCTTCGCCGGGCGATCCGATGACCACCCTGCCTGGTCGTGTAAAGCTGATCATGGGTGCGGCTTCGGTCATGCCATAGCCTTCCAAAACTTCAAAGCCCAGGGTTTTAAAGTCTTTTCCCACAGCAGGATCGAGGGCTGCGCCACCGGCTACGAGGCTCTCAACAGCGCCACCCAATTTTTTATGAACAGCGCTAAAAACCTTGCGCGAGAAGGCCGGCGACTGCAAACGTTCGGCCAGAGCAAACAGTAAACGGGCTACTGCACTCTTGTTGATCTTATCCATGACGCCTTTGCGAATGGCGGCATACAGGCGCGGAACACCAATCATAATGGTGATTTTGTTGTTCTGCAAGGTGGCCATGATGTCGTCAGAAAGCATCGAAGGGCTGATGGCTACTGTGCTGCCTACATACAAAGGAATGATCATGGTGCCCATGAGGGGGAAGATGTGATGAAGGGGCAGGAGCACCAAAACACGTGAATCGGGCTTGTATATTGGAATATGTTTCGACACCGCATCAATGTTTTGAATCAGGTTGGCAAAGCTGAGCATCACACCTTTCGGACTTCCGGTGGTGCCAGAGGTGTAGATGAGCACTGCGGTGTTGTTTACATCGGGTTGCGCCACTGATTTGCTTACATCTGACAGTATTTCAAGCTGTTCCATATCATCAAGCAGGATGAGACGGGCATTGCTTTTGGCTTCTTCGAGGGCTTTGAGCATGTTTTCGATCCGTTCTTTGGAGCAAAACACCACTTCGGGTGTGCAGTCGGCAATGATATAAGCCACCTCGCTGCTCGTGGCTAAGTAATCCACCGGCACTGCAATGGCCTGATGCTGCCAGGCGGCGTAAAAGGCAGGAATATAGGCTGTCCGGTTTTCGGAATAAAACAACACCCTGTCGCCCGGTTTCACGCTAAAGAAAGCTGCGTAGGTGTGTATTTGATGAATCAGCTGTTCATAAGAAATATGCTGATCGCGAAAAACAATGGCACTCTTAGTGCCGTGATTTTTTATCATGTGGTTTTATGTGCAAAGTGAATGTCTTTGGCTTTCAAAGATGCTAAGCTGCGTGGCAAAGATACTACAAATAAAGTTAGTTTACAGTCTGATTATGGTGTTTGGCAGCAGCGGTTTGAGCTGGGTGCGAGAACAGGGAAAAGTTTGAGAAAAAAGCAAGGATACTATTTGACAACCAACTAAAAGACACGAATCTTATATATAATAACAACCTTTTCTCAGTGTCTTATCAATTGAAAACCCTCAGCAGCCCACCATAATAGGTGCAGTTGTAGCGGGTCATTCCATACTTTCCTTCGCCTGAAAAAATACTGCCGTCAAGCAGCGAATAAAGTGTTTCGTTGCATTTGTCTTTCGCAAACGGATAAAACTCATCCACAATCAGACGGGTGCAGCTTGTGCCGTCGCAGCATTTGTTTGGATCGTTGGGGGGCATGCGCTCAAAAGCCACAAACTCTTCGCTGTTGATCCTGTGCACGATGATACCACGACTCGGTGCTTCGGCTGTGAGATACATCCAGCCTCCTGCCGTGTTGAGGGGCTGATATATCGTGGAGTTTGGATCAATGGTAAAATTGATATAAACATCCGGTATGTTGGGGTTCGGGTCTTCTTTTCTGCATGACGAAAAAAGTAAACCGGCCGAAGCAATTAGCAAAAACAAAAGATGGCGCATACGGTTTTTTCAGCTATATCGTTAATGATAGTCAATGCCCGACACATTGAAATGTTATTCAAAATTAACGCTATTTTTGTTGCTGAATTGTATGAAACCATTGAAGAACACTTTTTTTCGGTATCTTAACATTGTGATTCTTGCAATAACAGCAGGTTTCATCTTCACAGGCTGTGCCCTGATAAACAGAAATTCATCGCAACGAAAAAACATAAAAGTGGAGCAAAAGGCCCGCAAAGCCGAACAGAAAGCCTATGACGCCAGGGTAAAAGCCCACCGCGACCGACAGGCCGACTCAACAAAAGACATGATGAAGCACACCAAAAAGAAGAATAAAAAGCTGATCAAACCATTTCGAAAGAAAGTTTATTGAGATGAAGCAATCCGGTTCATTCCCTGCCCTCAGCCTGCTTGCCGCGGTTTGCTTACAGCTTTGCTGCATCAGCAGCACACTTGCACAACCACAATTGTTTTTTGACCGTTTTCTGTCCGAAAACATCAGGGTGGAGCGCGGGCTGAGCCAAAATACTGTTTATACACTCCTGCAGGATACTGACGGCTTTCTTTGGATGGGCACCTGGGACGGGCTGAACAAATTTGATGGCTACAATTTCACTACATACAATAAAGAAAACGGACTCACCAACGAAGCCATCAGGGCGCTGTATCAGCATGGCGATGTGATCTGGGTTGGAACTGAATCGGGACTCAATGCCATCAGCCTGAAAGATGGCAGTGTGAAACAGTTTTTTGCACAAGGCGACACGGCCAGCCTGAGCGACAACTGGATCAACCACATCACCGCCGACCACAGGGGTATGTTGTGGATCAGCACCGCGCGCGGGCTCACCGAACTCGATCCTGCACATCTGACGTTTCGACAGGTTTTCAGCCGCGATTACGGAAATCCTATCAGGAGCAATTATTTCAATATGCTCGTTCAGGATAAAAACCAAAACTATTGGATTGCCACAAGCCACGGACTTGTTTTTGTGGATGAAAAAACGCTCCAGGTAACGCGTTATTTCCACTCGCCTTCCGACTCAACATCACTGCCCGACAACCATGTGAATTGTCTGCTCTTTGATCCGCAACAACGCCTTTGGATTGGAACAAAAAACGGAATAGCCCTCTTTGATGCCGAAACACAAAGATTTACAGTGCCGAAAAATCGGATTTTTGAAACAATGGAAGCCCCGCAAAAGGAAATTCTTGCCCTGTTTTACGAAAACGAAACACTGTGGATCGGCACCAACGGAGCTGGTCTTTTGCTTTATCAGCCGACAACAAATATGGTTCAGCGCAATGTGAATGTGCCTAACCGCAATTTCAGCCTGAGCGATAACCGTGTGTTTACAGTGTACCGCGACAGGCAGGGCGTGATATGGGTGGGCAGCTTCAACGGACTGAACCGCCTCAATGAGAATGCACCCCGGTTCAGAACCTACCGCAATCACCCTGATTATCCCAACAGCTTGTCAAACAACTCGGTGTGGGCTTTTGCCGAAGATGTGAACACCAATATATGGATCGGGACAGAAGACGGTATTTCGGTGCTGGACCGCAAAAGCGGAAGCTACAGCTTCATGAAACACATTGCCGGAAACCCTAACAGCCTTTCAGGAAACCAAATCCGGACCATTCGGGCCGACAGCCTCGGAAATATGTGGATTGGCACGCGCTACAACGGACTCAACCACTACAATACCAAAACCAAAACCTTTACCCGTTTCAGAAACAACCCGCGCGACGGCTTTTCACTGCCTGATGACTTTGTGCTTTCGGTTGCAACGGAAAAACTACCTGTTGTCTGGGTCGGCACTGACAAGGGACTGGGCAAACTCAACACAAAAACCGGACTTTTTACCAATTACCTGCATCAGACCGGAAATCCGAAGAGTCTTCCCGATAACAAAATATATGATTTGCTTGTTGATTCCAAAGGACGCCTTTGGGTTTGCACCGCCGATGGTCTGGCCCTCTACAACGAGCTCACAAATGATTTCAAAGTGTATCGCATTCCTTCGCTCCTCGATCAGAACAGGCTCGTGATCGTCAACAAATTCTTCTCGATGCGCGAAGCCGGCGACGGCACTTTCTGGATTGGAACCCGCAGCGGCGGACTCGTTCATTTTGATGCTGATAAAGAATCTTTTAAGGTGTTTACCGATCGCGATGGCCTGCCCAACAATGTAACCTATATGGCCCTCGAAGACCTTCGGGGCGATATTTGGGTCACAACCAACTGGGGCCTTACGCGCTTCTCAACGGCAGGCAAAGTTTTCACAAACTACGAAGTTTCGGATGGCCTGCAAAGCAATGAGTTTAATTTCAATGCCGGATTGAGGGCCTCGAACGGCGAGCTTTTCTTTGGTGGAATGAACGGATTTAATGCCTTTTTCCCCGAAGAAATAAAAGTGAACCAGCTTGCACCTGTCATACAAATCACCTCTTTCAAACTCTTTGGTAAACCCCAAACCAAAAAACTGAACAAAGGCGACACCATCGTCCTTAAATATGATGACAACGTGTTTTCGTTTGAGTTTGCTGCACTTGATTTTTCAAACCCGACGAAAATCAAATACCGCTATATGCTCACCGCCTATGATGAATCGTGGATTGACAGGGATGCCAACCAGCGCTATGCCGAATATGCCAAAGTGAGTCCGGGCACCTATACCTTTAAGGTGATAGCATCAAACAGCGATGGCTTTTGGAACGAAGAAGGTGTGGAGGTGCATCTGCTCATCCGTTCGCCCTGGTACGGCACGTGGCTTTTCAGGCTGCTTGTCATGCTGACACTCGTGCTGCTGGTTTATCTTATTGTTTTTCTGCGTATGCGCTCTGTAAGAAAAACGCACGAGGTCGAACTAAAATACCTCGACCTCGAAAAGCAGTTGTTTGCACTCGAACAAAAAGCGCTGCAATTACAAATGAATCCCCATTTTCTTTTCAACTCGCTCAACAGCATACAGAGCTTCATTGTCAACAACGACATCAACAACGCCATTTATTACCTGTCAAAGTTCTCGCAGCTCATGCGGCGCACCCTTGCCAACTCACGCGAAAGCTATGTGCCCCTCCGTGATGAAATGCAGGCCCTGCAGCTTTATGTGGAGATTGAGAAACTCAGGTTCAACGATAAATTTGAATACCAGATCACCATTGATCCCGAGATTGACGAAGGCTTTGTCGAAATACCGCCGATGATCATACAGCCTTATGTGGAGAATGCCATCATCCATGGCCTGATGCATAAAACTGAAAAAGGGAATCTGATCATTGATCTCCGGCTCGAAGGCGATAATATCCTGTTTACCATCGAAGACAACGGAGTAGGGAGGGAGCGCGCTGCCGAAATTCGCCGCGAATCCGGCATCGAACGAAAATCGCGCGGCATGATGATCACAGGTGAGCGCCTCGAAATCCTCAACCAATATACCAAAGACACTTATACCGTCAACGTTGTTGATCTTTTCGATGAAAAAGGACAGGCTGCAGGCACACGCGTGCTCATAACAATCCATGCCAATGTGAATTAGACCTGAAAAATGCTGCCTTAGACTGCTTTGTATTTTTTTTGTTGGAGCGAAAAAACTATTATTGCAATCCTAATAATCAAAGCCATGATCCGAAGTATAATTATCGAAGATGAATTGAAATCGCGCGAAACATTAAAAGGTCTGCTCAGCCGCTTTTGTCCGGATGTGATGGTTGTAGCCGAAGCAGGTGGTGTGCAGCAAGGCCGCGAAATGATTGCCAAACATAAACCCGACCTCATTTTTCTCGACATCGAAATGCCCGATGGCAGCGGCTTTCGCCTGCTCGACCAATCGGCTCCGGTGGAGTATGACGTGATTTTCACCACAGCATTCGACCAGTTTGCCATCAAAGCCATTCGCTATGCCGCCCTCGACTACCTGCTCAAACCCATTGTGCCCGATGAGCTGCAGGCCGCCGTTGAAAAAGTGAGACAGCACAAAGAGAAAAAACACAATATGAAGAACATCGAGGTGCTGCTCAACAACCTCAATCCTGCCACCAGCGAACAAAAAAAGGTGGTTTTGTCAACAATCGAAAAAATCCATGTTGTTGAGATAGATAGAATACTACGTTGTGAATCAGATAATTACTACACGCATTTTTATTTTACCGACGGCGGTCACCTGCTTATTAGCAAAACCCTGAAAGATGTTGAAAGCCTGCTCGAAGGGGGGAGTTTTATCCGCCCGCACAAATCACATCTTATCAACACGCGTTACATTCAAAATTTCAGCCGCGACGAAGGAGGCGTCATCACATTGACAAGCGGAGATAAAATTCCTGTTTCCAGACGGAAAAAAGAAAAAATCCTGGAAATCATCCACAACCTGTAGCAGCCATCTTCTACCAGGGATAAATCGTTTTTCGCAAGCATTTTATCATCATTTTTCGAACAATTTGGGTTTCTTCGGGCAGAATTATATACTTTTATACACTCATTGCAAACAATAGAAATGGAAGACGTCATTTACATCATTCTGGGTCTTGTCTGGGTTGTATTCTCAGTCATAAATGCCAACAAGAAAAAGCAGCAGCCCGCTTCGCCCGGTCGTCCGAAAAATGAGTTGGAGGAAATCTTCGGGGAATTATTTCCCAAGCCGGATAAAAATGTAACGAATACTGAATCAATACCTTATGAAGAATATTCAGCTGAGCAGGATTTTCCATCCGCAGAAGAATCAACGCAGGAAACCCTCCAGCCTTTGGGAGCTTACGACGCCTTCACCGGAGAATGGAATGATGAAGCAGCAAACCCTGTGGAGGTGATTGAGGCGGAAAAACCGACCGTCACATTATCCACCACCGATAAGCAGGAACAGGATGCAGCAAAATATGAACACTTCCACAACGACGCGGTTTTCCCGCTTGACCTGCGAAAAGCTATCATCTATCAAGCAATTTTGCAAAGACCTGAATATTAATAAACTAAGTCATTTTTGTCAAATTTTCCCACCCAAAGGCCATTTTTGTTAATTAATGTGAAAAAGTTTTTATCTTTACCGGCCTTTAACACACAAAAGAGTAGTATAACATAAATTAATCCAGTATGTTGAAAAATTTACTTATTACCTTGGGTATTATATTGAGTGCCATCACGATAACGTATGCCCAGCAAGGAAGGTTACAAGGAAAAGTTTATGAAAAGGATAGCAGGGAACCTGTAGCTTTTGCCAATATTGTCCTCGAAAACGGAGGTACAGTAGTGGGTGGAGCCACATCCGATTTCGATGGAAACTATGTGATCAATCCTATTCCACCCGGAAAATACGATCTTCGGGCAACCTTTGTCGGCTACAATCCTGTTTTGGTAAAAGGCATTTCGATCACCGGTAATCAAATCACATTCTACGACATTGTGATGGTTAGCACTTCGATTGATCTTCAGACAGTGGAAGTGATCGAATACAAAGTACCTCTGATCTCAAAAGACCAGACCACCAGCGGTGCCAGTGTCACATCAGAAGAAATCAAGAAAATGCCTAACAGATCGGCCGATGCTGTTGCTGCAACCGTGGGTGGGGTGTTTTCTGCCGATGGTGAGCGTGGCAACGTTCGCGGTGCCCGTTCCGATGCAACCGCAATGTATATTGATGGTGTGCGCGTTATCGGTAACAGCAGCGTGCCCCAATCCGCTATCGAACAGGTTGACGTAATCCTCGGTGGTACTCCCGCTCAGTATGGCGATGCAACAGGTGGTATCATCAACGTGACCACGAAAGGCCCCTCACGTAAGTTTGGTGCAGGTGTTGAACTGGAAAGCTCTGAGTTTCTCGATGCATACGGGCACAACCGTGTAGGCTTCAACATTCAGGGACCACTTATCAAGGGTAAGAAAAAAGAAACTGCTTTGCTCGGATTTTTTATAGCCGGCGATGTCAATTACGACCGCGATGGAGCCATCTCCGGAATTGGCTATCAGAAAGCAACAGATGCAACCCTTCAAAGCCTTATTGAAAACCCTCTACGTCCGACAGGACTCGGCTTCGGCACCTACCGCAACGGAGAATTTGTGAGGGCTTCTGACCTTGAACTCACGAAAAGGTCAATGAATACCGATAATTATGATGTTAACCTTTCAGGAAATATTAATGTTAGAACCACCGAAACCATCAACCTTACTTTTGGCGGTACCTATAATATCTCTCATGGAAATGCCTTCAGCTATTCAGGTTCTTACTTCAACTGGGATAAAAACACCGAATACAACAACAATACATGGCGTGTTTTTGGACGCTTCACACAGCGTTTTCCGAGCTCTAGCGAAAGCACTTCGCTCATAAAGAACCTTTACTACTCCATTCAGGCCGACTATACCCGCCAATACAACACCTATGGCGACCCTGATCACTACGAAAACCTTTTTGATTATGGATACCTTGGAAAATTCTCCGTTTATAAAACCCCAACTTTCCAACGCGAAAACGTTACTGTTGACGGAAAAGAATATACCAATGTAATGGTGCTCAAAGGTTGGGACAATGACACACTCGTTACCTGGACTCCCGGAAACCTTAATCCATTGGTTGCCAATTATACAACTAATTATTTCAACACCTATGCCGGGCTTACTGAAGGAAACTTTGAAAACCTTGACCAGGTTGTTTTGGGTGGTGCATTGCTGAATGGTGCCGGTCCGACAGGTTTTTACAGCCTGTTTCAGGCTCCGGGTACAATACAGTCAGGCTATGGAATTGACGATAATGACCAGTTTGGTGTAAATGTTGCCGGTTCGATGGACATTGGAAACCATGAAATTAAACTCGGGTTTCAATATGAGCAAAGAACATCAAGAAGCATTGATTATGCACCAACCGGCTTGTGGACTTTGATGAGAGGTCTGACCAATTTCCATCTCGAAGAGTTGGATGTGGATCATCCTTTTGTTGTGAGCTACGACGGAATTGTTGATACAGTGAAATATTACAGAAATTACGACGCCAACTCACAACGTGTTTTTGACCGAAACCTGCGTTCAAGTCTTGGACTAGCAGTGGACGGCCTCGACTACATCATTGTTGATTCATATGATGCAAACGCCAATACAATTGAATATTTCGATAAAAACGGCGTTCGCCATACCATCGCAACAGCAGAAAATCCTTTCGACATCAGTATGTTTAGCCCTGATGAATTGCTTAATGATGGAAATTCCTATGCCACGTATGTTGGATATGACTATAAAGGAAACAGGCTCACAACCCGCCCGAGTTTTGAAGATTTCTTCACCCAGCAGGACGAAAACGGAATGTACCTCCGTCCGGTTGGAGCGTTCCAGCCAATCTATATGGCCGGCTACCTCCAGGATAAATTTGCTTTCAGAGACCTCATCTTTAATATCGGTGTGCGTGTTGACCGTTTTGATGCCAATCAAAAGGTTTTGAAAGACCCGTACCTCTTGTACAATGCTAAGACTGCAGGAGAAGTTACGCAGATTAATTCTACTCCAATAACACACCCACAAGGTATTGGCAGCGACTATACAGTGTATGTTGACAAAGCAAATGCCGCCACACGCGTTGTTGGTTACCGTTTTGAGAACACATGGTACAATGCCGATGGAGCTGTTATCCAGGACCCCTCAGTGCTTGATGTTGGCTCCGGTATTTCGCCCTATCTTACTGATGCAAGTCAAAATCGTGTTAACATCTCTTCTTTCAAAGATTATGAACCCGAGCTGAGCGTGATGCCTCGTATCTCATTCTCCTTCCCGATCTCTGACGAAGCACTTTTCTTTGCCCACTATGATGTGCTTACACAGCGCCCAACCAGCAGCCTCTTCTCAAATCCGGCTACCTATTATTTCTTTGAAAGCCTCACGGGAACAATTAGCAATCCTTCACTGAAGCCAACACAAACGATTGACTATGAATTGGGTTTCACTCAGAAACTGACAAATACCAGCTCATTGACCTTTACATCATTCTATCGCGAAATGCGTAATATGATCCAGGTTTACCGTTTCACGGGCGCTTATCCAAAAGATTATACTTCATTTAGTAATCTCGACTTTGGTACGGTTAAAGGTTTGACGGTAGAATATGACTTGCGACGCACAAACAATGCACGTATTCGCGCAGGCTATACCCTGCAGTTTGCAAACGCAACTGGTGCTACTACCACAACAGCTGCATCACTCATCGCTGCCGGACTTCCAAACCTGCGTTCAACAATCCCGATGCCATGGGACCGTCGTCATCAATTTAACCTCTTGCTCGACTATCGCTATGGAGAAGGAAAAGAATACAACGGACCGACCATAAGCCGCGAAAAGAAAGATAAAGCTCCTGTGAAATTGCTTGAGAATACCGGGTTTACGCTTACAGTGATGGGTGGTTCGGGTACTCCCTACACCGCTGCACGCAAAGTGAATTCCCCCATCTCGGCAAGCTCTAACCTTCTGAAAGGATCCTACTACGGTTCGCGCCTGCCATGGCAGTTCCGCCTTGATTTAAGGGTGGACAAAGACTTCGATGTTAACTTTGGTAAAAACGACGATGGCAGCAGACGAAAAGCCTATTTCAATGTATATCTGCAGGTGCTTAACCTGCTCGATACCAAGAACGTGCTTCGCGTTTATTCTGCAACTGGAAACGCAAACGATGATGGATATCTCTCAGCTCCGGAGTGGCAGCGCGAGATCAATACCCAAACCGATCCTGTGGCCTTCAGGGAATTGTACGAGATTTTCGTAAACCGCCCAAGCAATTATAGCTCACCACGACAGATTCGTGTAGGTCTGATGTTTAATTTTTAATGCGGTCTGAGTAGAATTTAAAGAGAAAAAATGAATAACACTATAGGAAACATGAAGAATATCATTCAAACCCTGTTTGCTGTAAGCCTTGTTTTGCTGATGCTCTCACAGTCCCAGGCAAAGGAACTCGTAGTTACTAATGGTCAGAAAACAGCCGTGCTAAAACAAACTGCCGCCGGTTGCTCTCCATCTTCAGCTTTTGAATGGCTGGATGTGAATAACATTCGTGCCCGCATCAATGGCGGTGGCGATATGTGGTGGGATCTCGATGGAAACGCAAAATACTTTGTTCCGAAAAACGGTACGGCCACCTCAATGTTCTCAGGTGCATTGTGGATCGGAGGTCTCGATATCAATAACCAGCTTAAACTTGCTGCCCAGCGCTATCGAGGCGAGGGTAATGATTACTGGACCGGACCGCTTACAACCGATGGAACGGCTGCTGTTGATAATCCTGTCTGTGCGCAGTATGACAAACATTTTAAAATGACACGCGCTGCAGTGGATGAATTCCTTGCTCATACCGATCCTTTGACCGGAGCATTCATCCCGAGCGATGATTATGTGATCCCGAAAGAAATCCTCGAATGGCCAGCCCATGGCGATGTGTCAAAGAACCAAAGTTATTACCTCGCACCATTTTACGATGTGGACGGCGATGGCGATTATAACCCGCTTGCAGGTGATTATCCTTATTATGACATTGATAACAGCCTCTGTAAAACCCGAACCCCCACGATGGATGAGTCTATCGAAAGCGTTATCACCGGTTCTGTTTTGGCCGACCAGGTGATAAAAGGCGACCAAACCATCTGGTGGGTGTTCAATGACAAAGGTAATTTCCACTCCGAAACACAAGGCTCTGCCATCGGGATGGAAATTCGTGCCCAGGTTTTCGGTTTTGCAACAAACGACGAAATCAATAACATGACTTTCTATAGTTATGAAATCATCAACCGATCAACTTTCGAACTGACAAATACCTTCTTCTCACAATGGGTTGACCCGGATCTGGGTTTTGCCGGNNAAAGCTGTTGACGGAAGTGGTACACCGGAATCTTATGGAAGCCAGCCGCCTGCAATCGGGGTTGACTTTTTCCAGGGTCCCTACATGGATCCGTTGCCTGAAGACAGACCAAAATACCGTCAGCTGTCAGGCCCGAATGGAGAAGTTATACTTGAGCAGCTTTGCAACGAAAGTATCAATGGTATTAACTTTGGCGATGGAATCCCGGGTAACGAACGTTTCGGGATGCGCCGCTTCCTGTTTCACAACAACTCGAGTGGTGACCTTGGTGACCCAAGCACTGCACCTCAATACTACAACATTTTGCGCGGAAAGTGGAAAAACGGACAAGCAATGTCGTATGGCGGTAATGCTTTCCCTGGCAACCCAGGTGTTGTTGGCCCGCAATGCGATTTCATGTTTCCGGGAGATACCGACCCCTGCAACTGGGGTACGGGCGGCGCTATTCCGAATGGCGGATATACACAGAATGGTTATTACTGGACCGAGGAAACCGGAAACAACGGCTCTCCAAACGATCCTGCCGACCGCCGATTCCTGCACTCCGCCGGACCATTTACACTTAAACCCGGTGCTGTAAATTATATCACTGTCGGTATTCCATGGGCAAGAGCCACCTCCGGCGGCCCAATGGCATCTGTTGAACTGCTTAAAACCGTTGATGACAAATGCCAGGCATTGTTCGACAACTGCTTTAAAGTAATTGACGGCCCCAATGCGCCCGACCTTTCGTTCCGTGAGCTCGACCGCGAAGTTATTGTGTATATTTCCAATTCGCCTTCCTCTAACAATTACAATGAAGAGTATTTTGAATTTGATCCAAACATCGTTCAGCCCCATCCAAACGACCCAACAATGCGTAGTGACTCGCTTTACAGGTTCGAAGGCTACCTCGTTTATCAGCTGAAAAATGCATCAGTAAGCGTTGAAAGCCTGAAAGACCCGGATCTTGTGCGTCTCGTTGCCCAGTTTGATAAAAAAAATGGTGTAGGTAAACTGGTTAACTACTCTTTCGATGACAACATTGGTGCAACGGTACCTGTTGTTGAAGTTGTTGGTGCTGACAATGGCATCAAGCACAGCTTCACTTTGACACAAGACGCTTTTGCCACAGGTGATGTCAAGTTGGTAAACCACAAACAGTACTACTACCTCGCCCTGGCATATGCCTATAATGAGTATTTGCCTTATACCGATGAGCCTAGTATATTAAATGGTTTGTTAGGGCAAAAAACACCATTCCTGGCAGGTCGCAAGAATATCAAACTTTATACCGTCATTCCTCATAAAATTGTGAACGGCACGTTGGCTCAATCTTCTTATGGAGACAGTCCTGAAATTACCCGTCTTGCCGGTAATGGAAACGGTGGTATGTACCTTGATCTTACAAAAGCAACTGTAGATGAAATTCTTGGTAAGCAACCGGCCGGGCCTGATAACAATTATGGCGATGCTACCTATCCGATTGCCTATAATCCCAAGTATGAAAAGAACGCAGGGCCGGTTAATATTAAAATTGTTGATCCGCTTAATGTAAAAAACACCACTTATGAGCTGTGGATGGATACTTTGTATTCACAGAAACTGCTTAACATAACAGGAAATGGCGCCTTATCCGGTGATACAGCAAGCAAAATGGTGTCGAATTGGTATTTGAAAGACCTTTCAACAAATGAAGTTTTTAAATCCGATACAACCATCATTGCCGATAACGAAAAACTTTTCATCGACAGAGGTTTATCAGTACGTATCGCCCAACCATTTTTCCCCGGATTATACCGCATTGGTAATGATGCAGGTAATGATCCTGTTTCAGAGGTCTTAGCTACAAACAATGGCTTTATTTCTGCGTCCGTTACTTATTCTGACAGCTCCAAAGCATACCTTACAGGAATTCCTGATAATGATGTGCCAGGTTCTTCACTCAACTGGATCAGAGCCGGTAAGTATAAAGATACCGAGAATGCACTGAATGATGACTGGGGAATGTCAGTCAGTCCGAATCGGCCCTGGGACCCTGATGAAGTTTATGAAAAAATTGCAGGAAGAACATGGGCGCCTTATTCTCTCGTGGCATATGGAAACAATACCGGTGAAACAGGTCAGTCAGCTGTTGGCCCGGGCTACAGCTCCTTATCAAAAACACAGAGGAGCATGTCAACAATTTCAAGTGTTGATATCGTTTTAACTCCTGATAAATCTAAATGGACCAGAAGCCCTGTGCTTGAGATGGGTATTGACAGTCTGCTCACACAAGGCAGGGCCAAGAAGTTCGCTCTGCGTAAGTCACCATCCGTTGACAAAGAAGGTAAAGCTGCCGCTTCGATGGATCTACCACCCAGCGAAAATCCAAATGACCCCAATTATATTGGAAGCTATGGAATGGGTTGGTTCCCGGGATATGCGATCAATGTTGAAACCGGTGAACGTTTGAATATTATGTTTGGTGAAGATTCTTATCTATCTGCAATGAACGGTCGCGATATGCTCTTCAATCCACCGGCCAGAGACCTCAACCTTGATCCGGAGGAAGATCCTGCTATTTACAGTCAGACAGGTTTCAGTAGTCTCTTTGGCGGAAAACACTACGTTTACATCATGCGGCATGATTACAACAGATTTGAGCAGTTTGGGTTTGTGTTTGAATATCCTTCTCCGGCTTATGATGCAGGCAGATACGCCTTCAACATGATTGACACACTGTTTAAAAGTGAGAATTTCATGCCTATTCACACACAAAATTTCTTCTCGCAAATCATGTATGTGGGTATGCCTATGCCTGTCAAGGGTCAGCAATGGCTTTCGAACGATGTTACAATCCGTATCAGGGTGGCCAAGCCTTATGCAAGATACCATAGTCTCGTTGCTCCGGATTCATCTTATCTGAGTGGTTTGGACAATAAGGGCTATCCGAAGTATGCTTTCTCAATGGATGGACTTTCTGCCGAAGAGCGTAACGTGGATAAGCTTCAAACTGACCTCGATCTGATAAATGTTGTACCAAATCCGTATTATGCTTATTCTAACTATGAAACGAATGCGCTTGATAACAGGATTAAAATCACTAACTTACCAAAAACTTGCGTTGTTACAATCTACAATATGAGCGGAACAAAGATCAGACAGTTCAAGAAAGATGAGGACAAAACCTCTGTTGACTGGGACTTGAAGAATTTTGCCGGTGTGCCTATTGCAAGTGGCGTGTACCTGATCCATGTGAAATCGGATGACGGTGAAAGGATCATCAAGTGGTTTGGAACAATGCGTCCGATTGACCTGAATACATTCTAACCAATGCATTGCGAACAAAAAAAATACATGAATATGAGCACTTTATATAGATATTTCATCGCAATAAGCCTCATCCTGGCTCTTGGAGTCGAAACTTCACAGGCTGGTAATAAAGACAGGTCGGGACAAGCCGGGGCAGCAGAACTCCTCATCAACCCATGGGCCAGAAGTACTGGTTGGGGCAATGCCGGCATGTCAAACATCAAAGGCTTGGAAGCTATGTGGAGCAATGTCGGGGGTCTGGCTTTCACGCAAAAGACCGACCTGATTTTTGCCCATACAAACTGGCTCAAAGGATCGGATGTAAACATCTATTCCTTCGGTTTTTCGCAAAGATTAGGCGAATCTGGTGTGCTGGGGCTGTCGGTAATGTCAATGAATTTTGGCGATTTCCCAATCACAACAACCGAGTATCCTGATGGCGGTCTTGGAAGCTTCTCTCCAAATCTGCTTAACCTCAGTTTAGCCTACGCCAAATCGTTTTCAAACAGTATTCATGCCGGATTTGTACTGAAAATCATCTCCGAAAGCATCTCCGACGTTAGTGCTGAAGGTGTTGCTATTGACGCTGGTATTCAGTATGTTACAGGTGTTCAGGAAAACATTCACTTTGGTATCACACTTAAAAACATCGGGCCGACCATGAGTTTCTCTGGCGACGGTCTTTCTCTTCGTGCCTTCATTCCCGGTCAGGAAACCCAGTTTACACTCGAACAAAGGTCCGAAGCCTTTGAATTGCCTACACAGCTTGTGATCGGTACCGCTTACGACTTTTTATTCGAAGGTGACTATCGCTTCACCCTTGCCGGCAATTTCACTTCGAATTCTTTTACCAAAGATCAGATCACTGCTGGTGCTGAGTTTAGTCTGAAGGATTATTTGATGCTTCGCGCAGGCTATACCTATGAAGACGGAATGTTTGACAACATTGAAACCGATGTAAGAACAAATGTTAACAAAGGACTGAGTGCAGGAATCACGGTGCAGGTGCCATTGAGCAAAGAAAAGGGCTCTTCCATTGGGATTGATTATTCCTACAGAACTACTGATCACTTTAAAGGAAATCATTCCATTGGTGCAAAGATCAGCTTCTAAGCACTGAGAAGAAAAAAGTATTAATTTTGCAATTGGAAAGGCCCTTACATTGCTAAGGGTCTTTTTTACTTAATATGTTTAAACCCAAATCAAAATGTCGGAGACAAAATATTTTACCGAAGAAGGCCTGAAAAGGATAAAAGCCGAACTGGAAGACTTGGTTTCGAAAGAGCGTCCGCGTATTTCTCAGATGATTGCCGAAGCACGAGACAAGGGTGACCTTTCGGAAAATGCTGAGTACGACGCCGCTAAAGAAGCACAAGGTATGCTGGAGCTTAAAATAGCCCAATTGCAGGATTTGGTGATGAATGCCAGGGTGTTGGACGAATCCAAAATGGATACTACCAAGGTTTTGCT
>DISP01000229.1 GCA_002421995.1 Bacteroidales bacterium UBA6207 | reverse complement strand
GTCCCTGCGGGACATAACCATTAAAGTGCAAAGATAGAAAAAGCTTTCAGACAGATGGATGCCGTTTTGATTTGTTAACGTCGCCGGTCACTTCCCGCATCTTTACAGCCACTTACGTCTTCTGAACATCCGCACCTGCCACAGCGCGATGCTGATCATCAGTATCCAGACACCGGCATAGCCCCATTTGAGACTCAATTCGGGCATTCTTTCAAAGTTCATTCCATACACGCCAACAATAAAGGTGAGCGGGATGAAGATGGTGGAGATGATGGTGAGCGTCTGCATCACCTTGCTCATCCGCAGGTTGACGGTTGAGTGGTAGATATCTTTGAGCCCCCCGGCCAGGTCGCGGTAGTTTTCGATGGTTTCATAGATGTGCATCACGTGGTCATACACATCATTGAAATAGGCCCTTTGCGCGTGGTTGATCAGCGGGTTGTCCATCTTGATGAGCGTGCCCAGCGCTTCGCGCAATGGAAACACGGTTTTGCGAATCAGCAGCAGGTCTTTTTTCAGCTGTTGAATCTCGCCAAGGACATATTCGTCGGAATTGCTTGTCACCTTCTCTTCGAGGTTGTCAATGGTTTCGGCAATCTGCTCCATCACGTTGAAATAATGATCCACCATCACATCGGTAAGGGCATAGAGCAGATAGTCCAATCCGTTGATACGAAACCGGCTCTCGGGAATTTGCATGCGTTTATACACGGCATCGAAGATGTCGAGGTCGCGTTCGTGGAAAGAGATCAGCACATTTTCGCGCAAAACAAAACTTACCTGATCCGTAAAAAAATCGCCATCTTCGTCAGAAGTCCCGAGCGCTTTCATCGTGAAAAAAATGAAATCATCACCAATCTCCACCTTTGGCCGCTGACCGGTGTTGAGAATATCTTCGGTGAGCAGCGGGTGCAGACCCAAAGCGCCAGCCAGCTGCCCGATGATTTCGATGTTGTGGAGGCCTGTGACTTTGATCCAGTTGAAACGACCTTCGATTGTTTTTTGAAGCACGTCGGTCCCGTTCATCTGCGAAAACACTTCAAAAGAATCCTTGTCGTAGCTGATAAGGTCAATGCTGGTATCATTGGTTTTGATGCTCCCAACGTGAACCAGGCTTCCGGGAGGCAGACCGGCTTTTGATGATGAACCAGGCTTACCAAGACGTGCCGAACTTCTTTTTGGTTTTTTTGGTTTTGGCGTTGCCATAATTATTCGAATTGGTAAAGCAAAAATAGACATTCAGTTCACAACTCCAAATCCATCCCCTAAAGTCACCCATCGCTCCGTTCGCCCAGTCGCCCAGTTGCTCTGTTCGCTCCGTTCGCCCAGTTCGCTAAAGTCGCTAAGTTCGCTAAAGTCGCTAAGTTCGCCCAGTTCGCTCAGTTCGCTCCGTTCGCTAAAGTCGCTAAGTTCGCCCCGTCGCTAAGTTCGCTAAAGTCGCTAAGTTCGCTTCGTTCGCCCCGTCGCTCAGTTCGCTAAAGTCGCTCCGTTCGCCAAAAACGCCCAAAAAATTGCGGTCAATAAAGGAAAAATGTAGTTAATGCTACTTATTTTTCCAATATGGACGAAAACTGTTGGAATAGCTTCCATTGTGATGTATATTGCATCAAATTGTGATTCTTAATTCAAAACATCCGACTCAATGAAGGTTATTTGTCTTTGAAACTTCCCGCCCCGCCAATGTGGTATTGCCACTTTTACGGAGAATCTTGTGAATGCCATTCTTGGTGCTGCCCAAAGCAGCAGCTTCGAAACAACCTTTGAAGTGATTGCCATGAACGACTCCGGCCGAACCTATGACTATCCGCCCATCGTGAAAACAACACTTGCCGACCAATATTTACCTGCCTATGTTGAAATGGCCGCATACATCAACCGCAGTGGTGCCGATCTGTTGCTGGTGCAGCATGAGTATGGTATTTTTGGAGGAAACAGCGGATTGTTTCTCCTGGGTTTGTTGCGGCGTATAAAAATCCCTGTTGTTTGCACCCTCCACACAGTTTTGGAAAAACCCGGATTTCATCAGCTTGAGGTGTTGCAACGCATCGCACAATACGCCGATAAAGTTGTGATAATGAACGAAAAGGACATCGGGTTTCTGAAAGAAATCTACCAGGTGCCTGCACACAAGATTGCTTTGATCGAGCATGGAACACCTGATTTTATCGGTATGAATGCGCAACTGCTTCCCCCGCCCCTCAACTGGAAAAACAGACGCGTGCTCATCACCTTTGGACTGATTGGCAGAAGCAAAGGCATTGAAACAGTGCTGAGGGCACTACCCGAAGTTGTTAAGAAACATCCGGAGGTTTTGTATGTGATACTCGGGAAAACCCATCCGCATGTCAAAAGACAATCCGGTGAAGAATACCGCGAGTCGCCTGTGAAGATGGTCGGGGACCTTCAACTGCAAAACAACGTTGAGTTTATCAACAACTATGTGTCAGAGGTTGAGCTGATGTCGTTGCTCGAAGCTGCTGAAATGTATGTGACACCTTATCACAACAAGGCGCAGATCACCAGTGGCACCCTGTGTTATGCCGTCAGTGCCGGCTGTGCTGTTTTTTCCACACCCTACTGGCATGCTGAAACCTTGCTGGCCGATGACCGCGGCTGGCTGTTTGATTTTGGAAACCACGCGCAGCTCTCGCAGCAGATTCTTTTTGCGCTTGATCATCCCGAAGCACTTGCCCAAAGGCGCAGAAAAGCCCGCGAATACGGAAAGACCATTGCCTGGCCCGTGATCGGCAAAAAATACCTCGATGTTTTCGGGCAGGTAGTGCAAAACCACGGACATAAAGTCGGCCCTGTGTTGAAATTTCCGCAATTCGACATCACGCACCTGCTGCGTATGACTGACGAAACAGGACTTCTTCAACACGCAAATGGTCTGCTCCCTTCGTATCAGCATGGCTACAGCCTCTACGACAACACGCGTGCCATGCTCGTGGTCATCACTGCCTATAAGCATGAGCCAAAACCGGTGTACTTAGAGCTGCTCGTGAAATATTTTTCGTTTTTAAAGCTTATGCTTCAAAAAAACGGCCAGGTCAAAAACTACCTTACCTACGAACGACAGCAATTCGAGAATGATCACTCTGACGATGCCTACGGCCGTGCCATCTGGGCACTGGACTATCTGATCAGGTATGCCCCCAACGACACCTTGTTCCAGTCAGCACACGAAACATTT
The DNA here is from genome assembly GCA_002421995.1 of Bacteroidales bacterium UBA6207. Lineage (GTDB taxonomy): Bacteria > Bacteroidota > Bacteroidia > Bacteroidales > F082 > JALNZU01. The sequence goes on along the minus strand of DISP01000229.1, from coordinate 6,080 downwards.
CATATTATGATCAATGCCATCGAAAAGCTGGAATATGCAAGGGGTTATGCCAACTCCCTGTTCGGGGTGTTTCATTATATCAGGCGTTTCCCCGATCAGGAACGTTTTCTGGCGCTTATCAACCAAATTGCCGACCTGCTTGTGCTCCGCTATGAGCAGCATCAGCGCCCCCACTGGCACTGGTTCGAAGATGCACTCACCTACGACAACGGGCTCATCCCGGCAGCTTTGTACTTAGCCTATTCTGTTACAGGCAACCCAAAATACCTTGCTGTAGCCGAAAAAAGCAGGTTGTTTCTCGAGTCGAAATGCTTTAGGGAAGATTGGTTGTCGCTGATTGGCAACAAGCGCTGGCTGCGTTTTGATTCGGATTACGAGCTTTTTGCACAGCAACCGATTGATGCCATGGCCACCATGATGTTTCTCTATAAGAGCGCTCACCTGGCAACAGCCCAAAACGCGCATATCGAAAAACTTATCCGCTGCCACCAATGGTTTATGGGCGACAACGATCTCAACATCAGTTTGTATGATCAGCACACCAAAGGCTGCAACGATGGCATCGAAAACAACACCATCAACCAAAACCAGGGTGCCGAGAGTCTGATTGCATGGTTATTGGCACAACTGCTTGTTCACCCTTACGTCAACCCAACAGCTTAGCCAAACGTGCCAGAAGCAGGTTTCGTTCCACAGGTTTCCTGATATAGTCGGCAGCTCCAAGACGCAATCCTTTTGCTTCGTCTTCCGGACTTGTATGTCCCGAAAGGAAGATGACAGGAATCTCTATTTCGTGCTCACGTATATACTCAAGCATCTGGTAGCCGTCAAAATTCGGCATGGCAATGTCGGACAGAATGACATCGAACCGGCCTTTGGCAATTTTCATCAGCGCGATGATGCCGTCGGGAGCAATTTCCACATCATAGCCTTCCGACTTGAGAATGCCTGCAATGACTTTTTGGTTTATGGCTTCGTCCTCAACAATCAAAACCCTGCCCTTGGTGTCTTCTGCGTGGTGGTGAACACGGCTGAGATCCGAAGGAACAAGGCTGCGCAGCAGTTCATCGAGCGGAACAGTGGCATAAGTAGAAGCGGTGTCCGACATGGCATAGGGGATCACCAGCTCATCATTGCTGATGATTGATCCGCAGCTGTAAACAACGTTCGGCACATAGCCTTCGCGTTCTTCCTCGTTGGGCGAGATGACCGGCTCTGTGAGCTGACCAATCACCTTGGTCGGATCGTCGAGATCGAGCAGCATGGCACTGATCACATACTTACGCATCGTGCCAACACCATGGGTGATGACCAGCCATCCATGTTCGGTCTCGATGGGAGAGCCGCAGTTGCCAACCTGAATAAACTCCCAGGGAAACTGTGGAGCCTGAAGCAGTCTGGTTTCGTTCCAGCGGTTGATGTCGTCAGAAAACATGATGTAGTTGTTGATGCCGTCAATGCGCGCCAGCATGGCATATTTGCCTTTAATCTTACGCGGAAAGAGTGCCATACCTTTGTTTTGTGCATTCTCCCCATGAATCGGCATGATCTTGAAATTGTAGAAGTCTTTGGTTTCGATAAGTTTTGGCATGATGCTGAAGCCGTTGTAGGCGGTATAGGCGGCATAATACCTCACGCGGCCGTCATCGTCGGTAAAATTCACAAAACGGGCATCTTCGATGCCGTTGCTTTCGGCGGCAGCAATGGGGAAGATCACCCTGTCGCTGATTCCTGTGTCGAGCGAAAATGAAATTTCATAATGCGAGTCGCCCAGCCAGCTGATGGTTTGCAGCATCTTTCTTTGTGCGTCGTTCAGGCTTAACTCGCGCTTGGTTTCATCAATGGAACGAAGCAATTCGTTGTAATCAAACTCGAAACGCAGCTTGTCCAGGTGTGTTTCACCACCGGGTCATCGGCGTGCATCTCGGAGAGTTTGGCACAAAAAGCTTCTTTTTGATAAACATAGTTTTTTATTGCTTCGGCTTCGTCAATAAGTCTGCCTGTTGGGATCAACTCCAGATTGTTGTCGGCATCGAGCACCCCACCCCTGAAGACAATCGAAGAAATATGTCCTTCGCCGGTGGCCCTGAAACTGATGATCACCCTTTTCTGGCCTTCGGTCAGGCCGGTTTGGTCGGGGTCTTCAACCATCGAAGGATTAAAAAATGCCGCCGACTCAATGCTGTATTCCGAGGTGAAGTAAGCCCCCACAAGCAATTGCTTTGCCTGGCTCAGCTCCTTCAGATTGCCGGCACGGCCGTTGAGAATATCGCACACACGCTCAAAGTGCTTTTGGAATACCTTTGAAATATTTCTGTGTCTGGCCGAAAAATCCCGCAGCGTCTGATTGAGACTTAAACGTGCCGCCTCCTCCGGCATCGAAACAACTTTTCCGATGATCGAGTGTACCCTGGTTTCGGGTCCGGGAAAGAAGAAACGAACAATCACTCGCTTTGGATCGCTTTAGAAACGAATTTTTCTGCGCTTAATGGTGGTACTCATGGCAATTGGTTTTTATTGATGGGATAAATATACAATAACTGAAGCCCTTTTTAACAAGAACAAAGAAAACGAAGTAAAATTACTTAGAAAAATGATGTTGCTTGTGTTTTATTCCCTTTGCCTGCAGTGCTTTAGAGAGTAGTTGCGTAAAATCGCCGGGCAGCACCAGATGATGGTTTCCAAGCGGCTCGGTGCGTAGTTTGCAGGCATCATCTTCACTGAGCTGCACCTCGATTTGTGTTCTGCAGGCATGGGCATGTTTTGGGCGGTTCACCACCTTGCCCACAGCCACAAATGCTTTGTCGAGACGTTCGTTCAACCGGAAAAGGGTGATGGTGTCAAAATCCATCTCGGCTTGCAAGGCTGCCGAACGATCCGTCTCATAATGACTGAGGATTGTGTGTCGCCGCGCATACTGCAAAGGTGCAGTGCAGTGGGCCAGAAGAATGCTGTCATGCTCCACCTTTACCATGTTTGCCATCCAGGGCACCAGTCCGGTCAGTTCTCTGAGCAGCATCATGCCTGCAAGACTCACAAGATCGCCCTCGCAGCCCGCCGGAATGCCGTTGAAGTTCATCAGCGCAACCGGCAGGCAAGCTGTCACTCCTGTTTCCTTAACCATTCTAAAGCACTGTAAACTCAGCGCGCTGAGGTTGTGTCTTGTCTGGCATCCTTTCAGGAAAGTGCTTACCGAGGCCAATTCAGCTTTTTGAATGGTGTTATCCGAAAACACTTGCTCAAATTGCGCATCGGCACGCATGCCGAGAAAAGGAGGTTCGTTTTCAAAAGGGAGTTCAACGAGTTCAATTCCAAATCTTTGTCTTAGGAGCGAAGCCTCCGGTGTGGATGCAACCAGCCAATCCGACACCTGCCCGATCAATCCTGCCCTTTGACCCGAAAGACGGTCGAGGGCGCTCTTCACCTTCATCCATTCGCTGAGTTCGGGCAGAAAATGATCTTCCCAGGCGGGAATCAGCACTGCTTTGAAGCCGTGAAGCGAGGCATAAGCCTTCACCTCGGTGGCGGCAGCCCAGGCATTGTTGCCCGCATCGGCTACCAACAGATTGAGTGTGCCATGCCTGAGCCTTGCAATGGCATTTTGTTCCGATCCTCCGCTCAAAAAGTAGATAAATTCCGAAACTTCAGTCTGTCCGGCATTTGCCTCAAAGGCCTGCAGCCGGTCGAGCAGCAGCCGGCAACTTACGTTGATCCATTCTTCAGAAGCTCCGTGGAAGGCGACAGCACAGATGACGGGCACCGCACTGTTATCAAAATTTTGTTGTGGTTGCATTGTCCTTTGTTTTATGTGGTTCTTTTGGTCTTTTAAGCAACGAAAAGTGTTTCAGGCATTTGGGTGTCTTATCGCGCAACATCAGGATATGCCTTTTACAGCTGTTTCAAAAGTAGCATTTTTATTCTCGCACCGCATAGAAGACCAAAATAAATAAGCGAAAACAATACTAATTATCCGTCTATTATGTCTGGTGCTTGAGCTTAATTTAGAGGACAAGGCATGTACGGAAGGAGTGTCAGGTTTTACTAATGTAGATGACTGACACGAATGACGTACATAGCGAAGCCATCGGGCTTTAAAGTCAAGCACTGATTAGCGGCTGTCTATAATGTCTGGTGCTTGAGCTTTAAAGCTTGAGGGCGAGGCATGTAAGGAATGAGTGTCAGGTTTTATTATTGTAAATGACTGACATGAATGACGTACATAACGAAGCCATCGGGCTTTAAAGTCAAGCACCAATTAAGTGTAAGAATTTATATCGGCACAATAGCACAATGAACAGGAAAATTCTCTAATCTTGCAAAATGTTTCAAGCTTAAAATCAATATGTTAAAAAAGATACGAACTGCCTTAATCTCTGTTTATTACAAAGATCGTCTGGATGAGATTGTGAGCAAACTCCATGCTGAAAATGTGGTAATCTATTCCACCGGTGGCACTTTCGACTTTATTAAATCACTCGGAATACCGGCAATCGCTGTTGAAGACCTGACGGGCTATCCGTCAATACTGGGAGGTCGCGTGAAGACGCTTCATCCAAAAGTCTTTGGCGCTATCCTTGGCCGGACGGCCAATGAGAAGGATCTGTCTGAGATGGCGCAGTATGAAATCCCCTCCTTCGACCTGGTGATTGTTGATTTGTATCCTTTTGAGGAAACCGTGAAGCAAACCGCCGAGGAACAGCAGATCATTGAAAAGATTGACATCGGGGGCATTTCACTCATTCGTGCTGCCGGAAAAAACTACAACGACGTTTTGATCGTTCCTGCATCAAAATATTACAACGAGCTCATCAGCCTGCTCAGCGAAGGCGCCGAAACCAGCCTCGAAGCGCGGCGTCGCTTTGCCGGTTATGCCTTTGCGGTGAGTTCGGCTTATGATGCTGCCATCTACAATTGGTTCAGCGGAGGCGAAAAAGAGCTGCGCCTTGCCATCAACGACCATTCAACGCTCAGATATGGCGAAAACCCACACCAGAAAGGCGTGTTTCATGGCAAACTTTCAGAGGTTTTTGATCAGTTGCATGGCAAGGAACTGTCATACAACAACCTGCTCGACCTCGATGCCGGCCTCAGCCTGATCCGTGAATTTGACGAGCCCACTTTTGCCATCCTCAAACACAACAACGCCTGTGGCATTGCCTCGCGCGATAAGTTGGCCGATGCCTGGGAGGCTGCATTAGCCGGCGATCCTGTTTCGGCATTCGGCGGCGTGCTCGTCACCAACCGAAAGGTGGACGAAACCACTGCAGCACGCATCAACGAACTGTTTTTTGAAGTCATCATAGCCCCTGATTATGAAGAAAATGCATTGCAATTGCTCTTTTCTCGGAAAAATAGAATAATTTTGCAATTGCGTACGGATGTGTTTCTCAGGACACACTACAGGACTATCCTCAACGGTTTGTTGGCCCAGGACAAGGATTTGCAGACAGAAAACGTGACTGATATGGAAGTCGTCACCTTGCAATCGCCCTCAACAACCGAGCAGGATGATCTTGTTTTTGCCAACAAAATAGTGAAACATACCCGCAGCAATGCCATAGTGCTCGTAAAGAACAAGCAACTGGCGGGAAGCGGAATCGGGCAAACATCACGTGTTGATGCACTCAAGCAGGCCATTGTCAAAGCCAGGGAATTTGGTTTCGACCTGCATGGTGCGGCGATGGCGTCGGATGCCTTTTTCCCTTTTGCCGACTCCGTGGAGATCGCTTCACAAGCCGGCATCACGGCAGTGATACAGCCCGGTGGTTCGGTGCGCGACAACGAAACCATCGCCTTCTGCAACACCGCCGGCCTGCGCATGGTGTTTACAGGCATCAGACATTTTAAACATTGATAATGAAGTAAATAATACACGATATGGGACTTTTTTCATTCCTGAACAAAGAAATCGCCATTGACCTTGGGACAGCAAACACCATCATCATCTTTAATGATAAGGTGGTTGTTGACGAACCAAGCATTGTGGCCATCGAGCGCAATACAGGGCGCATCATCGCCGTAGGCAAAAAAGCCATGATGATGCACGGTAAAACGCATGAAAACATCAAAACCATCCGCCC
>DISP01000265.1:1544-7641 GCA_002421995.1 Bacteroidales bacterium UBA6207 | reverse complement strand
GCAGAACATGTTTCTCAACTGGCTGATGGTGGATTTCTCCTTACCGGTTTCGATGCTCCGAATGGAATCAACAGCTGTGCTATCAGAACTGACAGCCAAGGTAATTTCGTTTGGTTTCAGGTTTTTCCCGACAATATTTACACCCAGGCCACAGCCGGCATCGAAACGAATGACGGTAAGCTTCTCATTACCGAAAAGCGATATGATGGTATCGGTACTTCGTTTTATCAATCTGCATTGCTTACCACAGATCCATTTGGAAATTTGCTGTCGCGTCAACCAATCATGGCATCAGACTCATCCACAACGATCACCAATATGATCAAAACAAACGACGGCGGATTTGTGCTGGCCGGTGAAATTAATGAATACCTGGTTGTAAATGAACAGGATTTGTTTGTGTTAAAATCCGATGCGTTGGGAAACATTTCTGGTGTTACACTTGATTATGTATGGCCCGGTGATGTCAATTACGATGGAATGGTTGATATGGACGATTTCATGATTCTGGGTCTTACGGCAGGTGCTTCAGGTCCTGCAAGATGGAATGCAAGCATTGATTGGATGCCACAATATGTCACTGATTGGGCTGATACTGTTGTGACGGGTGTTAATTTTAAGCATGCCGATACCGACGGTAATGGCGTGGTGGCTATTGATGACACCCTCGCAATTTTAGTAAACTATGGTCAAAACAGATCCATTCAAAAAACACATAATGCAAGTAGTGCTTACGATTTAGATTTGTTTTTAAAAACTGAAGAAGCTTTTCTTATTGAGGATCAGATTGTTTCCATTCCTGTTCATTTGGGAAGTGCTGAAAAGCCTGTAGAGGATATTTATGGATTGAGTTTCAATATTTCTCCCGATACCAACCAAATAGTACCCTCCACAGTAAAAATTGATTTTCAAAACAATTGGCTTGGTGACATACCGGCAACATGCTGGACTATTCAACAAAATGCGGGCAACAATACGATTGATTTCGGATTAACAAAAATTGATCAAAATATGAGCAGTGGTTCGGGTTTGCTTGGCATGCTCACTTTTAAACTACAACAAGAATTAAACCCCGGACAAACCATAATTTTACAACTCAACATCAATAGTTTAAAAGCTTATCAGATTGATTTAGTACCACTTGCATTGTCGTCGGGAAGTTTTGAAATTCCTGTGACAAACAGTATCACGGGAGTTTATACACGCCTTGAAGATGAAATAACGGTGGGTCCGAATCCGACAAATGGAAGGCTGTTTTTTGACAAGCTGAAAGCCGGTAGCGAAATCAGAATTTATACACTTGCTTCACAACTGATAAATCAATGGGTAGCATCTGAAAGCCATACCGAAACAGTGTTGAACAATCCAGGTGTGTATATCATTGAAATCGGGAAAAACCAGGAGATTAAACGTTTTAAAATTGTTGTAAGATAAGATGGAAGAGTAATTGTGACTTACAGTTTATCAATCCATATCACCGAATTTCCTGTTCCGTATTGGTTTTCTTCCCATAATTGATTTGCCGGATCGAGTATCCATTGTCCGTTTACAATCAGCTTATAAGTGTGTCGCCCCGGATGCAGAAAATAAGGCAATATCCATTCATCTTCAACGAGTTGCAACGGGTATCCTTCTTCATCCCAGTTGTTGAAGCTTCCTGTTACCCGAACTTCTTTCACTTCGGTTGAAGCCTTATAGCGGAAAGTAAAATTGGGTTTGAACACAAAAAAACTATTCTTAAACTCATTGTGCCCCACATACAGTGGATTGGTTGGGTCCGGCATCCATTGGCCATCCACGATGAGTTTATATTCATACAATCCGGCAGCTAAATGATAGGAAAATTCCCACCCCTTCTTCGTCTTGGTCATAAACAACTCATTGGGATTCCACTCATTAAAGCTGCCTGCAATCTTAATTTCACGGGCGTTATCAAAACCTTTCAGGAGGAAGTTAAACGTGTCGCCGAATGCAATAACTGAGTTTTCATTTCCGTTTCCGTCTGCCCGCAGGTTTGGATTTGCTGGATCGTTAATCCAGTTTCCATCTACAATGAATTTATAGGTATAAGTGCCATCTTTCACGTAAACGGGTAATTGCCAGCCCTTTTCCGTTTTAACCATTCTAAGTTTACGCTCGTTCCATCCATTAAAACTACCCGATAATACTACCTTTTTGGCCTGGGGAAAAGCATTAAGAAGAAAAACATAGTTCGGGCAAAAAACAACAGAATTGAAATGAAAATGACCATCTTCTTCCTTTTGACGGTTCGATGGGTCGGGAAGCCATTTGCCGTCAACAATAAATTTGTAGGTGTGCTTTCCGGGAGGAAGTTCAAGCCGAACGCGCCAGCCGTCATTGTGCCTGGTAAGTGGTGTTGACATAGTGCTCCAACTATTAAAAGAGCCTGCAATTTGAACTTTTCTGGCGTCTTTGAAACCTCTTAAGAAAAAAGTAGCCTGCCCGTTCTCGTATGTAAATGTCTCTGCATCAGTAAAATAATTACTGCCAAAAACTGCCTCTAAAGGATAAGTAATCGCCTGAGCTTTGCGGTTGGTTTCTTCAATGGTTTCGCTAATGATCTGATTGCGCGAAAGGGAACCGGAAGCATCTCCGGCTTGTAGTTTGGTTGAAAGCCTAACCAAATTAGTACCTAAAAACTCGAGTTTCCATGATTTTGATGCGCCAAAATAGTCGAAATCCTTTGAAAATAAATGCTTAACTGTAATACTGTCAACATCATACAACTTTGAAAAAGTGAGTTGATCCTTTGTGTTCCAGCCTAAATCAACGATCAAAACAAAATTTCCGTCAACCAGCTTTCCTGCAGATTCGGGTTTATGCTGAGCCCAACCAGCAATTGTTGTCAGCAAAAGCATAATTATCAAAGGGAGCTTTATGTGCTTTATCATTCGATTCTGGTTTTATAAAATTCAATCCCTAACTTGTTGTTTCTTTGGTCAATGTAAAAAATACCACTCTCAAAGAAATCACAGCCCAGCATGCCATCCAGTGAGATTCCAAAAGAGTGAGCCATGGCCGAAAGACTGGTTATGAGTGTGGGCATTTGCTGTAAAGGGTGTTTACCAACCGAAAAGTCATTCATCTGACCGTGGAAAACATCCACTTTTTGTGAACCCACACCCCAAAGTGTTGAGCGTCGCGAAACAGAAACCGTATTCAGCACTTTATCCGGGAGCCGGTTGCTCAACACATTGGATTCTGCACCTGTATCCAGGCAAAAAAGCAGCTCTTTACCTCCTATTTTCACCTTCAATAAACATTATATTCGATACATTTCGCATAGGCAGCAACACATCAAACTTTGGAACTGCCAAAAGATTATTAATACGTTTGCCCTTTTTGTCAATCCGATGTAGTTCCAGCAAATTGTTTCTGAGATCAAGCACCACCTCGAAATCCTTTAAGACCGAAAGACCAAAAAAACCGAGTATTTTAATCTTGCGTGCACGCTCCAGATGACCCAGATCGGTCATATCCGCTTCAAAATTGCGGTAAAAAACATCGGATAGCTGCATCTGGTTGATATAGTACTTGGTGACACCCGCAACAGCACCGGTGATTCCGCCCGACTCCAGCAACGGCGACCGGCGCGTTGACCGAAAATACATGCTGTTCAAAACAAGACCTGCCGATCCGGTATCAAAAATAAGGTTGCCGGCAACACTGTCAATCATTGCATCAATCAAAATAAGCTTGCCGGCGCGTTTAAGTGGAATCGTAAGTGATTGGAAATCACCTAATGCCTTGTATATAACATCATTATTCTCAACAGGCACATTTTTGTTTACAGAACCTGGTGAATGCCCAACTGATGTTTTTGTGTCGTTTCCTGCGAATAAGAAATGCTGGAAACTCCATAGCATGAGCAGGAGCAAGGCAATCAATTTACGCTGTGAGGGCATCTGACCGAATTTATCGCTTACAAAGTTATATTATTCTGTCTCATAAAGAAATTCTCTCTAATTAGTAAATTCTATAATGTCTTGGACCCGGCCTTTAAACAGAAGCGCTAAATTATTATCGCAGATATGCTTTTTTGTGCCTTGCAATCATATGTCGTACCTTTGCCGCCAAAATTTAAAATTCTATGAGCCAAAATATTCGTGTTCGTTTTGCACCAAGTCCAACCGGACCACTTCACATTGGTGGTGTTAGAACCGCACTTTACAACTATCTTTTTGCCCGTAAACATGGCGGCAGCATGATTCTACGCATCGAAGACACCGATCAGGGTCGTTTTGTACCCGGAGCCGAAGCTTACATTATCGAATCACTTGCCTGGTGTGGGATTCACTTTGATGAAAGTGATGCAGTGGGCGGCCCTCATGCGCCTTATCGCCAAAGCGACAGAAAAGCATTGTACAGGCAATACAGCGACCAACTTATCGCTTCGGGAAACGCTTACTATGCTTTTGACACCCCTGAAGAACTCGAAAAACTGCGCAAAACTGCCGAAGACAACAAACAAACGTTCACTTACAATGCCGAAAGCCGAAAACATCTTCACAACAGCTTGACAATGAGTAAAGATGAAGTTGATTCACTGATTGCAGCGGAGGTGCCCTATGTGGTACGGTTTCTTATCCCTGAAAACAGCGAGGTGGTGATGGACGATATCATCCGTGGAAAGGTGGTGGTGAAATCAGAAACACTTGATGATAAAGTGCTCTACAAATCGGATGGTATGCCAACTTACCATCTGGCAAATATTGTGGATGATCACCTGATGGAAATAAGCCATGTGATCAGAGGCGAAGAATGGTTGCCTTCGTTGCCGTTACACAAGCTTCTTTATCAGGCTTTTGGATGGGAAGCGCCGCAATTTGCCCACCTTCCCTTGCTGCTGAAACCCGATGGAAACGGCAAACTGAGCAAACGCGATGGCGACAGATTAGGTTTCCCGGTTTTTCCGCTTCAGTGGAATGATCCAAAAAGTGGTGAAGTATCTTCGGGATACCGCGAATCGGGTTATTTTCCTGATGCTTTTGTGAATATGCTTGCTCTTTTAGGATGGAATCCCGGAACAGAACAAGAACTTTTCAACATGGATGAATTGATTGCCGCTTTCTCGCTCGAAAGGGTAGGGAAGGCCGGCTCAAAATTCGACCCGGAGAAAACCAAATGGTTCAATCACCAATACCTGATCAGAAAAAGTAACGAAGAAATTGCCGGTCATTTCGGCAAAATTCTGAGCAAAAAGGGGTTTAACATTGATTTAGAAAAAATTACGCGGGTTGTATCTTTGGTAAAAGAACGTGTGAACTTTGTAAATGAATTGTGGGCCGAAAGTTATTTCTTTTTCGAAGCACCACAAACATATGATGATCAGGTGATAAAAAAACGCTGGAAAGATGATAGTCCGGCACAAATGCAATCACTGGCTATTATGCTTGCATCGCTCGAAACCTTTGACACAACGGCTATTGACGAAGCAATAAAATCGTGGCTCGAAACCAATGGTTATGGAATGGGTGCAGTGATGAATGCCATGCGTTTGCTCCTTGTAGGTGCTTCAAAAGGACCACATCTGGCTGATATCATGGCCGTTATTGGAAAAGAAGAAAGCATTCGCAGAATTGCCGCAGGAATTGAAAAATTAAAAATATAACCCAAACAAACCATGTCAACCATCTCGATAGAAGGAATGGAGTTTTATGCTTACCACGGCCATTTTGCTGAGGAACAGCTGATTGGCACCTGGTTTATTGTTGATTTGTTTCTCACAACAGACACCTCTGTGGCAGAAAAGTCAGACAATTTGCATGATACGGTCAATTATATGGAGGTTTATCAGCTTGTTAAACGTGAGATGGAAACCAGCTCAAAGCTACTCGAACATGTTGGTAGGCGTATTCTGGAAGCTGTCAGGCAACACTTTCCCACAGTGGAACATGCACACATAAAGGTGCGTAAAATGAACCCCCCTCTTGGTGGAAAAATGGATTTTGTAAGTCTGACACTTGAAACCTAGATTACAACTTATTGAAGAGGAACGATGTCCGCGTTGCGGTGAAGCTTTTCACTGCAGCAAGTCGGGCAAATGCTGGTGTTTTGAAGTGAGCACAACTGTTTC
>DISP01000265.1:817-1447 GCA_002421995.1 Bacteroidales bacterium UBA6207 | reverse complement strand
TTCAGAGCCTTCCACGGGACTCGAACATAAGTTTTTAATTACTTATCATTCAATATTTTATAAATATTCGATGTAATTATACATGCTTTTTTACATGCTGTCTTTGGGGTTTTTGTGCCTGTTACCAGGTTTCTTTTAATTCAAAAGGGGCCTACTTGAGAACCCCTTTTAAAATGTTTTAGCAGCGTGAGACCCGCGCGCAAAGATACAAATATTACATAGTTTACCCGTTTTATGGCAATTAATTTACTGGATGCTATTTAATGTAAAAAGGGCCTATAAAGACCCTCTTAAAATCATTTCAGCCTCGTGAGACAGGCAACAAAGATACAAAATACATCCGTAACCGCTACTCTGAATAAAAAGCATTGATTTCTTTGTCAAATAGCTTGTAAAGCCTTTGAAGTAACTCGTTATCGTTGGCCAAACCCGCGTATGAGATCAGGCTCATTCTCTTGGCATCTGCCCCCCAATATTGAACATCACTTGGAACAAAACTATCACTTTCCAACGCTTTACGCATTAGTTCAACGTCATCTGTGAGATCAACGATAGATGCAACTTTAAGCTGCTGATCAGTTAGGGTTTTCATAAGACCCCAAAAGTAGAAAAAGTCAGGGTAACTTCTTG
>DISP01000265.1:0-784 GCA_002421995.1 Bacteroidales bacterium UBA6207 | reverse complement strand
AGGGTAACTTCTTGCATGAGTTTTTAAGAGACAAAACACATAGCGATTTTTCAAAATCAGACTTTTCCCGCAACTTTTTATATGTCGCTAATTCTCAACTTGTTTTTTATATGTTATTGATTTAAAACGTATTATAGTAATACGGAAAAATATTTATTTCATTATTTTTCGCTAATTCTCAAAATGAGAACATAATTTTGACCCAATCAAGACAAAAGAAAGAAGATTTTTTTTTAACCTAAAACCCCTAAGAAAATGGCAAATAATGAATTTGGAACATCCCTAACAAGTAGTCAAAAAAAAGTACTTTCAATTGAGCAAATAAAAGCATTTGACATCATCCGGGATATCACTGAGACTTTAAACCTTGAGCAAACAAAAGACATTCTATTCTTGCTGTTGACCAATTATTTAACCTATGAAGATGGGTTGTCAACTGAACACAAAGAAGATGTGTGCTTTACTGTCAAGACTCTTAATGAGGCATTCAGCAGATTAGTAAAAATAGCATAATAATAAAGCAATGGAAGACACAAATAACGTAACCCTTTTGCGTGGGTTACTTGAGTCAATACGCAATCTTAATGAGACAATCCAAAGTCAGCTAAGAATTATTGAATCACTACGAAAGCGCAATAATGAACTTAGTAGGCAAAACAAAGAACTTTTGATTGGTAGTCAACGACAATTAAAAAAAGCCAAAATAATACCCTTAAAATAAGTGTTCAAGGCTGAAATAAAAGTGCATACATTAACTGGATTAATGTATGCATTTATCATTTTA
>DISP01000012.1 GCA_002421995.1 Bacteroidales bacterium UBA6207 | reverse complement strand
AAATCACAATGCGTCAGCCCTTTGTGTACTCTGCGCCTGCTTTGCGGTCTCTGCGGTTAAACTGATTTTGGCACAAATTAATGCGAAAAAGCCATCTTCTCACTTTGTGAAATGTGGAGGAAATTTTGCTTTATTAGGCTCGGGGAGTTTTTCAGCAGGCCCTAACTATTCAACTTTTGCTTGAAGGATTTCTATTCTCAAACCAAGCCCCGTAAAAGTCTTGTGAATTTTAATCGGACTACTTCCGTTCTGTCCAGCACAAAAGAAATTTGAGTTTCCAAATCAAGAGTAAACCACTCAAAGTGCCCGGATTTACCGGACTGCTTGTTGTTTCCGTCAAAGACAATCAAAACAATTCAACGAAGAAAATCTTCCTAAAACCTGCCCTATGAAAAAGATATTCCTGATCGCTGCCGTTCTGCTGACCCTGTCTTTTAACTCCCAAAGCCTGGCTCAAGGCCCGCCTGATCCTCCAGATAATCCTGCTTCAGGTGGCGGTCCCGTGGGCGGAAGTGCGCCTGTTGGCGAAGGTGGATTTTTGTTTTTGGCTTTGTCGGCTGGGTATGCTGCAAAAAAATGGAAAAATGCAAAGAAAAGTGATGACGAGCAATGAAAAAATCCGGACGCGCCGCAAGGTCGTTTGACCTTAACGGTAAGGAATCGTCATGAATTGTCACAGAGAATTATCTAATACTCTAAACCTCTGCTCACATCCAACACAGATCAAAAGCATGTGCTTTTTCCCTGGCGATGCTTACTTCTTTTGTGAAGCCGTTGTTTTCAAGCAGGGCAAGGTGTTTTTTTCGGTCGTAACGGCGGACAAAACTGAGGTTGATCAGGCAGGAACGCGATGCCCGAAAGAATTTGCCTTCGGGCAAAAGTCCTTCCGTAAGTCCGATATTTTGGGTGATCATTTCTTCGCGGCCTTCGGTAAGAATGACCCTGGAATAATTCCCTTCGGCCATTACCGCCATCACTTCCCTGGGTTCGATGAGGATGAAGCCCGTTCGCGTGTTCAGACGCAAGCGGTGGTCGTGTAATAGTTGTTTGGCCAGCATTTCCAATTGTTGATCAAGTGCTGGCAGCGATTGCTGTTGTGTCCTAATCCGTTCAAACACCTTCCTGAGTAGCTCCGGATCAACAGGTTTCAGCAGATAGTCAAAAGCTGCAAGTCGCAATGCCTCGATGGCAAATACATCAAAGGCGGTAGCAAAAACAAGCCTGCCTTTGAAACGACGGCTTTGCAGCTCCCGGGCAAGTTCAATGCCGCTCATCACCGGCATTTGGATGTCGAGCAGCACCACATCGGGCTGAGTGGTAGTGATTAACTGCAGTCCGGCATGGGCACTCGCAGCTGACCCATTCAATTTAACCTCCGGTATTTCGAGCAGCAACTGTTCCAGCACGAAACGCGCCTCGGCTTCATCATCAATGATCACACAGCTAATTTGGTCTTGTTTTTTCATGGTCAGGTTTGTTTTAAATGATGCCTGTAACTGAACCTTTCTGGAATAACCAGATCCACACGTGTCCCGGCTGCATGGCCCTTATCATCGAACAGGTCGGTTATTTGCCAGCTTATCTTCTGTTGGTTTTGTTCGTTGAAATGGTCGGTATAGCGCTGAAGTATATTGAGCCCCATTCCCGTTCCTGCTGTTTTAAGTTCCAATGCACGGGCACGACCTATTCCATCATCTTCGATGCATATTTTAAGACACTCTTGCTCCATTGCGATCGTGATTTGAAGAAAGCCGGGACTTGTTTTATGCATCATACCATGCTTGAGGGCGTTTTCTGCAAATGTTTGGATACACATTCGGGGCACTTCCATTTGAATGTCAATGTTTGAGTCCATCTTAATGGAATAATTGAAGCGCTCTCTGAAACGAAAGCGCTGAATATCGAGGTAGTCGCGCACAAAACTAATTTCACTTTCGAGGCTGCGCGTCAGTTTGTCGTTGTGTTGAAGGATGGAGCGCATCAGTTGAGAGAGCTTTACAAAGTAAGTGTAAGCCACGTTCTTCTCCTCTTTCAGTACGGCAGCAGCAATGGAGTTGATGGCATTATAGGTAAAATGCGGATCTATCTGGTTTTTGATGCTCAGTAACTGAAATTCTGCAATTTTCTTGTCATTTTCCTTCTGTGCCAATTGTTTTTTCCTATGCTGATTGGTCAAAACAGCACCTGCGAAAAACAAGATGAACGCAAGGAATAAAATGCCCGAAAACCTGAACCAAAAGGTTTGATAGTAAGCAGGTTTGATGGTAAATCTGTACACCTGCTCTTTCGACCAAAGGCCGTCGGTATTGGCTGCTTTGTAAAAAAGCGAATAGTCACCCGGCTCAAGATTGGTATAAACGGCATCACTTTCATGATTGGGAGGCGACCAACCTTTGTCGTATCCCTCCAAAAAGTGGCTGTAAGTAACCCCGTCCGGATCGCGGAGGCTCACTGCCGTAATGTCAAACCGGATGTTTTTCTCATCTTTCGCGTAATAAAATACCGGTTGGTGCATTTTATCATGCTCCAGTGGATTCCAATTCATTTTTTCATCCATCAAGGAAACACTGCTGATATACACCTCCGGCGGAATAGTATTTGTGTGAAGTTGCGCAGGATCGATGCGTATAACACGGTCAGAATTTGTCAGCCAGTAATAACCTTTTGTGTCCCTGTAAAAACCATTTTGACCGGGTTCGATAGCATGGTAGCCCTTATCGGGACCGATGGTCATGATGCTGACTTCTCCGGTTTGATAAAACGTTTTCAAATCGAACAACAGCAAGTCGCTGATGGTACCTATGAGCATGGCAGAGTCGCCTATCATTGCCATCGAAAGCACCAGTTTGTCTATTTTTGGATGTTCAATCTTCAGAAAAGATTTATAATCATAAAAGAACAATCCATGCGGATTACCGATCCAAATGTTGCCGAGACTATCGCGCAGCAGGGCGTTCCCGCCATGCGGAAATGACATCTCAGCATCAGGCAGATGGCGTATCTCGTTGTTTTGAAGCAAGCTCAGGCCATTAAATCCTCCTGTCCAGATGCGGCCAAGACTGTCTTTCACAATCGCTGTGATAGATTTACTTTTTCCATTGCCCGGCTGCACATCCCAATGCTCCTGGATGACGTTAACCAATCTGAAAAGGCCTAAACTCGTTCCTGCGTATATGGAAGCATCATCAGGGTCTTCATACACATAAAAAGCCGTATTAAACTTTTCAGATTTGATAGCCTGATAAAACCCAGACCCATCATAACGCAAAAGGGTTTGGTAGGTCACCGGAAGGTAAACGTCTCCGGATTTTGCGCGTAAACTGCCCATGTAAAAATGATGTGGATCAGCAAGATTCGCCTGGGATTTATATTCATGCAGTGAGGTAAAATGACCGTCGCTAAATTTTTGAAGACCATGATCATAGGCTGCAAAAATCATATTACCCTTTTTGTCCTCCGATACGGACCAGATGTAGTCGTTGATCCCACCGGGCCGGGCGACAAAATTTAAAATCGCTCTCGAGGTATTACGGAAAAGGCCTTTTTCTGTTCCAATCCACAAATTACCCTCTCTGTCGAGGAGCATGTCAGTAAGATGACCATGTTCAAAAGATATGTACGAAACCTTGCCATTTTCAAGGAAGGCAAGCTGTTGACTGTTATATTCTCTCATGATGATGCGTCCATTTTCATCAAATACGAAGCTATTATTCAAATCGGCACCCATTCCTGTAATATCTTGATAAACAGGCAGAAGCGTATCTCCAATCATTTGGCTGATGTGGGAATCATGGCAAACATATATTTTTCCATCCTTCCCTTGAGAAAAAGACTGTACCGATACTGTAATGTCGGCAATCTTCCTGATACTATTGTTGCGTATTACATTCAAGTCAAGACTTTCACAGCCTGCATACATCGTATTTGAGGCGTAATTATAAAAGATTTTCATATCACCCTTCATGATGTCCCAGGTGTTTGGAGAAAAGTATTGCTCCTTTAAGATGTATGACTTACCATCGAAATAATAACCCTCGAGCTGATTGTCGAGGTTGGTCACATAAAGAAAAATGCTGTCGCCCCTTTTCACAACAGGAGTAAACGAAGCTCTCTTATTCTTAAAGATATCCGTGGGGAAAGAAACAATACCTGCACCATTAAAAATAGCCAATCCAGCCCTTGTTAACAGCAATATCCGGCCGGCAGAATCCTCACTGATGTGAACAATAAATGCTTCCGGCAAACCATCTTTAATGGTAAAATTCTTGAAAGTCTTCCCATCAAAGCGGCTTGCACCCAATTTTGTTCCAATCCACAGATGTCCTTTGCTGTCCTGAAAAAGCGTTGTCACCTGCATCTGCAGCAAACCTTCTCGGGTGGTAAAGTGGTCGTAATGCAGTTCCTGACTCTGCCCGTTGGAAGCAAAAATCATCAGAAACAGAAAAGCTGCAAAACCACTTTTGAACATGCGTGTATGGCTTGGTTGAGAGCAAAGTTAGTATGTATTTGCCTGATCAACAAATTTGATACATTTTGAACAGCACCTATCTTATGCCCGCAAATGAAGAAAGCGTTCCACTTGAAAAACTATTTACCAAGCTGTTTTTTCAACCTAAAACATTAACAAGGCTTTACCTTTCACAAAACAAAGCTTATAGATTCCATTAAATCAAAGTGTTAGATGGTTTTTTGGGGCATAACAGGCTCATATCAAGCTAAGGCGGATCATCCTCAAAAAAGGAGAGCCACACGCTATTTTAAATTTGGGATAAACCTCAGAAACAAGCAAGCATTTAGAGATCAGAAAGCTGAAAAGCGATTCAATTACTGATGATCCATCCAAACCTACCATTCGACACCAAAAAATGGCGATTCATACAATAAGTCTGTTTGTGAGGAAATTAGAATGAGAAGCACAAAAAAAGCTTCCTAATTTTAACGAAAATTAAGAAATTCCAAATGGAGATTCATCAACCATCAATCAAAAAAGGAATTGTATGAACCATATTCATCTTACTCACGTTTCAATCGAAAAAGCCATCATACTCACATGCCTTTTTTTGTTGAGTTTAGCCCAACATATCCATGCCGATACCGTGAAAGAAGACAAGGCACGGGTAGCAGCCCAAAACTGGTACCGGCATTTTGCGCCTGATAACAAGAAGTCAGCTGCGGTTGCCAGATTCTCTGAGTACGGGTACAACGAGCGCACGGCCTTCTATATCTACAATTTCGATCAGGGTGGCTTTGTGCTGGTGTCTGCCAATGATGCGGTGACGCCTGTGTTGGGTTATGGTTTTGATCATTCAGCCCCCGATGAAATTACCAACGAAGCGGTGAAAGGCTGGTTCGACAACTATGCCAGGCAGATTGATACTGCTTTTGTGCTGAATCTGAAAAGTATTGAAATGGAAGCGAAGTGGCTGGATGTGCTGGAGAATAGAATCCCTGTAAAAAGCGGCAACAGTGTCGGGCCGTTGCTGACAACCACCTGGGACCAGGGATGGCCATACAATGAACTGTGTCCTGGCGATGCAGGTGGCCCTGGAGGTCATGTATGGACTGGCTGTGTTGCCACGGCAATGGCTCAGATCTTGAAATATCATAACTATCCAAGCCAAGGTTTGGGAAGCTATGGTTACCAATGGGGAGCTTATCCCTATACTGGTGCTGATTTTGGTGCGACGACTTACAATTGGAGTAATATGCCCAATAGTATCTCTACCTCCAACCTGGATATAGCAACTATCATGTACCAAACTGCTGTATCTTGTAAGTCTATGTGGGGAGCTGGAAGTACTGGTGTAGGATATTCTAGTGATAGTGATCCTATGTCAAAGGCATTTGTGAATTATTTCAAAGTTGCCTTTTCGACGATACAGTATGTAGAAAGCCAATACTACACCACGACTCAGTGGAACAATCTTATCCAAGCAGAACTCACTAACAATCGCCCGGTTTATTATCGTGGTGATGGTATAGGTAGTCACGCATGGGTATGTGATGGAGTAGATGCTGCAAATATGTATCACTTCAACTGGGGTTGGGGTGGTATGTATAATGGATATTTTGCCTTGACGGCAATTAATCCAGGAGGCTTCAACTTTACAAGTAATCAACATGCTATCATAGGGATCAAACCCAACGATGGTTCTACATTAATCGTAAACACTACATGGTCAGGCAACGTAACCAAATCAACTAACGTTGCCGTGCCTGATGCTATCACCTTGACTACCAGTCCTGGAGCTGTAATAAACTTTGCTCAAAATTGCAAGCTACAGATATGGGGAAAACTCACTTCAATAGGAACATCTAGTAACTATGTCCGGTTTACAGCTGTAGATACCACTACAGGTTGGCTGGGTATCAAGTGGGACAATAGTCACATGGATGGAACCGTAATGGCAGATAATGACTCTTCCAAACTGATCTATACTCAGGTAGAGTATAGTGATGAGCATGGTATATTTTGCCAATACTATGGCAAAATACTGATAGATCACTGTAAGATCAACAACAATGATGCTGGTACTTGGACTGCTGGTATAGGACAAACCAATGGTTATGGTGGTGGAATTTCTGTATGGTATCAAGCTATCAGTATTAGTCATACAGAGATAGACAATAATGATGCCATGATTGCTGGAGGAGGGATTTATGTAAGTAGTAACACTTCGTCAGTTATCATAAATAATAATAGCATCCATGACAATTTGGCAGATATTTCAGGCGGTGGTTTTTATTTAAACAATACTATTAATATTATATTTAATGGTAATATAATAAATTCTAATCATGCTATACTCGGGGCTGGCGGAAGTTTACAATTTGGAGGGCCATCTCTAATCAACAACAAGTTTTGTAACAATTCTACTGTTGGCGATGGTAAGGGTGGTGGATTATATATAGAAAGTTGTTCTCCTAATGTAGTAAACAATCTGTTTACAAACAATACAAGAGGCGGCCTCTATATTACTACAAACTCTAATCCTATGCTGGTCAACAATACGATATCCAACAATTCTGACCCATATTATGGTGGAGGAATTAGGATACTGTACAACTCTAATCCTAGCTTGAAAAATACCATCTTGTATGGGAATACTGCTCCTGATGGAAGTCAGATATCCTTGGAAACGACGGATTGTGACCCTTATTTCGATCACTGTGATGTACAGGGTGGCGTTGCTGGATTTGGTGGAGTGGGCGCAGGTAGCAATTATACTATCGCCAACTATACCAACAACATAGAACTTGACCCCGTGTATATCTCTCCATCTGGAGGTGCTGGTAGTGGATATGATGGCCTCAATGCCAATTGGCAGTTACAATCCACTTCACCATGCATCAACGCTGGTGATACTACTGGAGTAGGCAATTTATTACCCGATCTAGATCTAGGAGGCAATCCAAGATTTAACGGGATAATAGATATAGGAGCTTACGAAGCCTGTAATCCACCAGCTCAACCTAGCACAATTAGTGGTTCTACATCTCCTTGTCAATCAAGTTCTCAAGTTTATTCGGTAACGAACGTCTCTGGTGTGACTTACACTTGGACGGTGCCTACTGGATCTACTATTACTAATGGACAAGGGACCAACTCTATTACTGTATCTATTGGTTCTACTAGTGGCAACATTTCTGTCACTCCTAGCAATAGCTGTGGTAATGGTACTGCTAGGACTTTGGCAATTACGGTTAACACCGTTCCTGCTCAGCCTAGTACTATCACGGGGAATACTACTCCTTGTCAGGGTTCTTCTCAAACGTATTCAGTGACGAATGTCTCTGGTGTAACTTATACCTGGACGGTGCCTGCTGGATCAACTATTACTAATGGTCAAGGGACCAACTCTATCACTGTTACTATCGGTTCTACAAGTGGTAACATCTCTGTTACACCTAGCAATCCCTGTGGTAACGGTACTGCTAGGACTTTGGCAATTACGGTTAACACCGTTCCTGCTCAGCCTAGTACCATCACTGGTTCAACGACTCCTTGTCAGGGTTCTTCTCAAACGTATTCAGTGACGAACGTCTCTGGTGTAACTTACACTTGGACTGTTCCTACTGGATCTACTATTACTAACGGACAAGGGACCAACTCTATCACTGTTACTATCGGTTCTACAAGTGGTAACATCTCTGTCACTCCTAGCAATCCCTGTGGTAACGGTACTGCTCAAATTCTCGCTGTAACAGTCAATTATGTAACAGCAAATGCTGGGACTGATCAAAGTATTCCATACGGAACATCTACTACATTGAATGGAACAGCAAGTAATGGTTCTGGATCTTACACATATCACTGGGAACCAGCTTCAATGCTAGTTAATCCAAATATCCAAAACCCTACGACAGTCAATCTCACATCTTCAGTACAATTTACTTTGACAGTAACTGATGCTGTGAGTGGATGTACGGGAAATGACCAAGTACTGATTACAGTTACTGGTGGCCCACTGGTTGTAACAGCCGTTGCAAATCCTGATGAAATATGTGAAGGGAATAGTTCTCAACTAAATGCAATTGCATCTGGAGGATCTGGATCTTACACATATTCATGGACAAGCGATCCTGCAGGCTTTGTTTCTACATTACAGAATCCTGTGGTTGAACCTACTATTACTACTACCTATACTGTTGTAGTAAATGACGGATTTTCTGCAGTTAATGCGGAAGTACAATTGTTGGTAAACCAGATTCCTGTTTCACCGGAACAGCCTATCGGACCAGATACGGTAGATATGAAGGATATAAATGAGAGCCAATACAACATCATCGCGGTTGAAAACGCGACTTCCTATACCTGGAATTTATACCCATCAGACGCAGGAACAATTACAGGTACAGGAGTTCTGGGCAATGTAGTCTGGAGCTTTGATTTCCTTGGTGTTGCATTGATCAAAGTCAATGCTGTTAATGCATGTGGTGTGTCGGAATGGTCGATTGAGAAACAGACTTTTGTTGAAAATACAGTCGGGATGGATTCAAAAGCTGTTTGCGATCTGTTGGTGTATCCCAACCCGGTAAGCGGCGATAAGATTACATTATCTTTTTGTTATAAAATGAAAAGTGTTGAGATCGTTGATATGAAAGGTCTTACATTGATTTTTAAACAAGCTGATTCAGAAAAGTATAGTTTGACACATCAATTGCCATCGGGGGTGTATCTTCTAAAAGTGGTTTATAACAGTGGAATGATATTGAAGAAAATTGTTGTGGAATAATAATTGGTAACGATTATTGCTAATTTTGCTCTGAATCGGTAAAATGTGTTACCACTTAATATAGTCTTTGCAATGATAGAATTACTAAAGGAAATGATACTCGATGCACAGGCAGGGTCATTATATGTTGGCACCCCCCGGCATCTCAAACCTGCTTATGTAAAAAACAAAGCAACAATAATCATTGGTGTTCGAAGGTCAGGAAAGTCCACTTTACTCAGTCAAATAGCTGATAAATGGCTATCGGAAGGGGTTTTAAGAGAAAACATACTTTATATCAATTTCTTTGATGACCGCCTTTCGAAACTACAAACATTAGGATTGGATATCGTGATGCAATCCTATTATTCACTTTATCCACATAAAAAGACACAGGAAACCACCTATTGTTTTTTCGATGAGTTACAAATCATACCTGACTGGGAAGCGTTTATTGATCGAATATTAAGGACTGAGAATGTAGTTGTTTATATTTCCGGATCTTCGGCACAAATGCTTTCGAAGGAAATTGCCACACAAATGCGGGGCAGAGCTTTGTCATGGGAGCTTTTTCCATTTTCTTTCAAGGAGTACGCTGACCACATGAAAATTGAAAGGAATCTTCCGCTCAATACACAACAACGACTCTTTATTGAAAACGCCTTTCAAAATTATTGGGATTGTGGTGGTTTTCCTGAAATTGCCGGTTTAGAAAAATCATTGCGAATAAAAGTGCATCAGGAGTATTTTGAGTCGATACTCTTTCGTGACTTAATCGAGCGATATGATATCTCTCATCCGAGGGCTTTGGTTGATCTGGCAAAGCATATGCTGGAAAATATCGCTTCGATGTACACGGTTAACAGTATGACCGGTTTTTTGAAATCACTTGGATATAGTGTGCCTAAAAGTTCGGTCTCAGAATATCTTAATTGGTTCGAAGACGCTTACTTCCTGTTTACTGTCCGGTTATACGATGCTTCATTCCGACGTTCAAATGCCAATCCAAAAAAAATATATTGTGTTGACCATGCATTGATCAGGTCGGTATCATCAGGTATTTTAACTAACAGCGGACATATACTGGAGAATATTATCTTTATGGCAATCAGGCGATTGACCAGTGATATTTTCTATTATAAAACAAAGTCAAACATGGAAGTTGATTTTGTTTTTAAAAATACAGAAGGTAAACTCATCCTGATGCAGGTATGTGAATCATTGATAAACCCAAAAACACGACAAAGAGAAATCAATGCATTGGAAGCTGCTATGGCAGAGCTTAAAGTAACCTATGGCTTTATCATAACCAGGAATGATTCGGAAAGCCTGGTAATTGAATCTGGAACGATTGAAATT
>DISP01000025.1 GCA_002421995.1 Bacteroidales bacterium UBA6207 | reverse complement strand
GATCCGCTATACTCAAGCATCCCTTTTTATATGGGCTTGGTAGGCAAGCAGGTCTATGGCATCTTTTTCGATAATTCCTATCGCAGCCAGTTTAATTTTGGCGCTTCAAACAACCGCTTTTCCTATTTCATGGCTGATGATGGCGCGTTGGACTACTATTTTATTCACGACAAGGGCGTTGCAGAAGTGGTGCAACATTATGGAAACTTGACCGGAAAAATGCCCATGCCTCCTGTTTGGAGTCTTGGCTATCAACAGTGCAGGTGGAGCTATACACCTGATACTGACGTGCTTAATGTGGCTCGCACCCTGCGTGAGAAACAGATACCTGCCGATGTCATGTATCTCGACATTGACTTCATGGATGCCTACAAGATTTTTACCTGGCATCCTGAAAACTTCAGCAATCCGCAAAATCTGCTCAACGAGCTGAAAGCCATGAACTTTCACACCACGGTCATTGTTGATCCCGGTATTAAAGTTGAAAAAGGATACCATGCCTACGAAGACGGCCTGAAAAAAAACATCTTTGCCATGTATCCTGACGGAAGTCCTTTCACTGCGCAGGTTTGGCCGGGCTGGTGTCATTTTCCCGATTTTACAACTGCTGCCGGACGCGAATGGTGGGGGCAACATTTTGATGGCTATGTCAAACTGGGTGTAGAAGGGTTTTGGAATGATATGAATGAGATTGCAACCTGGGGACAGCAAGTTCCATCCTTGATTGAATTTGGCTGGGAAGGCAAAAAAACAACTTACCTCCAGGCCAAAAATATTTATGGAATGCTTATGGCCCGCGCCACCTTTGAAGGAACAAAGAAACTTATGGACGGTAAGCGACCTTTCAGTCTTACACGTGCCGGTTTTGCCGGTTTGCAACGCTATACTGCTATCTGGACTGGCGACAACCAGGCACACGATGATCACATGTTGCTGGGTGTCAGGTTGGTAAATACGCTTGGTCTTTCCGGCGTTGCTTTTGCCGGTTATGACGTGGGCGGCTTTGGTGGCGATGCCACTCCCGCCCTTTACAGCCGTTGGATTAGTATTGGTGCTTTTGCACCTTTTTACCGCGGACATACTTCCAAAAACACACAACGTTCCGAGCCTTGGTCCTATGGTGAAGAACCTGAGGCAATTGCAAAAAAATTCATCGGTTTCCGCTACCAACTGATGCCTTATATCTACAGTGCTTTCAGTCAGGCTGCCCAAGGCGGACTGCCGGTTCAGCGAAGTCTTGCGCTTAACTATTTCACTGACGAAAAGATATTTGAACCTGAGTTTGAAAACCAATACCTTTTCGGGCCATCTTTACTCGTTGCTCCGGTAAGCTCAACACAAATGGCAGCCAAAATTTATCTGCCTGAAGGCGATTGGTATGATCTGTACAATGACAAAATGATGGCTGGAAGTCAGACTATTTTCCATCCTTCACCACTTAACAGATTACCGGTTTTTGTAAAGGCAGGAAGCATCATCCCACTTCAATCGCTGGTGCAGTCAACCTCGGAAAAAGCATCCGATTTGCTCGAATTGCATGTGTATTTTGGAAATCAGACGCAAGAATATGCTCATTATGAAGATGATGGAACAACTTATTCCTTCGAAAATGGTGCTTATTATGCACGAAAGATTTCTTTTGTTCCACAAGCAAAACAGCTTGTTGCTGAAAAAGCCGAAGGAAGTTTTTCATCGGCTTATAAAACCATCCGGTTTGTTTTACACGGATTTTCAAAGGAGATCAAGTCATTTAAAATCAATGGAAAAGTTGTTGAGCTGAGCCGAAATGTTCCGGGATACCTTGGTGCTTTCAGTCAGGAATTTGATTGCGAGACCACTTTTCAACTTGAAACACAAAACACATCCGATAAAATTATTCTAACCTGGTAAAAATTAAAACTATGAAGAAATCCATGATGTATTTATTGCTTTTTGTTGCGGCGATGTTGTTCACAACAACGTGTTTCTACGCATGTCAACCAAAGAAAACCGAAGCAAAAAAAGAAACAAAGGCTGTTTCAGAGGTTGTAAGCCCCGAATGGGCAAAAAACGCCGTGATCTATGAAATCAACACCAGGCAGTTCACCGAAGCCGGCACTTTTAATGCTTTTGCCGATCACTTGCCACGCCTTAAAGAGCTTGGTGTTGACATCCTTTGGTTTATGCCCATTTATCCGATTGGCGAACTTAACCGCAAAGGCAGTCTGGGAAGCTATTACTCAGTGAGAGACTACAAAGCGGTGAATCCTGAGTTTGGCACTTTTGATGACTTTAAAAACCTTGTCAATAAAGCACATGAACTTGGTTTTAAAGTGATCCTCGACTGGGTGGCCAATCACACCTCCTTTGACCATCAATGGGCCACCGATCACCCGGAGTGGTACACACGCGATGAGAAGGGAAATATTGTTTCGCCTTTCGACTGGACCGATGTAGCCGATTTGAAATACGATGACAATCCTGCCCTTTGGGACGCCATGATTGATGCGCTTAAGTATTGGGTTGCCGAAGCCAACATTGACGGATATCGCTGCGATGTTGCCGGGATGGTTCCTGTGGCTTTCTGGGAAAAAGCAAGGATGGAGCTCGATGCCATCAAACCTGTTTTTATGCTTGCCGAAGATGAAGGCCAGCGCGATCTCATGAAAAAAGCCTTTGATGCCAACTATGGTTGGGAGTTTCATCATATCATGAATCACATTGCCAAAGGAGAAAAAAACGCTGCTGATGTCTGGACCTATTTTGCCAAGGAAGACACCCTTTTCGCGCCAACATCTTACCGTATGATGATGACTTCCAACCACGATGAAAACAGCTGGAACGGAACAGAATTTGAACGCCTCGGCGCTGGTGCCAAGGCATTTGCAGTGATGGCATACACCATCCCTGGTTTCCCGATGATGTACAACGGCCAGGAAGTGGCACTCAACAAACGTCTTTTATTCTTTGAGAAAGATACGATCATCTGGGACAAACCATCTGATTTTACAGCCTTCTACACCAAACTTAACAGCATTAAAAAAGCCAATGAGTGTCTGTGGAACGCTTCAAATGGCGGCTCATTTAAACAGGTGGCCACAGATAAGGCAGGCGAGGTGCTGTCGTTCGTTCGTGAGAAAAATGGGAACAAGGTGCTGGTGCTGATCAATGTAACATCGCAAGACATCAACATTCAATTGGCTGATGAGCATTTGGCCGGCAATTATACCAATCTGATGACCGACGAAAGTCTTGAAATCGTTGCAGGACAAGCTGTTGCACTACCGGCTTGGGGTTATCTCGTGCTGAAATAGAATTAGATTGAATTCATTAAAGTAAAAAAGCCCGTTAAGGGCTTTTTTTATAATCTATTTTTATGAATCCAACAATGATCAGCTCCCCCATGTTTCTCTGTCGAGGCTGCGGTAGTTGATGGCTTCGGCAAGATGTTCGGTTTTGATGTCGGCACTTTCTTCGAGGTCGGCAATGGTTCTCGACACTTTCAAAATGCGGTCATATGCTCTGGCTGATAAACTCAGTCGCTCCATGGCATTTTTTAGCAGGCTTCGGCCGGCATCACTGATGTCGCAATATTTTTGGAGCATCTTGCTGCTCATCTGTGCGTTTGAGTGCACGTCCTGATTTTCGCTGAAACGCTGTTCTTGAATTTTTCTGGCTTTCATCACCCGTTGACGGATTGCCTGGCTCAGTTCGCCCGTGCCTCTTTCTGCGAGGTCTTTAAAAGGAACAGGCACCACTTCAACATGCAAATCAATGCGATCCATCAGCGGACCACTGATTTTGTTGAGATATTTCTGAACGATGCCGGGGCTGCACACACATTCCTGGTCGGGATGGTTGTAATAGCCACAAGGACAGGGATTCATGGCTGCGATGAGCATGAAACTGGCAGGAAAATCAACCGAAAGCCTGGCTCGGGAGATGGTAACAACCCTGTCTTCCATTGGCTGCCGCATCACCTCCAGCACCGAGCGTTTAAACTCAGGCAATTCGTCCAAAAATAGAACACCATGATGGGCAAGCGAAATCTCACCGGGTTGAGGATATGTTCCACCTCCCACCAAACCAGCATCGGAGATTGTGTGGTGCGGGCTGCGAAACGGTCGCACCGAAACCAGTGAGGTGTTTTTGCCCAGCATCCCGGCTACAGAATGAATCTTCGTGGTCTCGAGCGATTCTTCAAGCGAAAGCGGTGGGAGTATTGAGGGTAAACGCTTGGCCAACATCGTCTTTCCTGAGCCCGGAGGGCCGATTAAAATGGCGTTGTGGCCACCTGCTGCGGCTATCTCAAGTGCGCGTTTGATATTTTCCTGTCCTTTGACATCAGAAAAATCAAATTCATAGCGACTGAAGCTCGAAAGAAAATCACTTTCAGTATCAATAAGTGCGCGTTCAAGATTTCCATCCCCGTTCAGGAAATCAACCACTTCTTTGATGTTTTCGGCACCATAGACTTCAATTTCAGACACTACGGCGGCTTCACGGGCATTTTCGAGCGGAACTATCATTCCTTTAAAACCTTCCTGAAGTGCCTTGATTGCGATGGGAAGCGCACCTTTTATGGGCTTTAGGCCACCATCGAGCGACAATTCGCCCATGATAATAAATTTGTCAAGTCGTGTCGCTTCGATCTGACCGGAAGCAGCCATAATGCCGATTGCAATCGGAAGGTCGTAGGATGAACCTTCTTTGCGAATGTCGGCCGGAGCCATATTAATGACAACTTTTTGCCTCGGATATTTAAAACCTTTGTTCGTTAGCGCAGCCTCAATGCGTTGTTGGCTCTCTTTGACGGCACTGTCAGGCAAACCGACAAGAAAAAATTGTATGCCTTTATCAATGTTAACTTCGATGGTAATGGTGATGGCATCTATCCCGAATAAGGCGCTGCCAAAGGTTTTTACAAGCATGGTGATAGTGTTTTTGTCGTGCGTCCAGAGTTCTTATCTAGTCTTGAATTTCTCTCATTTGCGTATTCGAACAGACATATTCTTTGCCAAGTTTTGGCTTGTGGGTCGGCTGGTGCGACCTGGCAATGGGTTTGGCTGTTTATCATTGGCAATATTTATTTTTAAAAATGTCGTTTATCTCAAGCAAAAAACTGTCGACTGGCAATTTGTTTATTGCCGTCTCTCTATATTTCTTGTAAAGCTCTAAGATTTTATTTTCAGTTTTCTTGTCGAGCAATGTCAAGTCAAGCATCATTGCTTTATTTAAGTCATTAGGCTCAAATTTTTGAAGCCCGTTGCCATATTCCCTGCGGTTGTCTTCAAATATCTCTCTTGCAGCATCTGTTAATAGATAAGCAAACAATACGTCAACGCTCACATTGTCAAACAAACTATTCTGAACGGGATAAACACAATGAAAAGTTGTGAGATTAGAAATGCTTGCTTCATTTCTGATAAATTTCAGTCCACTTCTATTGAAAACAGAAACCCAAATTGGTGATGGCGGACGATTTTCTAAAGCATACCAAGGTGTTCTACAAGCTGTCAGATACTTTTTGTCAATACCTGATATTTCTCCAAATTCAATGTATTTCAAAACATTTTCATCCTTAGAACCGATTGCATTTAATAAGAATGTTTGTCTATCGTTTTTAATTAATGAATTGTAATTGTCCTTTGTGAAAAAATTATCTTTTACGTCCACCGCTTTGCAAATGCAAGGGAGTAAATGTTTTTCATCAATACCATAGCGGTTTGCTTTTGATTTAGAAAATGTGAAATACTCATTTGCTCCAGTGGCAATACCACGAACGACTTTAGCCACACTAGAAAATGGAATTAAGTTATTATATTTAATGCCGTTTTGCGCTTGATAATATTTTCGCCATTTTACTTCTGGTTTAAGTTCACTGACGTTAAAAGTTGAGCCGCCAAGGCTGTTAATTGGATATTCAGAAATGTAAGTTTTAACTAGTTCTATGTCAACAATTGTTTTGATAGTTGAAAACTTAACTGTTTGATTGTTCTTATCATTTGAGCATAATAAAATACATGCAGTTGTTAGAGCATCATCAAAAACATTCTCTTCAAAATCAAAAACGACAATGTGCCTTAATACCTTGTTTTTAATAAGCGCTGACTTAACAAGTTTCCCATAATCCGAATTTAAAAATTCTGATGGTATGATATAGGCAAGTCTGCCATTAGGTTTAAGTTGGTAAATAGACTTTAACAGAAAAAGTGTATAAAGATTTGTAAATCCATTGAGTTTAATCTTTAATCTG
Source organism: Bacteroidales bacterium UBA6207 (assembly GCA_002421995.1). GTDB lineage: Bacteria > Bacteroidota > Bacteroidia > Bacteroidales > F082 > JALNZU01. The sequence continues at coordinate 5,461 of DISP01000025.1, read as the reverse complement.
TTTTCAATTTCATTTAATATTGTCTTGTTGTCATAGTCGTGAAACTTAAAATATGGCGGATTACATATAATACCATCGTATTTATTGTTCCAATCATTAAACATATAATCTTCTAAATGTAAATCGACATTAGAAGAATCGAAGAATATTTCTTTTGCTTCTGCAAATATTTTGTCATCAATATCAAAGCCTTTTATTAATAAATCTGATTTTTTGCTTGATAAAGCTCTTGAAAAAACTCCAAGACCGAATGCAGGTTCTAAAACTGTTATTAGATTTGGATTTCCCAACAACCAATCTGCCATTAAAGATGCTAATTCGAAAGGTGTGAAGAATTGAGCAAATTTCTTCCTATGCTCTAATGAAATTAATTTAGAGTAGCGTTTCTCTACTTGATTATCTGTTCCTTGTGATATGTCTTTAACTTCAATCATTAGAATTCTTTACTATCTATTCCGAGTATATTAATCAGATTGTCCACGTCAAGATATGCTGTTCCACCTTTAAATGTTACGTAAAACAAGAGTCTTCCCCTATCCATTTCTTTTCTAACGCTTTCGTGAATAGGTTCTTCAACTTTTGATGCAATAGGTGTTCCTGATTTTGAGTTGATTTTGATAGTTGTTTTGTTCTGATTCTTGGTGTCTGACTCAACTGAGAAAATTATTCCTTCGTTGTTGGAATCTGAGATAATTGAGAGAATTTGCTCGAATGAAATTCCGTAAACTTTATCGAAGAAAACCTGAAAATAAAAATGGGGAACATTGAAAGTTTCAATCCATTTGTAAACAACCTTGATATCTTCAACCTTTGGTGTTATAGAAAGATAATCTCGTTTTTGAATTTCCTTTATAGCGTCTTTTAGTGTTCTGAAGTGTGCTTTCAATTCCGAAAGTCGTTCTGTTGAACTCCAACTTGGAACTCTAAAGTCTGTTACAGACAAAGTTCTTTGTGTAATGTTTTCAAGTAAATCAATGTATGCTTGTCTTGAAGGGTGATTCAATTCTTCCTGAAATTCTGCAAGAATTATGTCCCTGGTCTGCAATGCGATTTGACTAAATTTCTCAGTCCTAACCTGCATTGCTTCTTCATATTTGTCAATTAAGAATGCACTTGACCTTACTTCAATACCTGCTATTGCTTTTTTTACATACTCGGTAATTGTATGATGTGGAATTTGGCTTATATCAAAACCTAAGTCTTTGTTGAAATCTTCTTTTCTGAAAATTAGTAAATCAGGTCTTTTTCCAATTGTATCAAGCTCGTCTTGAAAATCTTGATAGAATGTATCAAATCCATCTTCTCCTGCTACTAAGTCATCAGACTTACCATATTTTACAGCGATAAAGTTCTTTGAGGTTTCGTTAATTGCCCTGAATACCAGATTTTCCGCCCAATCTCCCTGCTCCTTATTGGTAATGAAGTTTGACGATGCTTGTGTCGGTGTTTTTGCAGGGTCACGTGGAAGTCCAAAGTCCACTAAAGCTGCTGGAACTGTTTTAGTTAATTCTCTTATTTTTTTGTAATATGTCATAATCATTTTTTGTTCTACAAAGTTACATTTTTAATTTTGATAGTCTTTCCGTGCGTTTGCAAAAAATGGCTCTTTTGGTTTTTGGAGCGTTGACTCGTGTGTCAACAAAAACCAAATATGCCATTTGTGTGTCGGCTTTTCACTGACACACAACAATTTGTTTTCAACGACAAGTTCTGATTGTTGGTGACCGGATACGAATTTGCTACTTCGGTTTGTAGCGTGATTGCGCCAAAACACCTTGTGCATCGTTCAATGCAAGCAAATCCTGTGGGCTTGCCAAACCTTTTTGCTTTGCATACTGACGCACAATTTGCCAACCGATATAATCACCAATCCGCGGAGGTGCCTCTGTCGAAAACTCTTGTGTAAAAGGACCATCACCGAAAAATTTCCTGAATAATTTCTGGTCTCCCTTATACAACAGTTCTTCACCAACAATACTTCTCCACACCGAAGCCTCGTTTTTGCGAATCCACCGGTATTGTTCTTCAGAATAGCCAAGAAGGATGTGGTCGGGCATATCGGGGAGCATTGCTTTGATAAAAGCATACCTGATTCCGGTATGCACCATTTCGTCGAGGATGGTCTGCACAGTAAACTGTCGTTCAAAATAAACCGCATAGATGGCTTTCACCACATCAGCTTCGATATGAGAAGGTGTCATGCAGCGCATTTGATAGGCCGGAATACCTGCGCTTTTGTAGCGCGGCTGATTTTCGCCAAGGTAACAATCCAATCCGATTACCAGACTGTTGTCGGCAGTCATAACAGGTGCATCAAACTGAATACCACTAATATACGCATAAACCTGCGGCGCAGTGAATGATGGAAAATAGTATTTTAGGTAAGCAAATGCCCCGGCCAGACTTTTTTCCTGTTTCGTCAATTCAGGATAAACTTTTATGGTTTCGTGATACAGCGCAATGAGTTGTGTGTCGCTCACAAAATTGTATAGTTTGCTGATGTTGGCACTATCATTCAGATCGTCGTTGAGAAACTGCGGAAAAACAGCTTGTATCGCTTTGAGCTCCTCCTGAAAACGCGTTTTGTCCAACTCAAAAAGCGCTTTTCCATAACGTTTAATCCTGACTTCGGTTTTCGGAAGCTTCGATGCACCAATAACAGGGTAGTCGCCCGAGCTGTTGGTACAGGAATACATGGTAAGACCAAATATTATCCACAATAAAAAAAGTCGTTTCGCCATAAAACAAAAAAAAGGCATTCTCCTCATTACATCGAGTTGAATGTCATTAAGTTAGTGCATTAATTAAAAAATCTTCCAGCCAAGGCTGACAACAAATCCATTTTTCTTTGAATCGAATTTGATTGATTCGTTTCCAGCTTTTACATCACCAATCACATTGTTCAAACCAAGCATGTATTGCACATCGAGGGTAAACATCAACACATCAACGCCGGCTCCAAATTGGAATCCCCAGTTCAGGTTGTTGATGTCGGCTTCCTTTATGGGATCAATATATCCGCTACTCTGATTTGACTCGATGGTTTTGTTCATCACGATATTGGCAGTTGGCCCGGCTGCTGCCCTGAGGCTTAACAGTTTCAGGTCGAGCAACCTGATACCAATAAAAACAGGAATTTGGATGTTGCGCATCTTTATTTCCTGCTCAAACGGGCTTAGTGACCCTATTGTAGGACGTTTGAACACACCACCGGAGGTGTACCAATTGATTTCGGGCTGAATATAAACCTTGTTACCAAGTCTTACAAAAGCGCCAAAAAGGAAATTATTTTTCAGGTCGGTGGTGATATTGCTTTGGTCAACCGAGAGTTTTGTTGTGGTATAACCAATTTTTGGCCCCAAATCAATCTGTGCCTGTGTTCCAAATGCAAATGCCAGGAAAATTAAAAATAAAACTGCTTTTTTCATAATGTTCGATTTTGGATTAATGATGAATTAGAATCATGTTTTTGCAAAAGTCGTAATTTTCTTTTCATACAAAGAACGTAAATCATTGAATTAGATTGCAAATTATTATTCAGAAGATTTTTTTTTGTGAAAGGCTAAAAAATCAAATTTGTTGTATATTTGCACACTCAAATGGTGGTTATAGCTCAGCTGGTTAGAGCATCAGATTGTGGTTCTGAGGGTCGTGGGTTCGAATCCCATTATCCACCCGAAATAAACTGACATTCAAATATTTATGAGTGTCAGTTTTTCTTTTTTATCGCATAGGTAACAATTTTTGTGATGAATGTCCCTTCCAACAAACTTGGCGATTTGATTCGGTTCTATACCAAAGAGTTGGCCTTCTTGTATCCAGTCGGGGAAGCCAGAAGCATGATCGAACTGCTTGTTTCACATTATTTTTCGGTTACGAGGCTACATTTGGTAGTGAATCCTGATCTTCGGCTGAATGAAACTGAGCTGCTCAAGCTTCATTTTGCAGTGAAAGAGCTCAAAAAATTCAAGCCTGTACAATACATTCTCAATAGTTGCACTTTCGATGGTAACAACTTTTTTGTTGATGAAAGCGTGTTGATTCCGAGGCCTGAAACCGAAGAGTTGGTTGGTTTATGTGCTGAATTTCTTAATATGTCAGAAAATAGGAAGGTGCTCGACCTCGGCACAGGATCGGGTTGCATCGCCATTAGTCTGGCAAAGCGTATCGCTCAGGCGCAGGTCACTGCTGTTGATGTATCAACCAAAGCCTTGCTTGTTGCCGAACAAAATGCAATAGCCAACAATGTTGTGCTGCAATTTATCCATGCCGATATACTCAATGATAATCAATTTGTTGCAGAAGCAAATTTCAATCTCATCGTTAGCAATCCTCCTTATGTGACGATCTCGGAGAAAGGTTTTATGCGTAAAAACGTACTGGACTATGAACCTTCCACTGCGCTTTTTGTGACAGATAATGATCCTTTGGTTTTTTATAAGCGTATTTGCAGCCTGGCAAATCAGTTGCTTGCAAGAGAGGGAATGCTGGCCTTTGAGATAAACGAAAGATTTGGAGAAGCAGTTGCCGGATTGCTACAGTTATCTGGTTTTAAACAAATTACTATTCACAAAGACATCAATAAAAAAGACCGGTTTGTGACCGGCCTTTTCTCAGATTAGTTTTTCTTTTGCTTTCCCTGATGGTAGGTAACAAAGTCGCGCTGCGCTTTATAAAGATTTAGTGCAAAAAGTAAGAGGTTTTTGCTTTCCTGCAGAATATTCAAAAACAACAAGGTGTTTTTGGTTCGTGAGGTATCTTTCTTAATTCTTTTCACTTCATTTTTTCTGAAAAGGTCAATCATCCCGAGCACTTTTTGTTGTTCGGCTACCAAAGCTTCCTGGTTTCCGAAATTATTCTCTGAGATATCTGTCGAAATTTTGGTGAGGTAAACACCAATATGCTGACTCAGAAGCTTTAATTCGTTGATTTGAGGCTCGCTGAGTGGTTTGTGGTTGTTGTTTACATGGTCGAAAGTTGGGCCAATAATAAAGTTGAGGCTGTGAAGGATTTCTCTGGCATAGTCGAGTGCCTGCACATAGAAATGACCCGATTCGATGGCATCGTCCTTGAGTTTACTGATGACGATGGTGACCGTATTTTTTCTTTCTTTCGCTTTTTGTGTGAGTTTCTCGATGTTCTTTTTGGTCTTCTTCAACGTTTTGATGTTTTCATCTGCCAGACCGTTGATGGTGCGTTTAAGTTCGAGTTGTGTTTGGCTTAGAATTATATTCACACTATTTGTGCATGATTCAAGGATGTTTTCAGCATCAAGGCTTTCCATTTCCTTATGGCTTTCTTCTGCATTTTTTTCCTTTTTGACATGCATTTTATGGGTGCGGTAAACCAAAAATACAGAGAGCAGAATCATCGTGAAGATGGCGTAGATTCCGCCATAATAGAAAAAGATTCCAAGCACGAATGACACAACAAACGCAGAAACAGCAGTAAAAAACCAGCC
>DISP01000158.1 GCA_002421995.1 Bacteroidales bacterium UBA6207 | reverse complement strand
GGCTTAGCTACACTTCGGGTGAAAGCAATTCAACAGCCGGTAAATCTTCTGTTGAAATACGTACACGCCGCCTGTCACAATTCTGTGATCCATCGGCATACAACACTGTTTACTGGTTGGTTGAACCTACGCCAATTGCCGGAACGCTAACACAATTGCCATCACAAGGCTTATTGTGCGAAACTTCATCAGTTTCAGCAGAATTAACTGCAGGCAGTGGTGGAAATGGCATAGATGAATTGGAATTCAGAACAACGGCAGCAACCGGACAATCTAACTGGATTGCATACCAATCCGGTGCTGAGATTCAATTATTTGGACTCACCGCAGTGGAAATACGTACAAGAAGACTCGCCGAAATTTGTAACCCGAGTCAATACGCAACCGTCAGCTGGCAGGCAGAGGCAATACCTCAAACCGGAACTTTGCTTCCTGGGCCTGATCTCACAGTAGTTTGTGAAGGAACTCCTGTTAGTGCAACCTTGATTGCTGGTATTGGTGGAAATGGTACTGATACACTGTATTTTAGAACCAAAACTACACAATGGTCTGATTACTTTAAATATGAATCCGGTCAGGTAATCCAAACTCTTGGAATCACAGCAGTTGAAATTGTGACGCAGCGCCTTGCATCAGTGTGTCAGTTGCCCGATGCTGTTTCACATACCTGGTCAATTGAAAACACCCTTGGTGTTTCTGCAGGACCCGACGCTACCATCTGTGCCAACAGCACTTTCACTCTTAGTGGCTCGGATGTAACAGAAGCTGCTACTTACATGTGGACAACATCGGGAGATGGATATTTCAGTGATCCGACCATACTCCATCCTGTTTATTACCCGGGTACATCCGATCCAAATAGTAATGGAGTGATCCTCACCCTCACTGCAAACAGTGGCATTTACTGTCAATATACAGATGATATGTTGCTAACATTCGATCCAATGGTACATGCCAGTGTTGAGATCATTCCTAATCACAACAGCGTCTGTGCCGGCTCATCGGTTGATTATGTTGCAATATCAACCAATCCAGGAACTATGCCATTCTATTACTGGAAAGTCAACGGACAGCATCAGGGCACAAACAATGCTCGCTTCATTTATGCTCCACAGGCTGGTGATCAGGTTTGGGTAGAAATGATGAGTAGTGCGGCTTGTGTAATCGAAGCTCCTGCCATTAGCAATACTGTCACAGTAAACGTCACAACACCTGTTCTGACAGTTTCTGCTTCGCCTGCAAATGCAGGAACGGTCACTGGAGCCGGCAATTATCCAATTGGAACACAGGTGATTATTTCAGCTGCTTCAAACAATGGATGGGAATTCCTGAATTGGACAACAACTGCTGGCTTACCTGTTTCAAATGAAGCTACGTTTACTTATACGGTGACCTCATGCGAAACCCAGTTGCGTGCCAACTTCCTGTCGGTTTCATCAATAGCCGGTCAAGTCAAATTCTTTAATTCTGACGAAACTGCAGTAGTTTCTCCATACATCGGCGGAGCATTCTATGTTCAGCTTTACAGCAATGGTGAGCCTGTTTCTCCTGCCCAGATGGTAACATATGACATGTTGAACGGCTTGCAGGGCTACTTTGCCTTCCATGCATTGGTACCGGGCAATGACTACACCATCCGTATTTGGGAAGGTGCCAACAGCAATGCACTTACAAATACCTGGACATGGAATCATTGGGGTGGCGCAACTGCACTCGATGCCTTTGTTGTTAACTTCATGTCGGTCAATTCCAACTTTGTTGAAACCTTCCCATGGATTGGAGCTGCACCTTACACACCATTTTTCAGAAGTGTTGCTGACGTCAACAGTTCCACAACGCTCACCGGCCTTGATGCCTTGTTGATAAACTACAGAATTGTTGGATTCCCCGGAACTTCTCCGTTCCCCGGTGGAGGTCATAACTTCAAATTCGGCGGAAAGCACATGATGCAACACACTGATAAATCATATCCGAATGCTCCAGATGTGCCTTTCACAATGTCAGGTGAATACAATTCGGCTAACTTTGCTGATCAGGTATATCATGAAGCAATTATTCCGGCTGTCGTTCAGGGTAACAATATCTTCAACATTTATTTGAACCCGGCAGGTGATTTGAATGCTTCATTCAGTCCTTATCAGAATAAGGCAGCTCCATTGCTTGATTACCAAGGTGTTATTGCAGCTGAACAAGGCGAAACCATCACCCTTCCTTTCCAGATTAGTCATGACATTGACCTCGGTGCAGTAACAGTTGGCTTATCTTACGACGGTGCGTTGATCAAACCGTTGGCAGTTGAAGGTGTTGAAATTGCGTATATCAATGAAGATGAACACACTATCAGACTTGCTTGGTCCGGAAACGAAAGCGTTAATTATCATGCCGGTGATGGATTGTTCCTGCTCAAAGCCGTTGTTCTCGACAAAATGAATGGCAACGAGAAATTTGTTGAACTACTACCCGAAACTGAGTTTGCCAATGAAAAGGCAGAAGTGGTCGAGAACATTCGCTTGATCACAAGGTCTATCAATACCACGCTCACAGGCTTGGATATTGAGAAGCTGCAGCTTTCACATAACTGCCAGCCTAATCCTTTTGTTCACAGTGCATTCATCCAATACACTTTGCCGATCGAAGGTAAAGTTACACTCGAAATCTACAACCAGTTCGGACAAATTGTTCGCACCCTTGTTGATGAGCATCAAACCTCCGGGCTCCATCGTAAGCAGGTATTCAATGCTGATCTCGATGGTGCCGGACTCTACATCTATCGCCTGAGACTTGAAAGCGTTAGCGGTATCTTCGATGTCAAAGGCAATATAATCTTGACCAAATAGTTTTTTGGTGGTTGAAATAAATGGTAGCAGGGAGGTCGCGCGTCAGCGCGACCTCCTTTTTTTGTGCATTCTATGTGCGGCATATTCAGGCAAAAGCTTATTTTTGCCTTATGGCAATGCTTCAAATCCTTCATCTATAAAATGACTCTATTTAAAAAGTATTTTCTCTTTGGTTTTTTTTATGTGGTTCTATTGTCCATTGCCAATGTCAATTTTGCTCAATCGACTAAATCGTATTCCTTTTCATTGCAAACGCATAGCGAATCATCATCAGCAAACAGAAATAGCCATGCTGTGATCAATTTAATGACCTCAGGCAATGAAAATCTGGCAAAATCCTGGAATACAAAAATAAGCTTGCAGTACAGTTTTCAATACCAGAATTCATCTGAAGGAACTTCGCTATGGTTGAAAATTAATCTATTGGAAATAACCGGGAATACAGAATACAGAGGCTTTTTACTTTCAAAATTATTAATCCCTGACAAATATTCAGGTTGGTATTGGTCAGCTAACATGGGCGAATCTCCTTTTGAAGTTGCATCCGATGCCTTACCGGCCAGTTTACAACTTGAGTATTCGGTATCAACAGCAATATCAAGTTGGGATGGTGTTATTAAAAATGCTGGTTTCAGTCAGCAAAGAGTCGAACTTTTACAACAGTATATTCAACAAATCAATCAATACTGGGCGTTGGATAATTATGTGAACATCATTTTATTAAAAACCTTAAACAATGAAAATCAATCGAATGAGGACATAAACGGACTTTTTCAAACGCGGGAAAGAATACGAAAAGCGTTGATTCTTTTCAGCGAAACAGCCACTCTTGAAGCGATGAATGAAACACATAGCGATCCAGCCAAATTGTGGCAGAAGAAAACTGATCTCGATCGTTTATTAACAAGGTACAATACCTTGTTTCAGTCGGCAATTTCTGAATCAACCGATCATAGCGCATTGATAGAAGCGATTGCATCTTCATATGTAAAGCAAGCAGTTCAGGGTCATCGGTCAGTCTATCTCACCGATTTCCGTGATCACGAATTGCTATTAAAAGCCAACAGCCTATTGCCCGATGAAAGCTTTTATGAAGCTTGCAATCTACTTACCAATCAAGCACAGCACATTACACTGGCCGAAAAGATTGCATTCGAAATTGTTTCATTGGCCGATTCACTCTACGATCAAAACGATTATTCAAATGCACTTGGTTTTTATGAAGATGCCCGAAAAGTGTTGGCCGACCGTGGACATGAGCAGGCAGCCGGCGAAGTGAGATCACGCGTCGAATCTGCAAAACTGGGGCTTCTGCGCTCATATCTTCAAATCGCATCAAAAGCGCTTAATGCCGGTAATGATTCTCTTTCAAAAGTCTATCAGCAGAAATCAACGTCCTTTATCCAAAAATACCCGCAAAATGGCCTTATCAACCGAATCGCAGGCGAATCAGAAGAACTGGTAAAGTTACATATTAAAAAAGGAAATGACTACCTGGATCAGAAGAATTATCTACTTGCTATTCAAGCATTTGAAGAGTCGCAGCTAATTGCAAAAAACTATTACAACAACAATTTCAACGAACAGATCAACCAGGGTTTGTTTGTTTCTTACAGGCAGATTTACTTGCAACTGGTCAATGAGGCCGAGAATTATTTCGCAATTGGCGAAACAGGCGAAGCAAACAAGCGTCTCGATTTTGCGCTGAACTATCAAAAAGACCATATCCAGTTTCTCCGTACAAGTAACGAAGCTAACTTTTTACTAAACAAAATGATTGCTCAAAGCAACGAACTGCAGGGTGCCGATCAAAAATCAGGCTCAAATTCAACTCTGGTCAAAGCCAGTGAGACAAACCTTGCGGAATCCGAAACTATTATCTTAAGAACAATCAAAGAAGCTCAGCTTAAGGTTTGGGCAAATGAAATTGAAGAAGCCTGGCAGCTTTTCGAAAAAGCAACCGACCTTGCTATGTCAACCCATCTCGATAAAAGAAAAAGCATACAGGATGCTTTTCAGGAACTTGATAAAAGAATGATTGCACGTATCTGCCTGAATCACCGCTTCAAAACAGAAGATCTAATGGTGGCTTCGCGACAGATGATCCGAAATAAAAATTATGAAGAACTTGAAAAAACGCTGACCGAAATCGTCGAAATTCAGGCAGCCAACCAAGGGTGTGGACTTCAGGTTGATGAAGCAAAACAATTGCTTCGGGAATATGATGATCTTTTTAGATACTATCATGATTATGAGGATATTATTGATATTTTATATCGTTCAGGTATCATTGCTGTTTTACCTCAGTACACCTATTTTGATGATCAGATTTCCAGGTATCATCTTGAAAAATATGGTCTGAAACATATTGACTTCGAGCAGTTTATTCGCAAGCAGAATAACAGTGGATTTACTATTCAGGTTTTGTTCTATTACATTGAAAGAATGGATGCTGCAAAAACTGAAACCTACCTTAAAATATTACGAAAACAGGATTTCGATTTCATGCTGACCTCAGAATTACAGCAGAAAGCGGCGCTTCTAATTGCTGTCGCAGACCATTCAGCCGGCCTGACAAATACAACTGAAAGATCCGTAGAGTTAACTCAACAAGACCGTAGATTTGTTCAGTTTGAAAAAACGTATCTTCGTACAATGAAGAAGCTAAAGAGGAAGAAATAACAATAATCTTAATAATAATCAAAATGAAACTTTTATTAATCAGTAACTCAACTAATCCCGGCGAATCATACCTCGGATGGCCATTGCATTTTATTGATGATTTTTTGAAGAAAAATCTAATTAACAATGTGCTTTTTATTCCTTATGCAGGTGTTGGATTATCGCATGAGAGTTTGCATTCGTCCTATGATGTTTATGAAGCAAAAGTTGCAAGTGTTTTAAAAACAGTTAACTGCGATGTGAAATCCATCCATAATTGTGACGACCCGTTGGCAGAAATTGCAGGTGCACAATGCATTGTAGTAGGAGGGGGCAACACCTTTCATCTTGTTGCAATGATGCACCAAACAGGGATAATGCAAGCTATAAGCGAAAAAGTACTTGCCGGTGCACCATTCATTGGCTGGAGTGCGGGTGCAAATGTGGCTTGCCCAACCTTGCGCACAACCAATGATATGCCTATCATTCAACCGTTAAGCTTTGACTGCCTGAAGCTCGTTCCTTTTCAGATTAACCCTCACTATCTGGATGCAAACCCTGCCGGGCATGGTGGCGAAACGCGTCAACAAAGAATTGAAGAGTTTATGATTATCAATAGATCAATCCCTGTGTTAGGGCTTCGTGAAAGTAGTCTTCTGGAGGTTGATGGCCACACAATGACACTCAAAGGCAGCAAGCCAATGCGACTATTCAGATATGGTGCTGAGCTTGTTGAAATTGAACCTGGTTCCGACCTGAGCCATCTTTTATAAATGGCAGATCAAAAAAAGCCGGATAACAGCGAAGCTATCCGGCTTTTTTTATTATCTAAGCCTGATGCTGCGGTCGCAGTAAATCATTAACGGTTTTTACCGGATTAAAAGTGATCAAAGGCGTCTCAACAAAAACGGTAATCCAGTCTGCCATAGCACCATTCCACAAACCTGGCAGTTCAAGCGCTTTGAGATCACGTCCGTCTTTGGATTTCTTCGAAATAAAACCTGTCTGAGGATCAACAAAGTCAGGTAAATTGAATTTGTGGCCTTTAAAATCATAAATTCCACAAACAAGGTCTACCGGATTAAAATGACTGGCGTTGTTAATTATTGCAGCCTGCTTTTCGTTTTTTAAATCCATTTGCGACGATTCAACTATCTGCAGCGAAACAACCCCTTCGCTGTTTTCGACCCAGAATGGACCACCTCCTGGCTCTCCCTCATTCTTGACCATTCCACACACCCGAACCGGGCGGTTTAGCTGGCCATACAAATAGTCAATTTTCTCCATCTCACTCAATCCGTCAAAAGAAGCAGGGATATTGATCATTAGGTTGTGTCTGGCAAAAGATATAATTTCATCCAATTCGTGCGATTCAAGAAAACCTGCATCAAGAATATCAAGGTATTCAAAGGTCTTTTCAAGCAATTGAAGCAGTAATCCCCCAATCGCTTTTTTATACCTGTAGGTTTCACTACGCAATGAGTCAGGTACGATATTGTCGATGTTTTTAACGAAAATAATTTCCTCCTTCAGATCATTCAGGTTTTCAATAAGTGCACCATGCCCACCCGGACGAAACAATAAACTTCCATCATCATTGCGGAAAGGTCTGTTTTCCATATCAACAGCAATTGTATCTGTTGATGGTTTCTGTTCCGAAAATGAAATCTCATAGCGTAAACCAAATCTTTTCTCATACACTGGAATCAGCTCATCGAGCACTGTCAGGAAATTGTTTTTATGCTCGCCCGAAATAGTAAAATGAACCTTTGCCACTTTGAATTCGCTCGTGCAATAATGTGCTGCTTCAACCAAATGTTCTTCTATTGCAAAACGGTTCTCTCCGGTATAACGGTGAAAGCGTAAAAGTGCTTTTGGCAGATTGCCATATCCCAACCCATTATCGCTCAATATCATCTGTATCACCTTGTCAAATTGTTTGAGCTCAAGCATTGTTTCAAGCGAAGTGCCTTTGGTTTTGGCCATCTCGCTCAAATCCTCATAAAATGCCATTTTATGTAGATTTTGCAGCAAAAAACCAACGCTGTTCGGATCAGTGTCACCTTCCAAAACACTGATTTCTTCGGAAGTGGCTTTGTATGTCTGCACAAATTCAAACAAATGTTTGAACATTCGACTTGCAGCACCTGATGCAGGAACAAACTTCAGCAGATCATAATTGTCCTTGTTTTCATCATAATACTCAATCAACTCATTCACTTCTTCTTCGCTGTATTTCATGATACCATCTCCAATGGTGGCAGGAGCAATGAGCTTTACAAATGGGTATCCTCTTTTAAATGCTTCAATTTGTTTATTAATTTGCTCAATATCAATTCCTTTTTGCTCAATTAGGTCAAAATCTTTTGGGCTTAAATCAGTCATATTACTAATATTTGTGTATCAAAAATACGATATGACCCAACACATTTGCAAATTGCTCAGTAAAAAATATTTCACCGTTAGATAGAATTAAACCTCATTACATGAAAAAACCTAATTGATATGTGTATATAATTGATTATGAGATGATAGTAAAAGTGTTGATTGCTTTTGATTCAAACTTTAAAATATTACGGAAAAAAATTGGTCAAAACCTTGCCAAGTCGAAAAAAAGGACTACTTTTGCTCCACTTTTTGCCCAGGTGGTGGAATTGGTAGACACACCAGCTTGAGGGGCTGGCGCCTGCAAGGGTGTGCAAGTTCGAATCTTGTCCTGGGCACTGTTTTTTGAAGGGTGTTGTAGCCCAAGTGGCGGAATTGGTAGACGCGCTACATTCAGGGTGTAGTGAGCGCACGCTCGTGAAGGTTCGAGTCCTTTCTTGGGCACTTATCAAAGAATCAGCTCTGATAACATTGTTATCAGAGCTTTTTTTTGGAATTGATGTTACAAACTTTTTAAAAATTCCCTGCCTTTTTCGGTTATTGCATAACGTTGCTGCTTGCTTTTTTCATAATCTTTTATCGTAAACTCAATCAAACCCAATTCGAAGAGTGGTTTGATAAAAACACCTTTATTTCTTGATTGGTAGGTCAAACCAAGCTTTTCTTCGAGCAAATCCCGACCTTTTTGAGGACCGTCAAGGCAAAAGCGCAATATCTCAATGTGTTTTGATTTCAGATCTTCGAAGGCCCAACGTCTGTCAGGCTTTTTCGACTTCCTGTATTCCGGACTGCTATGTTCCGAAACGATGTTTATTTGATTATCATGCCATGTAACTTCATCCGATAACCAATCAATGTACTTTTCAACCTGCGAAGCTAAAAAATAGGGGAGATTCAAAAGATAGAATTGCTTACCGTTACTGGTTTTGAGTTTGTCAAGCTGAAACGTGCCCGCATAAAAGCGAATTGCAAACCTGATTGGGGAATTATCAATAAACACATGAAGGGATTTTAAATGACCCTGTGCACCGGATTTCACTTCTATCGGCACAAGTTTGCCCTTATATGGATAAATAAAATCTACTTCTGCGTCTGATTGATTCTTTTGCCTTACCCAAAAGTTCAGCTTACTCAAACTTAACGATTGAAATGAAAGCAACTCCTGACCCACCAAATGCTCTATCATTTTGCCCTGATATATTGTGCTGAGATCTTTGGTACCCAGTACATCTTTTTGTAAACCAGCAAAATAATTCATCAATCCGGTATCGAGAAAATGAATTCGGGGCGTCTTTTTTAAGTCATGCTCCAACGGAAGTGTTGTTCCTGTAACAGGATAAAGTATCTGAATTAAATGTGTTTTTTCCAATGCACGCAAAACCTCGCCTACGGCTTTCGAGCTGTAATTGGAATTTCCAAATTGTTGAAATGAAGTTCTTTGGCCGGCTACAATCAACGACTGACGTATCGAAAATCGAATAATTTGAAGCTGTTGGTCATTTTTGGCATACTTTTCGGCATCGTCCAGATAGGAGTTGATAAGTGAATCATAAACCTTTCCTAAAGCTGTGACATCCCTGTGAACACTGAATTGAGCAATAATCTCAGGCATGCCTCCAATAAGTGCATATGTGCGGAATGCCTCGAAAAGCGATGGCTCAGCATACTTCTCTACCGGAGTTTTTATGTATTCATCCAAAAGTTGTTGTTCGCCCATTGCCAATAGAAACTCTTCAAACGAAAATGGTCGCAATACTTTGTATTCTACACGTCCAACAGGAAAAGTCAGCTGTTTTCCAACAAGTGTCTCTAACATACTACCTGCTGCAATAACTGCCAGTTGGGGCGCTTCTTCCTTAAAATAGCGCAATAGATTTATTGCTTTTGGCAGTTCCTGTATTTCGTCAATAAACAGGAGCGTTTCGCTGATGTGAGTTAGCAAAAGCCGTTTTTCGAGAAATATTCTGGTAAGCAGTTGTTGGATGTCGTCTGACTCTTCAAAATAAATAGCATCCTTTTTTTGCTCTAGATTAAGGTAGATGTATTGTTTGAACTGTTTACCAAAATCATGAACCAGCGTGGTCTTGCCTACCTGACGTGCTCCGCGTATTATGAGTGGTTTTCGATTGCTTGAATACCGCCACTCTACTAATTCTTGTAGTTGTTTCCTATAAAACATTGCTCAAATTTTCCACAAATATACATCATTTCTTAAAGTAATGGTTAATTATTTCATTATTTCACCCAAAATAAGGGTAATTATTTTCAATAAATAAACTAAAATAAGGGTTACTTTGTATAGTTTAACTCATATTCGGGTAAAAATTTAATTAAATATTTTATTACCATCACATTATCAATAAATTATGAAAATATTTTTGAATTGATGATTGTTCTTTCACTTGTGATGTTGTTCTTTCGGTTATTTGGTGCTTGCCTTTGAAGCTCTATGGCTTCGTTGTGTACGTCATTCAGGTCAGACTTTAATACTAGTAAACTCCTGACATTCAGTCCGTACATGCGTCGCCCTCAAAATTAATGCTCGAGTACCAGACATTGTGGACAGACACTATTTAACTGTCTTTTTAGCTTTTCTGTTTTACAGGCGTTGTTGTTTGGCGCAGGCTTCTTTAAGTTTTTCCAACCGTTTCAACTTTGTGCTTTCTTGTTTTGCGCTCATGACCCAATGTGAAACGGCTTTTTTGTAGGATGGTGGCAATTTTTCAAAGAACTGCCATGCAATGGTATTTGATTGAATGATCTTTTTGAATTCCGCTGAAAGTTCATGTTCCTCTGTTTCAAATGAGTAGGTGCCGGTAAGCTTATCTGTTCGGTAGCCATATGATTTTATTCCTTCTTCTGTCATCAAACCATCTTGCATGAGTTTTTTTACTTTCCCGATATTTATTTTGCTCCAGATGCTGTTTTTTCGTCTGGGCGTAAATCGTATGCAATAACTTTCGCTATTGATCGAGTTTCTTACTCCGTCAATCCAGCCAAAACAGAGTGCCTGGTCAACTGACTCAGACCATGTCATTGATGGTTTTCCTGTCCCAACTTTATAAAAACCTACAATAAGTTCCTTTTCGATTAAATGGTTTTCAATTAGCCAATTTCTGAAGGCTTGTTGATTTTCGAAAAAAACCGCTTCCATAATCAAATGATTTTAAAATGTTAGGTTTGGTTCTGTGATTTCGTTGTATTGCATAATCAGCTTGTTTGCTACTTAGCTTAACTTGCTAATTTTTAACTTTTGATAAAACAATTTTTTCACCCGACTTTTTAACTATTTCTTCAAAAAAGTATTTAATGTTGGTAAAATCTGTTGGCGAATAGACTGTTTTTTTTAGCTGATGTTCAAATTTAACCGTTATCTGATCGCCATCGGTTTGTGTTGAGAAATCGAACCCAAATAAAATATTGTTGAATTTTTGGTTGGCTGGAACATATTCAACCTGATAACCCTCGGGTATTTTTAAGGTGGTTATAAATGTTCTTTTTTTGGGGTAAGTCAGGTCAATTGCATAGGTTCTAACCTTTTGCTTCAACGGATTGTTGCTAATTGATTCATTTAGAAAAGGCGATAAATATATTTTATCTCCAGCAACCTGATTTTCCAGGATTTGATTGAAAGACAAGACATAAGGCTTGGTTTTGTCGAGTTGATTCTCAACCACTATGGAGGATTCATCTAATACAATGCTTTTAGATTCAAGAATTTTGCGGATTTCTTCAATGTTTGATCCATATTTATTCCTGAAATCCAAGGCGTCATATTCGGTTGCTGTTTTCGTGACTTGGGCAAAAATTGTGTCGTTATTTGCCAGATTATAACTTATCTCTGTTTTAATCTCCGACGGGAAAAGACATTCAAGACCAACCCAGCCATTGTTTTCCTTACTGACGATCAATCCTTTATCGTTAATACATCTTGCCGGAATACGATCATTAAGCGCGAATACTTCTGTGGCATCAGAAAGTACAAAACCACCGTCAACAGGAACCATTAGAATTACGTAGTTGAAAAAATGTGTAAACGGGTAGTCGTATTTGATTTTGCCATGTCCTCGGGTGCTGAGTAAAACGGGTTTCGCATTAATGCCTAACATATTTAACATGCCAACAGCAAATAAATTGATATCGGCACTGTTTCCATGTTTGTCTTTGACAAAGTCGGAAGGTGACTTTGATGCAAACTCAGAGTTAATCCCGTTCCAATTAAAATTTTTCTTAAGGTAGTCAATTGTAAAGTCAAGTTTTTCCCGGTCAGTTTTATTAACAAATTCCTCAATGTCAATGAGTTTTGTACTTAGTTTTTCAGCTTTGTTTATAAACTTTCCAAATTTCTCCTCTTTCAGATAATCCTTAATCATGTTATCCCATGTTGTAATGATCTCTAATGATCCTCCTGTTGGGTAGTTTATGCGCGATAGTTGGAAATCAAGTTTGATGATGTAGTCATTGATCGACGATATTAATTCCTCGCTTTCAAAAGCCTGGACATCCTTAATGATAAATTTATGAACATTTGGGTTGAATTCAACACCAGCAAACTGTTCTTTTAGCCCTGAATCAACGTATGAACTTTGCTCGGTGAACTTGTTTGTTCCTTGTAACAGCCAGGTGTACTCATAAAATGAAATCATTTGTACTTCATATTCGCTGTATTGTACTGGAATTCTCCACTGAAATTCCCAGTCGCGAAGATTAAACTTGTATTCTGATATTATTGAATAGCGATAGTCAACAACTGATCCGGCTTTTACTTGCGGAACAACAAACTTTTTGACGCTCCACTTGTCGTTAATTTTTTCTTCATAAACATTACTTGTTTCTAATTTATTTATTTTCAGTCCATTATCATAGTTGTATGAATATGCTTCAATTTTTGTAACTTTCTCCCAAACACTTCCTTCATGGTAGTAAGGAATTTCAATTTCGGCCCACTTAGCTCCGGCATCTGATAATATTTTGATTCGGGTGGTTCTTTCATAAACTACATCATAGCTGTTTTGGTCTCTTACAAAGTAAGACTTACCAAGGTCGAAAATTACAACCGCTTCGGCATTTTGATAGGCAGCATATTGTTTGTCCTCGAAATTTAATTGAGTTGCCTTGCCGAATTCTTTAGCGAAATTTTGCGAGTAAATAAATTGATTTCCAAGAAGAAGGAAAATAAAGATGTTTGCTAATTTGTTTTTCATGCTATTCCTTAATAAGTGTAAAATGTAGATTGGCTTCTCTATCAAAAATTTCTTTGTAAAAATCATAAAATGCCTTGTATGAAGCAATTGGAATAAAGTTGGGCAAAATGAGTATTTTTTTTACGAGTGATATAGCCTCTGCTTCCAAATCAACCTGCAAATTGTATTGCCCGAATTCGCTCACGATTGAATCGCTGAAGCTGGTTCCAGTTACCTTGTATCCTGCAGGTATCTGAAAAACAATGCTATCTGTAAAATTTATCGGATAATCAATCTGTACCGCTGATTTCCTTTTTTTTGGATTCTCAAATTGAGGAAGATTATGTGTTAAGTTATATATAATTAGTTCATTTCCATAAATTTTATAAAGATTTGGTGTACTCGTTTCCATTGAAAACCCCATTTTTGCAGAGTCTCTTTCGAATTTTTTAATGCTATATTGGTTGAGTTGGAATCCGGCAGGAACAAAGTTGTTCCGGACAATGAAAGCTTTTTCTAATTCGTTGTAATCACTTTCGAGACTAAGAAGTACCTCATACCATTCACCTCTGTATATTCCATCAAAATGGACGATGGCTTCGTTATTTGCCATTTTAACAGATATTTTTTGTGTTGTCAATACATCTTTAGGCATTAATGCCGGTGTTTTTGCCAAGAAGCTGCTGTCTTTTTTAACTACTAACACCTCTCTGTTTTGACATGATGTGCCTAAATAGCCAAAAGCGGCTTCGTTGGTGCAATCGAGCCAAAGATCTCCACCTTTTTGAGGGATATTCAATATAATGTGATTGAATTGTGGAGATGGGAAATCTGTTGCAAAATCGGGTATGTACCTGTTTGCGTATATCTTGGTATAATAGCTTGGTATCCCGATGTAATCAAGCATTGTTTTGAAATAATTTGACAATGCTTTACAATCACCATACTTGTTTTGAACTACATAGCCCGCAGTGTGTGGTTTATAGCCTCCGGTTCCAAGACTTATGTTGATATAGCGTGTTTCGTCCTGCAGATAGTGAAACAGCAATAGTATTTTTTCTTCCTGACTTTTGGCTTTTTCTGTTATTTCAAGTATTTTCATTTTTTCAAGATCGGGCAACACGTTCAAGCCCTCCATAAGATTGTATTGCCAGTTGCCAAATGATTCCCAACTCTCGAGCGATCCCGCGGTTTCATATGAAAAAATTTCAGGAATTACACGCACTCCTGGCAATAGCTTTTGAAGAGGAGGACTCATTGTTTCTGTCCTTATCAGATTGTCATATTTCTCATTCCATTTGTGTTTTACAACATCTTCAAGCGTGTCAATATTTGGTTTGTTTACTGATTCTGATTTATATCGAATTCTATAATCAATTGGTGTCGTTATAGTTAACTCAGCTTGAATGGTAGGAATTGAATTGTCAATTACTGGTGACCAATCACATATTTCAAGAAATTCTTTAGCTTCATACTGGTATGTATAGACAAGTGTGTAAGGATACTCGTTGTGCTTCAAAGTGAACTCCTTAATAAAGTTATCTTCATAAAAGGAAAACCAATTCATAATACTTTTATCAACGATCTCGCTCTTTTTCAAACTTTTAATTGTTTCACCTTCAGAATCTTTGATAAAAGCTGCAATCCTCGACAGCTTATATAGTTTCGAATAAGGAATGCTCACTTTCGTGAATCGTTCTCCATTTCGGTTGTTGATCTTTATTTCATAGCGGATTTCCTCTGTTTTAGTCCTGTTCCTGATTACAATATTTGTTTTGAAATAACTTATTTCAGCATCATGCACCTGACTTTGTAATGCAGAATGAACGACAACGAGTAAAACTGTAAAAATTGAAAGCCTAATGGTCATAATGTTTTGTTTTGGTTGGTTTTTGGGGAGTTGAAATGTCAAACTGCTTGATTAAGCAGGGGTATAATTTGACTTTAAAAATAATTCACATAGTATTATTGTATGTAAGTATTTTCAATTAATGCTTTTCAAAGGCTGTAAAATTAGTATGTGGTTTTCAATTGAGCAAATAAAATGTGAGGCTTCTTGCGTTATTCTGACAACTAATAGCGAAAAACAGAAATCTCCTAAATTAATGATTGAATACCTGCACGGATTTGAAATTTTTTGGAAAATACTACTTTAGCTGATGGACGAACTTTTCAACTATATATAGACGGCCATAAATTAGAACTTCTTTCAGTTACCACAACCAGTGGTTTTTACGGGCTTTTTTGTTACCGGGAGTTTCCCGTTCTTATCTTTTAATTTAATGATATATCATCCATCGGCAAACTGGTTTGAGTCCGTATTTATACTATCTTCCACCTCAAACTTCAGTAAAAGTCTTGAAATAGTATCTGATACCTCTATTATTAATCATAGTAAATGAAGCTGTTAAATGTAGCTTTAGATTGACTCGACCTGGGATTTGGAAAGTTTTCAAAGATAATTTCTATGGCTTTATTCTCAATCTACGTAGCCTGCAGCACTTGAGTATCGGCAAGGATTATTCAGAGAAAACAGTGATTGTTGTTTTATATGCCATTACAAAACAAACAGATACACGAATTATTCAGGCCGTTTTTTTGACGGGCAGAGTGAAACGGAAGGTGGAGCCGACACCCTCGGCGCTTTCAACCCATATGTTGCCCCCTAACATCTCCACATATGCTTTGGCAATTGACAATCCCAATCCTGCTCCCTGATATGCCATCTTGTCGGCAAGATCGGACTGTACAAAGCGGTCGAAAATGGCTGATTGTCTGTGTTGTGGAATTCCAATGCCTGTATCGCTGACGAAAAATTCAAGGCAATCATTTTTCTTTATACAACCAATTTCGATCTTACCCTTTGCCGTAAATTTAATCGCATTCTTGACAAGATTGGTCAGAATGGCATAGACTTTCTCCCTGTCAGTCGTTATCAATGCTTCTTCATCATGCAATTGATTGGTAATCTGCAGCACCAATCCTTTTTGTTCTACCTCATTGGCAAAAAACTTTGATATGAAGTGAAACACCTCATTTATACTCAGTTGTGTAAGATTTGTTTGGACCAGGCCGGCTTCAATCTTTGAAATGTCAACAATGTCGTTGATGATATTGAGCATGCGGACACCGCTTTTTTCAATAAGTGATAGGTACTCTTGCTGTTCTTCAGAGCTCAAATCAGGCTCTTTCAACAACTCGGAAAATCCAAGAATGCCATTCATCGGTGTGCGTATTTCATGACTCATATTGGCCAGAAATGCCGACTTGAGCCGGTCGCTTTCCTCAGCTTTTTCTTTAGCCTGCAACAATTGCCTGGTTCGTTCTTCAACGGTTTTCTCAAGATTTTTATTCATCTCAACCACAACGAGTTTTTCTTTGTCGAGCTCTTTATTCAGATAAAAGTTGCGCCTTGCGTAATACTCAATGCTGTAGGCAGCAAACATCCCGATGATATTGGCACTTACGAAAAAGAAATTGGTATTAATCAAAGTCACTGTGTCGGGCTTTATGTATAATAACTCACCACAGTTGTAAAGAATCAAAATCATCCACCCGGCAATTGTGGCATAGATAAACCGAAGTTTGATAAGGAAATACCCCGCCAAAAAAATGAGCATCATTCCTGCAAGATAGGCATAGCTGCCTGGTACGAGCATCAGCATAATACCAATGCCTAATCCACCCGTAACAAGGCTGATGAAAAGCAGCATCTGCCATAATTTCTTGAAAACACTTGTAAACGACAGCAATAAAACGAACAAAAGCAGCGGAACAACAATATAATAGCGAATAAAATGAAAAGTTGGAACAAACTCAGGGAACATCAGCCAATCCAGCCAACCAAAAATTCCATATAAAAAAGTGACGATGACATACGAGATTCTTACCTGAAGCAAGGAATCATAAAAATACGTTTCAAGAAAAAGTTTTTCGTCTTTTGATTGAAAAGAAAGTGTAAGTCGGCTGTATGTCATTTTTGAGTTTACCATTGTGTAAAGATACATTACGAAAAGCCCGTTTTACAAAATTTATTCAATGTTTTTGTCGAAACTTTATTGAAATTCAAAGATTTTAAGCCATAAAACCGTATGACTGGCATAATACAGATTTACGATTTAGATTTTCTTAGATGATTAGTAGTCATTAATCTATGCGTAAAATATCTTTGCAGACTTTCATCAAAAATCTATGGCTATAACAAACAGTTATTGAAAATGTGCTGTTCGTTTTCATTAATTGACTTGATGAACGGCAATCCGGCCTTATTCTCCATTTTGACTTCAACGCCAATTACTGCCAACTAATTTTATAATTTAGCAGCATCATTTAACTGAATAATGCCTCATTTCATCAGTATATTCTTGAAACGATATAACATGAATAGTCTCAATTCCGGCAGGTTATTGAATGACATGCGTTTTTGGGTGTTTTTGTTTTTTGTAATAAGACTTTATGGAATCACACAACCTCCACTCGAAATTGCTCATAACTGGCGTCAAACAACGGTTACGATGGTGGCAAGGAATTTTTATGAGACCGACAACAACATCTTCCATCCGCGCATAGATATTGGCGGGCAACTGAGCGGTATTACAGGCATGGAATTTCCTGTTTTTAATTACCTGATCTATCTTTTGTCACTTCTCTTTGGTTATGATCATTGGTATGGCAGGCTCATCAACCTTTTTGTTTCATCAATTGGCATAATTGCTTTTTATGATATTATACGCCGCCTGCGCAACCATAAACTTGCTTTTTATGCCGGTTTGATCTTGCTTTCGTCGCTGTGGTTCACTTACTCAAGAAAAATCATGCCTGATACTTTTTCAGTTGCATTGGTTGTTATCGGAATGCAACAGGCTGTAATTTACCTTCTTAAAGGAACGAATCACTGGAGACTTGCCTTGTTTTTTCTTTTGACAGCATTCGGGCTCTTATCAAAACTACCGGCTATCGCCGCAATGGCTTTGTTGCCCTTTTTGCTATTAAACAAAGAATATGCGTTACGTTTGAGAATTCGTATTGCTGTTTTGAGTGTATTTGCCTTATTTCCAGCTTGTTGGTGGTATTTTTTCTACATTCCATACTTGAATGAGACTTTTCATCTGGTTCATTTTTTTATGGGTAAACCAATGTTGGTTGCCGGACAGGAAATCACCAGTCAATGGCAAGCTGCATTTGCTCAGTTTTATGAAACCGCATTGCGTTACAGTGGTTTTGTTGTCTTTTCTGGCGGCCTGATTATTGCGTTGAGAAAAGACAAACGTCTGGCTTTGTATGCTTTAGTAAGTTTGTTGATGTTTCTTATTCTTATCCTGAAAGCCGGAGATAATTTTGTTCGCCATTCTTATTATATGATTCCATTTATCCCTGTAATGGCGGTTTTGGCAGCTTTTACTTTGGTAAATATTCAATCTAAAAAACTTGCAGTTGGTTTACTTGCACTGATCATGCTCGAAGGCGTTCTCAACCAGCAACACGATTTCAGACTCAAAGAAAAGGACCTGCCTTTATTAAATCTTGAGGCTGTTTTGGCTGATTTTTCGGCAACTGATGAGCTTGTTGCAATCAACAGTGGTGAATATCCCACACCGATGTATTTTGCACATCGCAAAGGCTGGGTAAGCAGCAATCAGATGCTTTCAGATACCACTTATATTAATGAGCTTTCAGATAATGGCCTGAAAACCATCATTATACTAAAACGAAGTTTTGGCACTGATTTGTTGCTGCCCTACGCAGAAGTATATAACGACGCAGATTTCAGAATTTATAAACCATAAAAAAAAGCACCTTTTGGTGCTTAATTTTTTCAATTGAGCGGGCAATGGGGGTCGAACCCACGGCCCTCAGCTTGGGAAGCTGATGCTCTACCACTGAGCTATGCCCGCAATTCGCGTTGCAAAAGTATGGTTTTGTTGTTGTTTAAAGAAATGAATTTGGTACAAAATCATGTATTTTCTTAATTTCGTTAAAATTTTGGTCGTTTATGGTACTTGGTCTCATATACTATTTGATGTTAGGCATTGCCGGGGCGTTTGCACTTTGGTATTTGTGGGGCTGGATATCTGGCACTGACAAGCAGAATAAAACCTGGATTGCTTTGCATAAGAAGGGTGAGATCAATAAAGCGGTAGTAAAGGCATATAGGAAATATCCTGATAAAGAACGCTTTCTCATGTTTTGGTTGCAACTCCAACGGCTCAAAAAAGAATTGCCCGACGAAGGAGTTATGGCTGAGCTTGGTGTTTATCAGGCCGAAACAGCTGTGGTGTTGCAAGCTATTGCTCCCGAGAGGGCACTTTGGCTTTTCGATACCTTTGAAGGATTCAGAAATGATGACCTGAAAGAGGAATTTGGTAATGCAAAAAACTACGACGCAACATCTTTTGCCGATACCTCTGTTGCTTTAATCATGGAGAAGTTGAATCATGCCGGCAATGTCAGCATTTTCAAAGGTAATTTTGCCGATATATCTTCACAAATTCCTGAACAGAAATACGCCTTGGTAAGTATTGATGCCGACCTGGCTGCCCCAACAATTGCCGGTTTACAGTATTTTTGGCCGCGTTTATTGCCCGGAGGCGTGATTGTAGTGCACGATTTCAATCCTGAATGGCCGGCTCTTATGCAAGCTGTCGAACAGTTTCTAACCACGATAACCGAAACCCCGGTGCTTATCCCTGATAGGGACAACAGCCTTGTGATCGTGAAAAACAAGACAAACTAATTGATTTTATGCGTTTTGGAAAGTAGGATAACTGCTGTCTGTTCGTTGTGTAACATACTGTGAACCTGTCATCAGAGATAAAGTATGTCCCGTGTAAAGGTGTTTGAAGTGTTTAATAAGTGCTTGTTTTAAAGCCCGATGGCTTCGTTGCTTAAGTCATTCATGTCAGTCATTTGCAATAGTAAACTCCTGACACTCATTTCACACATGCCTCGCTCTCAAAATTAAAGCGCAAGCACCATACATTTTGGAATGACACGAATTACCAGGTCAAAAAATTACGTGGATTTCAGTCATTTCTTCATTTAAGTGCGTCTATTGTTGAATTACTTTTTGGAAATAGACATTTTTTTGTCCTGCAAAACGAATTATTGATATTTTTCCCCTCGACTGCAATACAACAGTTGCTTTGTCATTGATATTGCTTATTTGTTCGGTCAATCTTCCATCTGCCTCATAAATTGAAATGATTCCACGTTGATCATCGTCAGGCAATATTATAAATAACAGATTGTCAATAGTATATGCCCTAAGTTTTTTAACGGTGGATTCCGAATCCATAACCCCTGTTGCACCCATAAAATGCAATCTGAAGCGTTTGGGATCATTCGCAGGCTGATGGCTGAAGTTATATGTGCTTGTTTGGCGTAAATCAATCATTTGGCCGGTAATAATATCTTCGAAAAACACCGTCATCCACTCCGGAAAACCTCCGATACCGCCAAAATCGAACTGAACCTCCTTTTCATTTTGCATTTCAAAACCAAGCAGCACTGTTTTACTTTGGTTTGAGTAAGGAATACTATTGATACTGAGCTCAGTGTTGTCAGAAGCCAGGCTATACAAAGTTGGATTTCCTGCTGTCCCCCTGAGTTTGAGAGCATCATACTGATTGTCAAAATCATCGGTGGCTTCTGACAGAATTTTCACGATTGATTCATCTGTCTGACCCTGACTTTGTGCGATGATTTTCAGCCCTTCGACACTTTCTTCAGGTGATTTCAGGAAGGCCTGACTACTATGAACCCGGGTTGCATTGGTCAAACCGAGCGCTGGAGATGAAGCTGACGATTGCACAAAAAAAGCTTGTCCGGAAGGTATATAGCGCGATCCGCCATTTGTTCCCGATCCACCAACATACGAGGCCCAAACGAAGCTTCCGCTATTGGAGAGTGCACTGTTGTAGATATATATTGCCCCTGCCATATTTGTTTTGGTCCAGCCGGAAGCTGCGTCCCAATCTATTGCAGAAGGGTAGGGGTTCGGAACGAGGTTAAAATTGTTACCAAAAGCAGGGTATTCAACATCGGTGGCGAAAGACCCATTGTTTGCAATACCAGTGAAACTGTAGGTGGCAGAAATTCCCGGATAATAAACCAAATAGCCCTGATCTACATTCAGCGGTGTGCTCGTTGAAGTGCCGGCGCTTACGTACGCTTGCGATGCCTGGTCAAAACTATAAAGATATGATCCTGTGAACAAGCCTGTTACAGGATTGGAAGCCTGACTCAGTGGTATGGAAACTGTATGATATTTTCGGTCGTTCAGGTTCGTACTGCCTGTGAGATATCGTTTTATTGTAAGGTCGAGAGCGTTGGTATTGTGCAAAAGGGAGGCTGTGCCAGTGGCATCGGATTGAAGCTCAAGCGCCGCCGCACCTGCCTGATTGTCAATGCTTCCTTCAACCGTAAGTGTTCCATTTGGCTGGATGTTCAGGTAGTCGCCATTCTCGATGAGCAAATTATCAAGAATGAGGTCAGCATCCAACTCAACAAGTCCGCGTACTACGACATCAGCATTCGCAGCTACCGTTGCGAAATTGGTATGTACGGCAGGATTATCAAACCCAACATTTTCACTACTTCCCTGTCCTGTTGTGTAAACCTCGATACGGTCAATGTTCATTGTTCCAGAACTGGCTGTATAATTGTTTCCGGTGTAGGACTGAGCGCCCTGATCAATCTGCACGGAATAAAGATTTCCGCTGCCTCTTGTAAATAGAAAACTGAGTGGAGTGTTTCCCGACCAGCTTATTCCTGTGCTGAAGTCACTGCCTCCATCGTTCAGTTGCCAGCTTGAACCACCGCCGATAAATTTGAAGCCCAGCCTGAAAGAGCCGCCAGCAAAGAGATTTATTCCGATCTCTCCACCGTTGGCCACCCCTGTATAGCCCAGATCAAGCGAGAAACTGCTTCCAACCGGAATTGCCATAACCAGATCGCGTCGGGCAGTGGAATAGTTGCTGCCACCTGTTGCACCGGCATACAAACCGAAAGTGGAACTTCCTAAGCCGGTAACTCCCAGGTAGTTACCGCCAGCACCACCAGTACTTAATGTCCAGCTGCCGAAACCTTCGCCTTCATTGCTTCCGCTTGTCCAGCTGCTGTAGTTTGCTGCTTTGTCCGCGCCCTCATAAATGTAAGTGTATTCAAAAGCTTCGTTGCCGGTGATGATCAACGTATAGTCCTGGTTGCCACCACTGAGTGTGTTTTTGTGCGAAATACTGATGTCGTACCATTGCTTTGCTTCCGGTGAAGCAATATTGATTACCTCGATATTATCGCGGAAGTTATCGCCTGTTGTCGCCGCAGTGGTGGGACTGGCAGGATTAAGGATGTAGGGATAGGCGATTGTTCCGTCTATTGAGCTGATGTGCATGTCGAGATCATTAACCAGCATGAGGGTAGCCGGGTCGAGCGACATTGGGGGTGAAGTGCCGGGTACATCGTTCCAGATAATTGTTGCTTTGAGTGGTGTTCCACTGCTTGCTTTGATGCGGAGATTGTAGCTGTTGCCGTTTGTCAGGTTGTTTTCGAAGATATGAACGGGTGATGCTGCCTGATCAGTAATAATGTCAGCAGCAGCACGCGTATTCATCAGCCCCCAGCCATAGGTGTAGTCAGGGCCGGCGTTTCCGAGGTCGGTGGCCGTATGCAAAATCAATCCTTTCAGGGTTGCAGAGCGCAGTGGTATGCCTGGATGCAGGTTTTGCTGATGTTCCAGCAACAATCCAACCGATCCGCTGACCATAGGCCCCGACATGGAAGTGCCACCTGAGTAGGCATATGAGGACGTACTGCTTGTATAGCAAGAAAGTACGGACACACCTTTGGCCACAATATCCGGTTTGATACGGCCATCGTCGGTTGGGCCCCATCCGCTGAAGCTTGACATGGCTGTTGTGGCATCTACAGCACCTACTGTCATGATATTTTTTGCAGTTGCTCCATGCGAAATGCTTTCGTAGCCCAATGTGCCGCCATCTTTGTCGCGGACAGTGGTGCTGGCTTCCCAGGCCCAGTCATTGTTTGGATTACGGTAATAATGTGTAGCTCCGGAGCTGGGTCCTTCACCGCGGTCGTTGCCTGCCGATTTGACAATCAAGTAGTTGGGTGCGTTATGCGCGATGTTATCCCAGTCTTTGGCTTCATCGCTGTAATAGCCCCAGTAAGCATCTTCGGTTTGACTGAGATTGGCGAGCCCCCACCAGTGCCAGCCAGTATTGCCCGACCAGTCACCACTTGCCCAACCTGTAATCAGGCCGTAGGAATGTTGCGATACCTTCATTCCTGCCAGGGCCTCCGAAGCCATCTCACTTTCGTCGTAATCCCAGTCGTAAGCATACAACGAGGCTGCCGGCGACATACCTTTTGCTAAGCTGTTGACGCCCGAAGCTATCATTGTTCCGGCTACGTGTGATGCATGCCAGCTTTGGCCGGCGGGGACATCTTTTTGTGTGATTCGCCTGGAAAGTTCCTGATGTGCAGAATATACCGAACCGCCATCCCAGATGCCAAGTATTTGACCAGTACCACTTAATGAGAGCCCTGCGCCACCTCCGCTAAACAAATCATCGGTGTTGATCAATGCAGCTCCACCGGCGTTGTCGGTGATCACATAGACAGGCCGACCCTCAACAAGGCGGATTAGCTCGCTGATTCTTCCTTGCTCATCTTCGGTACGAAGGGGCCAGCCCATCTGCAAAGCCTTTGCATTGGCTTCGGCTTTTTCGCGCCTGGCAACAGTTTCCCACTCATCGGCAAGCTGTTTGAGTTTGTGTTTTTGCTCCGGGCTTTGTGCATGTGCGACAACAGACAGCATCCATGCAGTGATCAGCAGATGAAGGTAAAATTGCTTTTTCATAAGGTTGATAAGTGTTAATTTGGCAAAGCTTCAAATCAAAAGTAGATAAAATGAAGTCTGCTGTCAAAAAAAAATCTGTTGTTGGAACGAATGTTACAGGGATTTTGAGCTGCTGTGGAGGTCAACCACACTTATTTATGAAAAGTATTTCGCAAACATATCGTTTATGAATTTGGATTTCCTGCAAAAACGTGCAATGGTGGAAGAGGTTCTGAGCTATTTGTAATCAAAAGAAACTTTTCTTTCGGTTGGTTTCTGACATTAACACAACGTAAAAAGCACTATTTTGACTGCCAACTGCCTGATGAAACCTTAGATGTCAGCGTTGAGGTTATTGAATACAACAGTGGAAAATAATTGATCTGGTGATACTTAAAATTTTCGATCCGATGATTCAGGTTTTAATATGTATTTATGCCAATTGGATTTTCTGAATCCAATGGTCAGCAGGCAAATGCATTTCAAACATTTTATTTTCACCTATGGCTGGTTTTAAAAAGTAATTTTGCAGAAAAAAGGATTGCAATGTCAACTTTCGAACTCAACGGTCACCCATACATCCAGCTTAATCAGCTTTTAAAACTCATGAACCTTGTAGATAGTGGTGGTGAGGCCAATCAGATGATAACTTCAGGCTTTGTAAAAGTGAACGGTGTGATTGAACTTCAGAAGCGGAAGAAATTATATCCCGGCGATCGCATCATGTTCAACGACCAGGAGACCGAAATACTTCTGTGAGTTATTATTCACTGGCTTTTTTACAGAGATAGCTTGAGTGAAGGATCACTATACCTAAACTTAGCACTTGATGGCTTTTCTCGATTTCTTAAAGGTTTGCCTGGGAAACAAAATGAGAAAGTTTCGTTTTAATCGAAAACCTTTATTGCAAAAAAAAACAGCAGGATGTTTAAGTCCTGCTGCTTACAAAAGATGCTGAATCGCGTTATTCTTCTATTTCATTTTTGTCTTTCCAGGCTTTATACAACTTTTTGCCGCCATAGGCACCACCTAATGCCAGGAGTATGCCAATGCCTCCGGTTATCGCGGCTCCTCCGCCATCAGCAGGTTGGTTGCCGCCGGCACCGTGTCCGGATGGGGGTGGAGGAGGTACCTGGGTGAATGCGCCAGAGCTCCACATTGTGAATGCGATCAGTGCGAGTGTTTTAGTGAAATTCTTTTTCATATCGGTATTCTTTTTCAGTTTTTATAAAATTATTTCACAATCACTTTGGCAGTTTGTATGCCGGTTTCGCT
>DISP01000259.1 GCA_002421995.1 Bacteroidales bacterium UBA6207 | reverse complement strand
GTGATGTTTCCTCATTTTTTTTAATATCTTCAATGAGGTTTGTCAGCACTTCGGTATCTGTACTCGATTGAAAAACATAGCCACGGCTTTGTAATTCCTGCTTCAGCAAGGCATAATTTTCAATGATGCCGTTGTGAATAAGGGCAATTTCCCTTGATTGGGAATAATGTGGGTGCGCGTTCACCTGATTGGGCTCACCATGGGTAGCCCAACGTGTGTGTGCAATCCCAATATTTCCGCTGAGTTTTGCCTCCTGAACGAAATCTTCGAGATCTGAAACCTTGCCTTTGGTTTTAAACACGAGCAATTCATCGTCCAGAAGTGCAACTCCGGCGCTGTCATAGCCCCTGTATTCAAGTCGTTTAAGTCCGTTGATTAAAATGGGATAAGCCTCTTTTGGGCCTACATAAGCAACAATTCCACACATTTCTGTTTTATTTTTGGTTGCGATTAGTTTTTTTCATGATAAACAACATCGTTATTTAGCATATTTTCTGCTAAAATAATGCATTTTTTAGGGATTTCGACCCGAACAAGGGAATTTTGTAACAAATCTGGTTTTTACCAAAAGCTTAATTCTTTTTGAGTCAAATTAAGTATAAACCGAAACACCATTTTCGAATTGGTTGATGTTGCAGCCGGAAGTGTGACAGAAGTTTTTCTTTAAACCTTTTAGTCTTTAACAACAGAATAGTTCAACTGCATCTGAAGCCTGGTGAGTGTATCAACCTGGGGGTTTATACCATTCAGAACAAGACGGTGCGCAACAGCCGAACCTCCCTGTATAAACAAAAACAAGCCCGGATCGTAATCTAAGCTGTCGTTGCTCAGCAATTTCTGCACATAACGATTGATCCTGAACTGGTAATTGTTTCCACTGCTTTTGTAGGTTCCGCCAAAGTACGAACCGGTTTGTAATTGATCGTCAAGAACACTATAAGTGCCATCATTGTTGTTGCTCACGAGTGCAAGTTGGGTTGGTGCGGTGTAGAGTGTTGTGTCCACACTGGCAACAGTAAAAATTAATTTGGCTTCATTAACTATAATCCGGCCATCTGTTTTCTGCTGTATCTGAGCCAGTCCGGGAAATTTGAGTTTTGTTTTCAGGCCGCCCATTGCCTGCAGATAAAATTGATTTCTTCCCAACAAAGTGTCTCCGTTTAACACCTGATTTTTTAACTCGGGTGAAGCATCAGCATAATTGAGATGGGTATAGGTGTTGTATCGTGCTTCGGTGCTTGTGATATAAAACTCATAACGAAGCGAATCTTCTGCGTCATTGCGGTAATAGATGGTCATTCGGGAGAGATTGACGGGCAAATTGAAGTAGGAAATTGCGCCACCCTGGCTCACAGGATCGGCAGTGACATACAGGCCATAGAAATAATCCTGAAAAGCGCTGTTTGAACCGAGATCGTCTTTTGTTGCAGCCAAAAGTTTATTACCCAAATCAGGTGATATATCACTCAGTCTCAAGCGAATTAATGGTGTGAGTGTGTCTTCGTCCATCACAAAAGGTGTGTTGGGTTTGGGCGAAAACTGATAATTGGCATAGTCAGTTGTTCCAATCTGCCTGAACTGGTTTGAGTAATAGGCCGAATCAATGCTTAAACTGTCAAGCAGTTCATAAACGCGCAATGTCTGCAAAGTGGTGGTGTCGCCATAATAGCCGGCATAAACGAGTTGAAGAACCAATGAATCGAGTTGCGGGTTGGTGCCAAAATCGTGGGTGCTTGTCGAAAGCCTGATTTGTGTATAAAAACCGGCTGTTGTGGTTCCAAACACGGGATCTTTCATGCTTCCAAACAGGTTTGAACCTGTGTGGTCGGTGCGTACAGAGTCGTCCTTCATGCTATAGGCAATGATGTCAACGGTATCAGTGAATTGCAGGCTTATCAAACCTTGGTTTGGCTGAATATCAGCACCTATCTGATTTGGTCGTTTGGAACAGGAA
The DNA here is from genome assembly GCA_002421995.1 of Bacteroidales bacterium UBA6207. Lineage (GTDB taxonomy): Bacteria > Bacteroidota > Bacteroidia > Bacteroidales > F082 > JALNZU01. The sequence continues at coordinate 2,505 of DISP01000259.1, read as the reverse complement.
AGCATCATGAATGCTGTAATTCCCGAAAAAAGGAGCAGAACCCAGAGGTTTTGGCCAAAAAATGAATTTTTCAAAGTCGTGAAATTTGCTTTTGTAATTATTTCTTCCCAAGAAGACTGTCAAAGAATGCGTTGTAGGGTTCAACATAGTTTTCAACGCTTGCGTGATTCAGAATTGGTTTCTTTTTTTCTTCGAGATATTCAAGAAGTTCCGGATTCACTTTTTCGCTGGCAACGATGATGGCATCGGCATAGTCAATGGCAGCCTTTGTAATATTAACGTAGTTTGGCTCTTTATAGTATTTAAGGTCTTTGGGAGTTATCCCGGGCAGGCGTAATTTTTTTTCGAAAGTATCGCGGAATGTTTCTTTAAAATCATCACCATAAAGCGAATAAACTACTTTTGAGTCGGAAAACAATGGGTTATCTTTGTAGGCACGTTTGATATAAAGCGGAACAAGTGCCGACATCCAGCCCTGACAATGAATAATATCCGGCCCCCATCCGAGTTTTTTGACAGTTTCGATTACTCCCCGTGAAAAAAAGATGGTTCTTTCGTCATTGTCTTCATAAAATTTGCCCGACTTGTCCTTGATGGTGAACTTACGGTGAAAAAAATCTTCATTATCAATGAAGTAAATTTGCATCCTTGCTTGTTGAATTGATGCAACCTTTATGATAAGCGGGTGGTCTGTTTCGTTGATTATCAGGTTCATGCCAGATAGTCGAATCACCTCATGCAGCTGGTTGCGCCTTTCATTGATGCTGCCAAACCGGGGCATGAATGTACGGATTTCTTTACCCCTTTCCTGAATACCCTGTGGTAAAAACCTTCCAATTTTACTCATGTGGGTTTCTTTCAGATAAGGTGTGATGGCCTGTTCAACAAAAAGAATCCTTGGTTTTTCCATTATTTTATGATTGATGAACGAAGAAATAAGGGTGCAAAGGTAAACAAAAAACAAAAAAAACACAAACAGACGTTTTTAACAGCCTGTAAATGAAAAAAAAGGGGAAACAAACAAAGTTGATTTCCCCTCCAAAACAATATATTTTCTTTTTATCCTCTAACGAAGAGTGCTTTAATGATGTCTTTTGCCATTGCCGGATTTTCTTTTAACCTACGGGTTGAATAAGCAAACCATTGTTCACCAAATGGCACATAGATACGCATGCGATGTCCGGCTTCCAGGATGGCTTTGCGCAGTTGTGGCGTTACTCCGTAAAGCATTTGAAATTCATAGTTTTCGCGCGGCACATTGTATTTTTTGATCAGTTCAAAAGCGCCTTCAACCAATGGTTTATCATGTGTGGCTATTGCCGGATAAATGCCATTTTTAAACATAAACTCAAGGTCGTTGAGATAATGCTTGTTGATTTCTTCATATTTCTTGTAGGCAATTTTTTCAGATTCAACATAAATCCCTTTACATAAACGATAGTTTATTGGCGTCTCCTTGCTGTGAATATCAAGCAAAGCATTCACATCGCCAAGTGTGCGCTTCAGATAAGCCTGAAATACCAGACCTACGTTTTTCGGAAACTCGGCTTTAAGCCGTCTGAATAACTCAATTTCAAGGTCAACACATTGGGAATCTTCCATATCTATCCTGACAAAGTTGTTAAAGGAAGCCGCCTTTGCCACAATTTCCCTGATATTGGTGTAGCATACTTCTTTATCAATCAGCAGTCCAAACATGGTTGGCTTGAGCGAAAAATTCCCGTCAATCTGAGCTTTTTGAATGGTTTCGATAATATGCAGGTATTGGTTTTTATTGTCCTCGGCCTGGCTGAGTTCGGTGATAAACTCGCCCAACAGGTCAATAGTAACCATCATACCGTCAGCATTCAGCTCGCGGCTGATTTTTATGGCATCTTCAATCTTTTTTCCTGCGATATAGCGTTTTGAAAACAACCACACCAAACTTTTGGGCATGAAAGGCAACATGCCGGCAATCATTTTATTTAACCACATCATGGCAATTAATTTTTACAGGTTCTAACACCAGATTTTACATTTTTTTAAGGTGCAAAGGTAGAAAAAGTGTGTTCCTGTTACAAAACTAACAGGTATTTTTTCCGCTTTGTTAAGATCGGTTTCAAAACTCAGTAAATGAATATTTTAGTAATCGAAAGCGGGTGTTTCTGTTTGTATTGTTTCATAGCCACCATTTCAGAGAGTGACTGCTTTTACATAACAATGTTTCGAAATCGGACACCCAAACCACTTCTATGTTTTGAACCTGACTGCACATATGATCCAAGAAGCATCAGCAATGCTTCAAATGTTTTTCTATTTTTGCCTGTTATATAACGATAAAAGACAAATGCCAATTTTAGGAACAATAATCAAGAAGGCATACGAGTTGCGGAATATGCCGGTTGAACTGAAGAAACAAAGACTCAACCCGGTAATTGCCCAAAAAACCCAACTTAAAAAACTTCTTCAAAAAGCGCAATTTACTGCTTTTGGCGAGGAGTATCAGTTTGATGAACTTTTAAATCA
>DISP01000044.1:1975-6373 GCA_002421995.1 Bacteroidales bacterium UBA6207 | reverse complement strand
CCCTGATTGGCCAATTGTGTGCAAACTGATGTCAGCTCGCTGTCAAAAAACTGCGCTTCGTCAATGCCGATAACATCAAATTCGTTGGCATAAAAAAGTATTTGCGAGGCACTCTCCACCGGAATTGACCGGATGGCGTTGGCATTGTGCGACACAACATCTTCCTCGCTGTAACGTTTGTCAATATGTGGCTTGAAGATTTCCACTTTCTGACGGGCAATGCGGGCGCGGTTGAGCCTGCGTATCAACTCCTCGGTTTTTCCCGAAAACATTGATCCGCAAATAACCTCTATCCAGCCGCCGCGGTTTTTTATGTTGGTATCTTTTTCCAGAAACATTGATGCCGGTGTTACGGTTCTTGTTAATTTTACAAGCCACAAAAATAGTGATTCCGCTACTCAAACAAAAATGTGATGGACACAATTAAAAATATCAGTTTGCTCAGCCAAATGCAAAACATTGCTGCTTTCCTGCTTAGCAGGATAGAAGCGCTTGAAAACGAAGGCGGTGTAGTTCATGCCATTGATGCCGACCTGCTGCGCGACAAAACCCGTATGCTCTACGACCTGATGTTGCGTTTGCAGGAAAAAGATAGTGCTGGCTTTGATGAGCCAAAAGTCATTGAAGAAATCATATCAGTCAGCAATGCCGTTTTTGAGATTTCAGCACCAGAAATACCGCATCACCAGGTAGCAACAGAAGAAGTGGCGTTTGTGACCAACGAAACAGCCCCTTTTCAGGTTGAAGCCGACGAGACCGACGATATGAAAGATATACAGACGGAGCTTTATACAGAAGTGCCTGAAACAGCTGTAATTAATCAAAAGTTTGAAGCGTCGGTTCCGCATCTGGTTCAACCGGAAAACATGTTTGTGTCTTCTGCAAAAAAAGATGCACACAGCACCATGTACGACCTCTTTGGCGAAAACAATACACTTGCCGATGCATTTAATGCCAACGACAACAGCATTGCTGCAAAAATTGAAAAAGCAGCTATAAAAGACCTGCGCGAAGCCATCGGTATCAATGACAAATTTTTGATGATCAACGAGCTGTTCGAGGGAAATATCAGCTACTACAACAGAGCCATTGATGAGTTGAACGGGTTTCAAAGTTTAAACGGAGCCAAAACCTATCTTATCGAGCTCAGTGTTCAACACCAGTGGAATGCTGAATCGGCAGCTGTGGCAAAGATTACCCAACTGATTGAAAGGAAGTTCAACAATGGTTTTTAGAAAAATCACCTTTATAGCGGCTTTTGTTTTGCTCATTTTTTCTGCACTGCAGGCTCAAAACACCAAAGAGCTGAAAAAAGCAGTGCGGCATCTTTCTTCACCGGCATTGCACGGCCGTGGTTATGTAAAAAACGGTGATGCCAAGGCGGCCGGTTACATCGTCAAAAGGATGAAAAAAAGCGGCCTGAAGCCCTGTTTTGAAAATTACAAACAAAACTATGCGTTTGAAGTGAACACCTTCCCCGGAAAAATGCAGGTGGCTGTTGATGGCGTTTCACTGCAACCCGGCCTTGATTTCATCATTCATCCTGCCACCGCATCGCTGCAAAAAAACTTTGAGCTTGTGTGGCTCCCCGATACCCTCACCCAGGCCGGCAGTGTAACTAGTTTTATTGATACAGCCTCAATCGGCAAGGATAAAATTGTTGTGGTGCCCGACGGAGTGAAAAATGCCTGGCGTTACGGTATTTCCGGAGTCCATTCATTGGTTCAGCGTGATAAGGGAAGACTGTGGTGGCACGTGGCGCGGAATCAGCTTCCCGAAGGCACGGTAAGGATGCGAATAGCCGAAGAGAAACTGCCAAAAACCGCAAAACAGCTAAGTATCAATCTCGAGGCAAGGTTTCAACAACAGCACCAGGCTTCTAATATTGCAGGTTTCGTTGCCGGCATTCAGCAACCCGACAGTATCATCTTGTTTCTGGCCCATTACGATCATCTCGGACGCATGGGAAAAGACACTTATTTTCCCGGAGCCAGCGACAATGCATCAGGAACAGCCTTTGTGCTTGATTTGGCATCATATTATGCCTCACATCCCGAAGAAGCCCGTTATACAATGGTGTTTTTGCTGGTCTCGGGTGAAGAAGCCGGTCTGCTTGGCTCACGGCATTTTGCAGCAAATGCCCCTTTCGATCTGGGAAAAGTGGTTTTTGCTATCAACTTTGATATGGTCGGCACCGGCAGCGAGGGCATCACTGTCATCAATGCCAAACAACTCCCCTACCATTTTGAGATGCTGAATGATATCAATCAACGTGAAAACCTTTTCACAAAAGTTGTTGAGCGCGGCGAATCATGCAACAGCGACCATTGTCCTTTTTACGAAAAAGGTGTTCCATCCTTTTTTATTCACACACAGGGTCCTGAAAATCAACACTATCATGATGTAGGCGATAAATCAGCCGCGCTTCCTTTCAGTAAACACGAAGCACTTTTCAGGCTCATCACCTCTTTTAGCAAGCAACTCTCACAAAAGCCACACAAACGTTTTTAACCAATGGAAATCATTTTAATTGTATTTACGGCCCTTGTTGTGATTATCTTTACGGTGATTTCGTTTTTTACCTCCGTAAACAGTGGAGCCGAGCGCTTTGAAAAATGGTTACAACGCTGGAATAAAAACAAAAAATAATCCAAATGTCAACACTGTATCTCGTACCAACACCAATAGGAAATTTAGAAGACATCACCCTTCGGGCTATTCGGGTTCTAAAGGAAGAAGCTGCACTTGTGTTGGCCGAAGATACCCGGAAGACTGGCATGTTGTTGAAGCATCTGGGGATTTCAAAACCAATGGCAGCATATCATCAGCATAACGAACACCGCATGGTGGAGCAGCTGGTACACAGGCTCGCAGCAGGCGAATGCATGGCCTTGGTGACAGATGCCGGCACACCTGCCATTTCCGATCCCGGTTTCCTTCTTGTCAGGGCAGCCATCGCGGCTGATATACGGGTTGAATGCCTGCCGGGAGCAACAGCTTTTGTACCGGCTCTCGTAAATTCAGGACTGCCGGCCGACCGATTTGTATTTGAAGGCTTTCTTCCGCACAAAAAAGGCAGGCAAAAACGCATTCAACAGATTGTGCAGCAGCCATATACCACAGTATTGTACGAATCGCCTCACCGGCTTGTAAAAACCCTCGAACAGCTCGTTGCTGCTGCAGGCCCCGAGCGACGCGCTTGTGTTTCGCGTGAACTAACGAAGGTTTTCGAGGAAAACCGTCGCGATTCCCTGGCCGGACTTTTGGCGCACTACAGCAATCAGGAAGTTAAAGGAGAAATCGTTTTGGTGCTCGAAGGAACGCAGCATTTTTCGAAAGAGACCGACTCAGAAGATGACAACTAAAACGGAAGATTCAACCAAATACCCCAAAAACCGAAAATCATAAACGCTGAGAATCAATTTTTTAATAAATAATTTGTTTATTTTGAAGCAATTAATTTACTTTGCACCCCTGTTTAACTAAAAACATTTAAAGTTATGTCAGAAATCAGAGACAAAATCGTATCCATTATTGTGGACAAGCTTGGCGTTGAGCCGGCAGAAGTTACCAACGAAGCCAGCTTCACCAATGACCTTGGTGCTGACTCACTCGACACCGTTGAGTTGATCATGGAATTTGAAAAAGAATTCAACATCGCTATTCCCGACGATCAGGCTGAAAAAATTGCCACAGTAGGCGATGCTATCAGGTATATTGAAGAGAAAAAAGGTTAAGAAAATTTTTTATGGAGCTGAAAAGAGTAGTAGTAACAGGATTAGGTGCCATCACACCGATTGGTAACAATGTCGCTTCCTATTGGGAAGGGCTCATCAATGGCGTGAGCGGCGCTGCTGAGATTACCCGCTTTGACGCCTCCAAGTTTAAGACCCGCTTTGCCTGTGAAGTAAAAAATTACGACTATAAAGATTATTTCGACCGCAAGGACGTACGCAAATACGACCTTTATGCCCAGTTTGGTCTCATCGCTTCTGACGAAGCAATCGCCGATTCCGGGTTGATCAACGGCAAGACTGATCTTGACGAAGTCGGTGTGATTTGGTCATCAGGCATAGGCGGGCTTATCACCTTTTCGGAGGAGGTTAGTGCGTTTGCTACCGGCGACGGTACCCCACGCTTCAATCCTTTCTTTATACCAAAGATGATTGCCGACATCACTGCCGGTCACATCTCTATCAAACATGGTTTCAGAGGCCCCAATTTTGCCACCGTTTCTGCTTGTGCTTCTTCTGCCAACAGTATCGTTGATGCTTTCAACTATATCCGTCTTGGCAAAGCCGTTGCTTTTGTTGCCGGTGGCTCCGAAGCTTCGATCAGTCAGGCAGGAGTGGGCGGTTTCAATGCAATGCATGCCATTTCTACCCGCAATGACGACCC
>DISP01000044.1:0-1947 GCA_002421995.1 Bacteroidales bacterium UBA6207 | reverse complement strand
ATGACCTCTCCCCATCCCGAAGGCCTGGGCGCAATGCTCAGTATGAAACGTGCTTTACAGGATGCCGGAATCAGGCCCGAAGACATTGATCACATCAACACACACGGTACTTCTACGCCACAAGGCGATATAGCAGAACCAAAATCAATCGTCAGCCTATTTGGTGAACACGCCTACAAAATCAGCATCAACTCCACTAAATCAATGACCGGCCATCTGCTTGGCGGCGCCGGTGTGATCGAAGCCGTGGCCACTGCACTCGCAGTGCAAAACGACATCATCCCACCCACGATCAACCACTTTACTGATGACCCTGAAATTGACAACGGACTTGATTTCACCTTCTGGAAAGCCAAAAAACGTGTGGTAAATTATGCCCTCACCAACACTTTCGGTTTTGGAGGACACAATGCCTCGATCATCTTTAAAAAGTTTGTACCCTAAACACAGCTTTTGCTGTGAATTAAACTGATTAAAACAACACACAGCTCATTTAAAAACTTTTAAAACGAAGGTTTTGTTTTTTACAGATACTCTCAGAGCGTTTTTCTCAGTTGACAAAGACTTAAGCTATGCAATAAAAAATATTTTCGGGTTTGTGCCCGGAAATATTTTTTTGTATCAACTGGCTTTCAAACACAAATCAGCAGCAAGCCAAACTGTTAAAGGACATAAACTTAGCAACGAAAGGCTTGAGTATCTCGGCGATGCCGTACTGAGCGCCGCGGTTGCTGACTATCTTTTTAAAAGATATCCGTATAAAAACGAAGGCTTCCTTACTGAGATGCGCTCAAAAATTGTGAGCCGGGCTTCGCTCAACAAACTTTCTCAAAAAATGGGCCTCGACAAGCTGGTTCATGTCAATGGAGATGGCCGGTCTGTTTTTAAATCAGCCAACGGCGACGCCTTCGAAGCTTTGATTGGAGCAATATACCTTGACAAAGGCTTCACTTTCACCAGAAATATCATCGTAAAGCGTATTATCGAGCTTCATATTGATATTGATACGCTGCAAAACAGCGATTTCAATTTCAAAAGCAAACTGCTTGAATGGGGTCAGAAAGAAAAGCAAACCATTGAGTTTGCTGTTGCTGCCGAACTTGGTGAAGGATTCAAAAAACAGTACCTGATCCAAATCAAAGTGAATGGCGAAGTGGCCGGCGAAGCCAAAGACTATTCCATCAAAGGTGCCGAACAACTTGCAGCCGAAAAAACCTGGACCTCGCTCAACGAATTGAAACAAGAAGCCTGAAATATATCGGTTTCAATGTTTTTTCTGTTTTTTTTCTACTTTAGCACATCGTTTTAACCTGTTTGATACCTGCAAGCCGTGGCCCAAAAAAAGAAAACCCTCGTTGTTGCTCCTTTCGATGACATCACTGTTGTTGCAATCACGACTTCGCTCAAAGACTACAAACTAAGCTGGCACCTCAACGAATCGCTGCGTCTTGACCTGAAGAAAATGGCCGGAATAGAGCTTGCAGAAGCCGGAGAATCAGTGTTTTCGTTTTATTATTTCGATGCCGGAGAAAATCTTAATGTGTTTAACCTCATTCAATTACAAAATGATGGCGTTAAGATGCTCAAATTTCCGATGCCTGTTGACTTTCTCTTTATCGTGAGAAACACCATTCTTGACGGCAAACTCGAAGAATGGCTGACGGCAATGCGCCATATCCCAAACCTGACCATGGCCTTTGAGCTTGATATTACAAAATTCAAAAACATTGACCCGCTGCTCGAAACAATCGAGTTGCACGAGTTCAACCTGCTGCGCGAACAAAATCAACGCAGACAGCCAAAATCCTAAAAGTCAAGCTCTCTTTTCAGGTCTTTGATCCTGCTCTTACTCACACTCACCGTATTTCCGTTTTTCAGCAATAGCAAATAGCTCTCTTTTCCGTATTGCTCAATTCTTTGTATCTGTCTGATGTTGACAATATGCGA
>DISP01000041.1 GCA_002421995.1 Bacteroidales bacterium UBA6207 | reverse complement strand
CAGTGGATAACTACCTATGTAATCACGCCGGAATATTTCCCAAACGTGATAAAACGTTCGGTTGAAATAGGATACTACAAAACCACTGCCGAAGCCGAAGCCAACTTCAACTATTCTAATTATGCTATTCAGGGTGCCGTCGGAGCACTTGGGATGGGTGTGTTGACCACTGCCATTGCAATGATTTTTATAAGAAGTAAGTCCCGGTAGATAGAGCCCGACAACACTTAAAAGTTTAATCTTCCCAGTCGAGAAGTCTTTGTTCGCCTTTAAGTTGCTGTATTTCACTAATTTCCTGACTCACCTCGATCACTCCTTTGTATGTTCCGTCGGTATCGCGCAAGGCGAAGTAACGGATTAGAATTACCTTTTGCTTCATTTTGATCCAAAACGAAGCCTCACTTTTTCTTCCTGAGCGGAAGCCTTCGATGATACGGTGCACAATGTCAACGCTTTCCGGAGGATGACATTGGTGCACATCCCTTCCAATGATGGCTCGGCTTCGCGGAAAGATGCGGTGTGGCGGTGAAGAAAAGAAACGCACCTTGTCAAACTCGTCCACATACGTTATATCAACAGGCAGGTGGTTGAAGAGCAAGAGCAGTTGCGCGGCCGTCAGCGATCCTGTCGAAAGGTCAATGAATTCGGGAGAGCCGGGGGTCTCAGACGAAGTCTTATGAGGTGTTTCGGGTGCTTTAACAAATGGTAGCTCAGGGTCGTGACAATCCTGAAGAAGGCGATCGAGTGCAGCACCGGGGATGCTCGCCAGTATTTGTGGAAAAAGCAATTTTTCGTCGCGGAGGCGGATGGCAAGCATCGTGAAATATAAATCCCCAACAGATTTGTTAAACTGCTGCAAATCAGGATTCGGCGAAGCGATGATTGTTGCTAATCGCTGCAATGAGTTGCGTATGTCATCATGAAAAGACCACATGAGCTGTGTGCATCTGTAGTTTGTCCAATGTTTCTCAATCACGGGGAAGAGCACATTTTCCTTGATGGTATAATAAGCCTCAAAAGCAGCAATTTCGTCAAGATCTTCAGCTGCTTTTTGCCATAACCCGGCTAGGTTTGGCGTGTTGTTGAGGGCCTTGACGAGGGTTTTGAACCTTGTTAGTTTTTCTGACAGCAGCAGGTTGTTTTGCTGCAGGAGCCATACAAAGCTTCCTTCGCCGGCCTGCACTTCCGGAAGTTTGCGGATTGTGTTGCCAAGCACATTCAGGAATTTGTTGACCCCGGTTTTTAGCTCGGCGAGGGGAATGTTTTCGCTCATAAGCTTGTCAACCAAGTCAATGATGTCGTACGGTCCGGCGTTTTCGATGGCTGTTTTAGCAGCTTTGATCTGGTTTACAGCATCATTTCTTTGCATTACAGCATGAAAAAGTGCATGCAGTATCTGTGCTTTATCGTACTGGTGTGTTGAAATTTCCGACATGATGAGAGCTTGTGTTGTCAATCGTTACAGACTTGCAGGAAAGCATAATTTCTTCCGTACCAGAGCATTTGTTCGGCGAAATTGTCGGGGTAGGAAATCAGAACATCGGCAATGCGTCCGTCTTTTTTCACGAGTTCGAGCTGTGGCTGGATGAAACCGGCAAAAGGCGCAATGCCGAGTGCTTTCCATCGTTGCAACATTTCTGCATGTATCTCAGGATCTACTTTAACGCCATAGTTTTCAACCAATTGTTTTGCTCCTTCGTAGTCGCCTTCCGATTTGATGCGCTGCACCTCGGTCAGCAGTTGCCCGAAAATCCGGCGCAGGGCTTCGTAATTGTTGATGCGGACAAAGGTGTTTCCATCCACTTTCACTTTTTCAACCACATTTTCGCCTTTCCCTTTCTCAAAGGCCCAGGCAGCGATGAGCTGCCGGTTGCGCATATGGCTTTCTTCGAGTTGTTTTCCAGCTTCGATGCGAACGAGCTGACGCATCAGTCCGTTGAGCATAAAACTGTCGTATTCTGCTTTTCCAACATCTTCAGAATCAGCAAGACCATGTTCAATCAGCACAGGATCAGTGATATAATACAAGGCAACAAGGTCGGCGCGTGCTTCTTCGATGGTGTTGCTATAGCTTTTGAGTGTTTCTTTTGGTGTGCCGACACCATCCTGGATTTTACCGCTTCCGTGTCCGATCACTTCATGCAATCCGGTATGTAACTTGGAGGCTGTTGCGCCATGTTTTTTTATACGTTCTTGTTGTTCAGGAAGATAGAATGCTTCGATGCTGCCATTGGACTGCGAAGCCATCTCATAGGCTTCTTCGATGTTGCCGAGTGAAACCGATTTGGAGCCATGTTCTGTCCTGATCCAATCTGCATTTGGCAGGTTCACACCGATGGGTGAGACGGGAGCGTTGTCGCCGGCTTCAACAATCACTTTGATCACCTTGTAGCTGATTCCGGCTGCATCCTGGCGCTTGAACGCGGGAGAGACAGGTGAGTTGGCCTCAAACCAGGCGGCAAGACCGCTGATCTTGCCAAAGCGCTGACTTGCTTCTTCATCACGCATTGACACCACCGACTGCCAGCTTCCGTGAAATCCCAGCGGATCGCCATAGACCTCGATAAATCCGTTCACAAAGTCGAGTGTTGAGTCGGTGTCCTGCACCCATAGGATGCTGTAGTCATCAAAAGCTTTCAGATCACCGGTTTCATAAAAGTCAATCAGGTGGCAGATGATTTCGCGTTGAAGGTCATTTTCAGCAAACTGCCGGGCTTTATCGAGCTGAATGACGATTTTCCGGATGGCTTTGCCATACCTTCCATCGGATTTATAAACAGATTCAGTGATCTTGCCTTCGTTTTTGATCAGTTTACTGTTCAAACCCCAGGAAACGGGCCGTTGGGGATCGGCGTTTTCCTTGCTTTTGTAAAATGCCACGGCTTCTGCTTCGCTTATTCCCTCGTAAAAATTGCAGGATGAGCCCGTTACAATGTCGGTGCCTTCATCCTGCTGCACCCTTTTGGGAGCAATGGTATTATCAAAAAGCTGCTGACATATAAAATCAAAAAGCTGCATGGGAGTCTGGTTTTTCTGAAGCGGGAGGTGGTCTTCGTCCAGACGCTGCATCATCTCCCGAAGAAAAGCTTCGCTGAATGCCGGTTGCAGTTTTTCGGTTGAGTTGTGGTGATGGAGTCCGTTGGAAAACCAGAATTGTTTCAGAAATGTTTCAAACTTTGGCCAATCGTTGTGGCTGCGGTCGCTTTTTTCGTTGACGAATATTTTTTCTAAGATGTTTCTTATCAGTAGATTGTATTTATAGTTTTGGTCAAAGATGATGTCTCGTCCGGCAAGGGCGGCATTGTAAAGGTGCCAGACCATTATTTTCTGTTGCAGGCTGAGCTTGTCAAAGCCGTCAACACGGTAGCGGAGAATTCGGATGTCGGCAAACTGCTCTGTTTGCCACTGAAAGCTGTTTTCGTGCGTTGTCATAGATGTGGATTGAGCCCGCAAAGATACGTTTTTGCCGGGGAACACCGGATTTAAAGCCAATCGGACTGCATAGGTTTTTTTTGATGTATGTGTGTTGGCACAAACAAAAAACCCGGAATAGATCCGGGCATTGTAAAGGTTGGGTTTATCTATTTGATCAAAACACGTTTTTTCAGCAGGGCTTCCAGGGCTGGTTGTTTGCCGCGGAAAGCCACATATAGTTCCATCGGATCTTCAGTGCCACCTTTTTCAAGGATATTTTTTCTGAAAGCCATTGCTGTTTTCTGGTCGAAGAGGCTTGTTTCTTTGAAAGCCTGAAAAGCATCGGAGTCAAGCACTTCTGACCAAATATAGCTGTAATAGCCGGCAGAATAGCCGCCTGAGAAGATGTGGCTGAAATAGGTGCTGCGGTAGCGCGAAGCAATTTCGGGGATGATACCTGTTTTTGCGAGCGCGTTTTTTTCAAACGAAAGCACATCCTGTTCTGTTTCGGTGGCTAAGGTATGCCAGTCGAGGTCGAGGAGCGATGCGGCAAGGTATTCTGTCATGGCAAAGCCCTGGTTGAAGGTGCTGCTGCTGATCATTTTCTTAACAAGCTCATCTGGTATCAGCTCATTTGTCTGGTAATGTCTGGCAAAAAGTTTGAGTACTTCGGGTTCAGGCGCCCAGTTTTCCATGATTTGTGAAGGAAGCTCCACAAAATCTCTTGGCACGGCTGTTCCGCTGAGGCTGCTGTATGTGGTGTTGGCTAACAGGCCATGGAGCGCATGACCAAACTCGTGGAAGATCGTTGATACCTCGTCCCAGCTGATCAAAGCCGGCTGATCGCCTTGCGGTGCCGTGAAGTTGTAATTGGTTGTGATGATGGGTGTTGTCTTCACTCCATTGGTTTTCGATTCCTTGCGGAAGCTGCTCATCCAGGCGCCGCCACGTTTCGACTCGCGTGGATAGTAGTCCATATACAGGATGCCAACATGGCTGTTGTCGGCTTCGAGCACTTCGTAAACTTCGATATCGGGATGGTATTTGGGCAGGTCGGTTCTTGCTTTAAACTGCAATCCCCAGAGGTTGGTTGCAACCTGAAACACGCCGTCGCGTACGTTTTCGAGTTTGAAATAAGGACGCATGGCTGCTTCGTCGAGGTCGTATTTTTCCTTGCGGAGTTTCTCGGTATAATACCACCAGTCCCAGGCTTCGAGCTTGAAGTTTTGGCCGCTCTTCACGATCATGGCTTGAAGCTCTTTTGCTTCGTCTGCGGCTTTTACAACAGCAGCTTTCATCAATCCGTCGAGGAAGCTGTGCACAGTCTGCGGGTCTTTGGCCATGTTTTGCTCCAGGATGAAATCGGCATGGGTGGCGTAGCCGAGCAGTTTAGCACGTTGGTAACGCAGGGCGGCTGTGCGGCTGATAATTTTCTTGTTATCGTTTTCATCATCGCAGTTGCCGCGGTTAATGTAGGCCTTGTAAATCTGTTCGCGCAACGACCTGTCGTCGGCAAACTGAAGAAATGGGAAGATGCTCGGGCTGTGGAGGGTGAAGATCCACTGTCCGGATTTTCCTGCTTTTTCGGCTGTAGCCGAAGCCGCTGCGATGGATGATTCGGGCAGACCTTTCAGTTGGTTGCTGTCGGAGATAACAAGCTGGAACTTATTGGTTTCGGCAAGTACATTTTCGCCGAATTTCAGCGCAAGTATCGAAAGCTCTTCATTGATTTTACGGAATTTTTCCTGGTCTTCCCCTTTCAGGTTGGCGCCGCCTCTCACAAAGCGTTTATAGGTTTTTTCGAGCAGCATGGCTTGTTCCTTGTCGAGGTCGAGTGCTTCGCGCTGTTCATAAACTGCTTTGATACGCTGAAAAAGCACCGGATTGAGGCTGATGTCGTCGCTGTGTTTCGACAGCATCGGCGAAAGGGTGCGGGCAATGGCTTGCATCGAGTCGTTGGTGAGCGATCCGTTGAGGTTGAAAAACACATTGCTCACTTTTGTCAGGAGCTCACCCGTGTTTTCAAGGGCTTCGATGGTGTTTTTGAAGTCGGGTGCTGCTTCTGTTGAGGTGATGCTTTCAATCTCTGTTTTCTGTTCTTCAATGGCTGCCTGAAAAGCCGGCACATAATCGCCCAATTCGATTGATTCGAAGGGTGGAATGCCATAGGGAGTGGTGTAGGCTGCTAAAAGCGGATTCTCGCGTTGCATGGACTTTTTGGTTTGTTGGCAACTGGTTAAAGCAAAAACCATTGTTGCAAAGATGAGGATTTTCTTCATAAGTTTGGATTTATACGCCCAAAAATATACATTAAACCAATGTTTTACTGCTGGTTTAAGTTTTAGGTTCGTAAATAAAAGCAAACGGAATCCGAAATCCGCCTGCACGGACTTATTGCAGCTTGATTACTGTTTTTTTCGCTTGATACTGCAACCTATTGCCTTGGTGGCATTTGTAATAATTTCCTTTCCGCTGAGTAATGCCTCCACTGCTTCGGAAACATAATGCTCTGTGGCTGAATCGGGAAACTCGAAATTGTTGTCAATTGCGCCAATGTATTTAACAACCAAATCGTTGTTTTCGCGGTTGAGCACAAAGACATGCGGAGTACGCGTTGCTCCATAGATGTTGGCGTATTTTTGATCGGTATCGAGCAGGTAGGGGAAGCCAAACTGTTTTTCTATTGCACGTTGCTTCATGGCACTGAAGCTGTCGCGGACTTGTACGAGCGAATCGTTTGAATTGATGGCAACAACCGGATATCCTTTGGGTGCATACTGATTGTGCAGGGCGATGATGCGGTCTTCATAAGCGACGGAATAGGGACAACTGTTGCAGGTGAAAACAACAATATAACCTTTTGCATCGGACATTGAGCCAAGCGAAACTGTATTGCCATCAACATTGGTGAGCTCAAAATCGGTGGCTTTGCCGCCGGGCTGATATCCTTGTGCTCCGGAATACAGAAATCCAAGCAGCAACATTAAGGTGAATGTGATTTTTTTTCATCAGAATCAGGGATTTAGAAATGAATTTATGTATTGATTTAGTGATTGGCTTGTCAGGCTCCCCTCGGTAAAGAGCCGCTGTGTGTTGCGGTAGAAAAGTGTGGCGGGAATGGCTCCTGTCCACGTGCTGTCAACACGCGAAATCCATTGATTTGCATCAGGTTCGTAAAGATGCAACACCTCGCACTGGATGTCATGCTTTTGCAGAAAGGGGAGAAGCCTGCTGTCTTTAGCACCTTTAAAGTCGAGCGAGACAAGCAATATTTTCAGTTTACGGTTTTTGTAATGTTTGTTGGCCACTTCAAAATGTGGTAGTTCTTCCACACAGGGTGCGCACCATGTTGCCCAGAAGTTGATCACATACAAGGTGTCGTTGGTTTTGGAGAGCAAAGGCAAAAAATCGTCGAAGCCTATCGTAGCGACTTCGTTTGTCTGCGCTCGACTATTTACGGGTAAGCAAAACTGCAAGACCGAGAGCAAGATTGCTGCAAACAACAAATTTGTTTTCATGGTGCTCATAATACTTTAAACAGCATGGCAAGCATTTTTGTTCATTGATGTCAGCATTTCGATAAACCGCTCACGCAAACAGAACCAATCGCCTTAATTGATAGGAGACTGAAACAATTCCACCCCGGCTGAAAAACTACCTGTAGTAATAATGTTGATGACCTTGAGCAGCGGCAAAAAAAAAGCGGAAACGATTTTTCTTCGCATCCGCCTTTTTTGCAACATTGTTTATGTTATTGCCTGTCAGGTATGTACTGGTATTTTCGTTCGTTGATATAGGCCCACACAGCCACGGAAGTGATGATGGCGATGGTGTAGTAAACAAATGACGGAACAGGCACCGGATCGCCGGCAGCATAGGAATGCAGTCCCGAGAGGTAGTAGTTCACACCAAAATAGGTCATGATAACGGTGCTGAAGGATATCAGGGTGACGAGGCTGAAGCTGTAGTCGGTTTTCAGGCCCGGCGTATAGCCCATATGTGCCACGAAGGTGTAAACGAGCACCGTCACGAGTGCCCATGTTTCTTTCGGGTCCCAGCCCCAATAGCGCCCCCAGGATTCGTTGGCCCAGATGCCTCCGAGGAAGGTGCCGATGGTGAGCAGGTAGAGCCCGATGATGATGGTGCGTTCGTTGATGTAGTTGAGTTCCTTGATGCGTTGCTGCAGGTTGCCGAAGTTGTTGGGCGTTTTCATGATCATCAGCGTCAGGTTGATGAAGCCGAGCAGGGCGCCCAGGGCGAGGAATCCATAGCTGGCCGTGATGACCGACACATGGATGGTGAGCCAATAGGACTTCAACACCGGAACGAGGTTGGTTATTTCGGGATCCATCCACGAAAGGTGTGCCACCATCAGGATGATTGATGCGAGGATGGATGTGGCAGCGATGGTCATCTGCGACTTGCGCGAGAAGATTACACCGGCAAGCACCGTCACCCAACCAATGTAGATCATTGATTCATATCCATTGCTCCATGGTGCCCTGCCCGAGATATACCAGCGCATACCAAGGCCGAGGGTCTGGAAAACAAAGAATACAATAATTAGTATGTAAAAGATTTTCAGCACCTTATCAATCCAGCTGCGGCTTCGGAAGATGTTCATGAAAACGAGAACCAGCATCACCACGCCGGCCATGCCGAAATATTTTCCAAGGCGGTCGAAGATCATCATTTTGTTATAGGTGATCTCGGCTTTCAGCTTGCCGTCGGAGGGCATGATGTCTTTGCCGAACTTATGCTGATAGTCGCTGATGCCCTGCACAAGTAGGTTGGCGTTGCTCATATCGTTTCCGGCCAAAGCATTGAAATACATAGGAATGACTTCAGCCACGAAAGTTGAATCTTCCTTGTTCAGGCCTTCCGGTTTCTGTCCGGGATGGAACCATGGCTTGTGCGAATCGCGCGGATCGGGGAGAATGCGCAGGAGCTCGCCGGTGTAGGCCATATAGGCAATGTTGACGCGTTCGTCAACGGCAATCACATCGTTGTCGAACTTGCTACGTTCGGCGGGTTTCTTTGAGTAGGCCTGGCTCACGAGGTCGCGCAGCTTGTAACCGCCTCCCTGACTAAAGTCGAGCATATCGGTGAAGGCTGCATGGCTCTCGCTGAGACCAAGGAGCTTTTTCAGTTCGGGATGCGAAACTTTTATCATCTTGACTGCCTGCCATTTCTGGGGCTCAAGCTGCATTCCGAGCAATACCTGATCGGGATTCATGCCGTTGAGGCTTGTCTTTCGTGCCACCTTGCGCAGCATCTCGCTCGAGAGCGTATTCATTGGCTTAAGGCGACCATCGTGGTCCTGCACGAGCAGCGCGCCAAACTTTGCTGCATGTTCGGCATCAACCACTTTGAGCGATGCCATATCGGCTGTGTGCTGGGCATTGAGTGTAGCCGCCGACAAACCAAACAAAAGAAGGAGGGCTTTGGCGGCAGCTTTCGGCTTGTTGAGCAGTCTGCCCAGCAAGGCAAAGCGGGTGTTTCTCACAAACAAGGCGAGCATCATGCCAAGGCTCATCAGAAAATAGCCAAGGTAGGTGACCCATGTGCCGAGTCCGTCCTTGTTAACAGAGAGCACGGTGCCAAGTTCGTCCTTGTCGTACGACGACTGGAAAAAGCGGTAGCCTTTGTAGTTGAGCACATTGTTCATAAAGATGCGGTAAGGTTTTTCAATATTGGCAGCTTTGTCAATCAGGGTCACTTCGCTGGCATAGGAGGCAGGGCTGTTTGAGCCGGGATAGCGTTCGAGCTGAAAGTCGTTGAGCTTGAGCGAGAAGGGGAGGTCCAGGATTTTTGATCCAAACATCATCTTGACTTCGAGTCCGTTGATGCTGAAGGTGTTTGTTTCGCCGAGGTAGCCTTTTCCGCCACGCAGCGCCACTTCTTTTTTCTCGTTTCCGGAGGCAGCCTCAATCACGAGGGCATCCATGAAGTTCATGTCCTTGCCTTTGTAGGTGGTATAGTCGAGTTTTCCGTTTTCGTACATATCGGTGAGCACGATGCGAAGGTCGCCATAGCTGTAAAGTTTGCGCATCTCAAACGGATTCCAGTTGCCGGATGGCAATGTGTCGGTGGTGCCGCCCATCATGGCCATCGAAACAAGCTGCTGCGGCGCCAGGATTTTCAACTGTCCCTGCTCCATCTTCAGGTTGATGGCGCTGGTATCAGTCTGCTGATCGAACACAAAGGTGTAATGCATAAAGGTTTTGCGCTCTCCTTTTTTGATGATGAGGTTGGTGCGACCTGTGTGAGCCGAAGAAACAACGAGGATGGCATAGGGATTGCCTTCGCCGGCATTGCCCTTGACAAGCACCTCTTGCGCATTGGGAATATATCTCAACGATTTAAATGTCACCTTTTTGTCGTTGATACTAGCCTTGTCTTTGTAGGCGCCCTGCGAGAGCGACGACATGATGACGTCATCATCGGTATAAACCATACTGCTGCCATCGTGAACTTCGGCCATCACCCAGGTGAGGTCGCTGAGCATGGTGTTTTCCGATTCGCCCTCTCTGATGTTCATGATGCCTTCGTAGCCGATAAACCTTGTGATGCCCGATCCGATGAGGATGACAGCAAAGGAAACGTGGAAGGTGAACAAAACGAGCTTTTCTTTTCGCCACATCTTGTATTTGAAGATATTACCAATCAGGTTGATACACAACAACAGCAGCAGTGCTTCGAACCAGGTGGCGTTGTACACAACGGCTTTCGCTCCCTGTGTACCAAAGTCATTTTCGATAAAGGTGGCCACACCGATGGAAACGGCAAAAGCCAGCACCATCAGTCCCATCATCTCCATCGAAATTAGCGTATTAAAGATTCGCTTCATAAAATAAACAAATTGATATATATGCATTATAAAGGTCAAAAATAGTCAAAAGGCGGTCGTAATGGGTGCCCGCAAGGCCGGATTGGACTTTTAGGCATGTTAAAAAAACTTAAACAGATATTTGGCAATTAATTACCAGAAAGTTAGGAAGGGAAGATTTTTGGGTAATGCGTGATGGGTGATGGGTAATGCGTGATGCGTGATGCG
>DISP01000163.1:3933-41266 GCA_002421995.1 Bacteroidales bacterium UBA6207 | reverse complement strand
GAATTTCCGCTTCAGAAAGGATGGGAAGACCGCCTGGATGTTTGCAATATCTATCCACTTTTAGTTCATGCCGTCTTATTTGGCGAATTCTACCTTCATCAGCTTCGTTTCCAGTTGCACAGTCTTTTGCAGCGATTCGGCTAGCAAGTCAAAACATTGATTTTGAAGTAATTTTAAAAGTTAACTTGCTAAAATTAAACGAAAACTCTATTTTCGCCTTTTCAATTCCACCAAAGTGAGTAAAATAAGCATACTGAAAATTCATTCACTTACCGTGATTCTTCTGGCAATATTTGCTGTTTCGTGTATCACCGGAAATGAGCCTGAAACGCCTTCCGATGCTGTATCAGAAACAGAACCGGCCCTCGACAAAGCATTGAATACCAAAAAACTAAGAGTTTTAACCGATTACAACACCGTAAATTACTATATCTACCGGGGCGAGCCCATGGGCTATCAATACGAACTTTTGAAAGCCTTTGCAAAACACATGAACCTCAGGCTTGAGCTCAGGATTGAAAAGGATTTTTCAACAGCTGCCGAAATCCTCGAAAAAGGCGAAACCGATATGGTTGCGCTGAACATGACAGTAACCGGCGAAAGAATGCGGCGATTCGATTTTTCCGATCCCATCATCGTTACACGACAGGTTTTGGTGCAGGCCCTGCCCCGAAACTGGCTGCAGTTGCGCACCCGCGACGAGATTGAAAAAGGCCTTGTGAGAAGCAGTCTTGAGTTGGCAGGAAAAAAAATCCATGTGCAGCAAGGCTCAATATTTTCAAGGCGACTGCGAACACTTTCTGACGAGATAGGCGACACAATCATTATTGTTGAAGACGCCCGCGATGTTGAAGAATTGGTGGGAGCCGTGGCTTCGCGCGATATTGATTATACGATAGCTGATGAGCATATGGCTGCCGTGTTTTTGAGAAACTATAAAAACCTCGACATAAAGACGGCCGTTAGCTTTGATCAGAAAATAGCGTGGGCATTGCGAAAAGAGCCTGACAATGCGTTGCAGAAAGAGATAAACAACTGGCTTTCTTATTACCTCCCTTCGGCTGAAGGCAGGTTGCTCTATGACAAATATTTCAGTCCGCTGATTAAAAACCGTAGTTTGAGCGAATACCATTCCGTTACCGGAAACCGGCTCAGTCCCTATGATGAGATCATCAAACCTGCAGCAGAAAGCATCAATTGGGACTGGCGGCTTTTGGCTTCACTCATTTATCAGGAATCGGAGTTCAAACCCGATGTCCGTAGCTGGGCCGGTGCTTTTGGGCTGATGCAGCTGATGCCTGCCGTGATGGAACAATTTGGCATTGACACCACCGCCACGCCGGAGATTCAGGTGCATATCGGAGCTCAGTACATTCAGTACCTCGACCGTCAGATTCCTGAAACTGTGACCGATACGCTCGAGCGTTGCAAGTTCATTCTTGCCTCCTACAACGCAGGTGTTGGCCATGTGCTTGATGCAAGGCGTCTGGCAGTGAAATACAACAAAAACCCGGATATCTGGACAGATAACGTTGACTTTTTCATGCGCAACAAATCAAAGCCGGCTTTTTATAACGATCCTGTGGTGTATTACGGTTATGTGCGCGGCGAGGAAACTTTTCAGTTTGTGGAGCAGATAACCGAGCGCTACACCCACTACAAAAACCTCATTGCAGGCGACGCTGCCAAATAAAAAAACAGCTGCCAGATGACAGCTGTCAAATTTCTCAGATATAGTTGCGGAATATTAAAATGCCATCTTTTTCGAAAGCATTTCTATCCACGATTTCACGCGGACAGGCGTAAGTTCAGGCTGTGTATCGTGGTCAAGCGCGAGGCCAAAGAAATAGCCATCGGTAGCACCTTCCGAATCACTGAATTTATATCCTGATGATGGCCATAAGCCGTATAATTTTCCGTTACGTTTTTCAACTTCCTCTTTCATATAGCCCAATGAATCAACAAAATGCTCCGGATAAAGAATTTGGTTTCCGAGCCCGAAAGCTGCCACTTTTTTTGCTGAAAGATCAAAACCACTCGTTTTTACAAAAAACTCATTCCATTTGTTATCGTCACGCGTGTCGCGCCAATCTTCAGCACCCACTGTTGCACTCCCGATGATAAAATTCTCGAAATCATCAAGGCGGGTGATATCAAAAGAGGCCACATCGCACATTTCCACTTTCCCGGTTCCAATTTCTTCACAAATCGCTCTGGCAGCCAGTTCAACATTTCCGCCCGGTGCCCAATACAACAACAGTGTTTTCTTCATAGGTGATTTTGTATTTTGGTTTAAGCTGGTAAAGTTAAAACTATTTGCCGATCATTGTCCAAACCTTAAATGCCGGAATTCGTAAAAAAAACAACGGGTTGCATTTATAGCACTGAAATATAGAACATTGCATTTCATTATTTCTTGGACAAACTCAGAAACCGGGCATACAAAAATGAAGGAAGCAGAAACTTTTGCGGGAATCAGCCTCTGGAAGCCGGTTGATGGTCGGCAAGAAAAATCCTGCAAATATCAGCGATACTTTCATTGAGCGGAGTGAAAGTGAATCCAAGTGTATCCACAACTTTTTGGGAAGAATAGCTTTTTTTTGCCAGGCTGGTGCGTGCAGTCTCTTTTGTTATTGCGGGTACTGTGCGGGTGAAAAAGCCTTTGAGCGCCATCAACCGCCAGGCCACCTCGGCCATCCACGGCTTCACCTCGAAACGAGGCGGCGTTTTTCCCAAACCATTGGCAATGAGCGTGAAAAGTGTGCGGTAGCTGAGCTCGCCACCAGATAAAATATAGCGTTCGCCAAACTTCTCGTTCTCCATGAGCTGATACATTGCTTTTGCCACATCACGCACATCAACATAAGCAGTGCATCCATTGGTGTAATACTTCAGACCTTTCCAGCTCAGGCTGAACAATTCGGCACTGCCATTGCTCCAGTTTCCCGGGCCCAAAATCACTGATGGATTGACAATCACCGCTTTAAGCCCTTCGGCAACGCCACGCCAAACTTCGCGTTCGGCGGCATATTTCGACACAGAATACACCGAATTGCTTCCGGAATTCTTCCAAAGATGGTTTTCGGTAATGGGCTGGTTGTTTTCGCTGCGGCCAAGCGATGCAATAGAGCTGACATGACAAAGTTTTATGCCACCTTTGTGAAGCAAAGCATTCACCAGATTGGCTGTGCCTTTTACATTGGTAAGCATCATTTCGCGTTGACGCGAGGGATGAAATGAAACAACTGCCGCGCAATGATACACCAGATCAACACCATCAAGCAAATCGTCGAGACGGGCCATATCAGTCAGATCGCCATCAACCCAGTCAATGGCAGCCAGCTGCGATGGTGCATCATGGGCATAAAGCGCGAAAATTTTACGAACCAAGGTCAAATCAGAACTAACACGTTTCATGGCTTTAAACGCCAAGCCCTTATTACTCAGCTCGACCAAAAGATGCGAACCCACCAAACCTGTTGCTCCGGTAATTAAAATCATGCAGCAAAGATAGCGAAGTTTGCGTTTTGGTTCTCCGATCAAAAGAGCAATTTGAAAGCTGTGGCCGACAAAAACTTATATTTTCTACCTTTGCCGGCTTAATAACTTATGCAATATGCACACGAATTTTGTTGATGAGCTTCGCTGGAGAGGAATGATCCACGATGTGACACCCGGAACCGAAGAACAACTGAAAAAAGAAATGACCGCCGCCTATGTTGGCATTGACCCAACTGCCGACTCGCTGCACATTGGTCATCTGGTGAGTATTATGATGCTCAAACATTTTCAGCTGGCCGGACACAAACCCATCGCGCTTGTGGGTGGTGCCACCGGTATGATCGGCGATCCATCGGGCAAATCGCAGGAGCGCAACCTGCTTGACGAACCAACCCTGCGTCATAACCAGGATTGTATTAAGAACCAATTGGCTAAGTTTCTCGATTTTGAAACAGAGGTCCCAAACAAAGCCGAACTCGTTAACAATTACGACTGGATGAAAGAATACAGTTTTCTGGCTTTCATCCGCGATATCGGCAAGCACCTCACCGTTAATTATATGATGTCGAAAGACTCCGTAAAGAAACGGCTTGCGGCCGATTCGGGCAGTGGTATGTCATTTACCGAATTCACCTATCAGCTTGTTCAGGGTTTCGATTTCCTGCATTTGTACCAGCAAAAAAACTGCAAGCTACAGATGGGCGGTTCTGACCAGTGGGGCAACATCACCACGGGCACCGAACTCATCCGGCGCAAGCTGGGGAACGATCAGGAAGCCTTTGCGCTCACCTGCCCGCTGATCACCAAAGCCGATGGCGGCAAATTTGGTAAAACAGAATCAGGAAACGTTTGGCTCGATCCTGCAAAGACCTCGCCGTATGCATTTTACCAATTTTGGCTCAACTGCTCGGATGAAGATGCTGAAAAATATATTAAGATTTTCACCCTGCTCGATCACGACAGCATCACACAACTGACAGAGGCACATCGTCAGGCTCCACATCTGCGTCAGCTGCAAAAAACCCTCGCCAAAGAAGTGACGGTGATGGTTCACTCAGCCGATGACCTTCAAATGGCAGAAGAAGCCAGCCAGATTTTGTTTGGCAAAGGCACCACTGAGGTCTTGCACAAAATGGATGAAAACACACTTTTAACAGTGTTTGAAGGCGTTCCTACATCACATGTCGGCCTGTCGGAATTAGAACAAGAAACCGACATCACGGAATTCCTTGCCGGAACAATCAACATCTTTGCCTCGAAAAGCGAAGTGAGGCGCAGCTTGAAAGAAAACAGCGTTTCGATCAACAAAGAAAAGGTCACGGAAGCAAGCACTATCGGCAAGAAAGACCTGCTTCAGGGAAAATACATTCTTGTTCAGAAGGGTAAAAAAACCTATCACCTCGTGATCGCAAACTGATAGAAATGCTAAAAAAATATAAAGAGAGCAGATCGCTGATTTGCTCTCTTTTTTATTGCTAATTTGGCCTCCGAAATAAAAACGACATGACAATAGACCCTGTATATTCGCAACTGATTCTTCCGCTCATTGTGGCTATCTTTTTAGCCATAAATATGGGAGCAAGCGGAACAGCCCCTTCATTTTCAGCCGCATATGGAGCCAATCTGATACCGCGTAGTCTGATACCGGGTTTGTTTGGAATCATGGTTTTTGCAGGAGCTATCGTGGCCGGAAAAAACGTAGCCTATACACTTGGGCGAGGCATATTGCCACACGAAAACATGACAATCGCGCTCACTTCGATCATTCTTCTGTCAGTAGCATTGTCGTTGTTATTAGCCAATCTTTTGGGCGTGCCGCAGTCAACAAGTCAATCCACTGTATTTGCTTTGGCAGGCACAGCCACCTATTTTAATGTGCTTCAAACAGAAAAGTTGTTTTTCGAAATCATCCCGGTTTGGTTTGTGCTTCCATTGATATCGTTTTTTCTGACCTACCTGGCAGGAAAATACATTTATAAACCAATGAAAAAGCGGGCTGCATTTGAATTTGAATCGCTGAAAAAAAACCCGGGTTTGCAGGCGCTCGTGCTCATCTCTTCGCTCTATGTAGCTTTTTCGATAGGCGCAAACAATGTTGCAAATGCAAGTGGTCCGGTTGCTTCGATGGTGATGAATGAACTTGACCTTGTTGACAACCCTGCGAATTTTAAGTTGGTGATGGTGCTTTCGGTATTGGTCATTGCACCCGCATTTGGCATCGGCAGCTCACTGCTTGGCAACAAGGTGGTGCGCACAACCGGCAAAGAGATTATTGAGTTTGGCCCGCTTTCGGCAACAGTCATAGCCATGATAACGGCTACTTTGCTGCTTACCGTTTCGCTTACGAGAGGCATTCCGGCATCGCTCGTTCAGCTAAACACCGGCGCCATTCTTGGTATTGGATGCGCGAAACTGGGCTGGAAAGAAATCTTCTCAAAAAGTACGGTTCAAAAATTTTGGATCATCTGGATCGTGGCACCACTTGTGTCGTTTGCTCTTTCTATTAGCATGACTTGGCTGGCAGCTAAAGCCGGTTTGCTTTGACACGCTTATCAGTCCTGTACAACCCATTCCATCCGGTTCGTGTCATAGCCCAGATGAGATGCTCTTTGCAATAGTTTTTCTAATGTATCAGCCGGCAAGCGGGGCGTCCGGCTAAGAATCCAGAAATAGTTTGGCGAGCTGCTTCCAATCATCGCAAAGGAATAGTTTTGCTCATCTAATTCCAGAATAAAGTAGTCGGCATAAAAAATCCAAAAAAACGAAACCCTGAGATGGCCTTTTCCTTCGTCCGATGCAAGTTTTGCTTTACCAACAGCCTTCTTTAATGTTCCGGTTTTTCCGCCCTCCAAGCCTTTGTTCACAACTTCAATTTTACCCGAAGGCAAGAGGCTGTATGTGGCAGTAACATGGCTCAAACCTTTTTCAAAGCGGTGTGGATACCTGGCTATTTCATACCACTCACCTAAAAACCTGTTTATTTCAACCGGTTTTATCTCTGCCATCATTTTGCGGCGGTAACTGCCCGAGCAAGAACTCATTAAATAAATTATTAGTCCGAATAAGAACATCGAAACCAGCAATTTGTTCACTCCTGTTTGACTGTAATAGCGCTGCTGCATTGTAATAAGCTTGAGATTTATACCACAAAGATAGCGCAGCGCATGTCTGGTTGAAATACATACTGCTTTTTTTAATTAGTGCTTGAGCTTTAGAGTCTTATGGCATCGTTATGAAAGTTAATCATTTCAGTCATTTTCATAAAAACGTTTAACTGCCTTGCCGGTAAGCCGAAAAGTTCCCGAACAGGAGATTAAACTAAAACGGTTTGGTAAAAGGCTGTGTGAAATTGAATATTTTTGTAAAAAGCTTCACCACAAATCTTCAAACCTGATGAGCCGGATGACCAGAATTTTATTGTTTTTTGCAGCACTGCTGCTGACGACACCACCGGTTTTAGTCTATGGCCAGCTGGTGATCAATGAGGGAAGCAACAGAAATTACACTACAATTACTGATGAAAACGGCGACTACCCTGACTGGATCGAATTGTTGAACGTCGGCAGTGATACCATCAATCTACTCAACTATTCGCTCACCGACACGCCTGCCAATCCTTCAAAATGGCAGTTTCCGGCTATCAAACTTCCGCCGGGCGAATTCCTGACCGTTTTTTGCAGCGGCAAAGACCGCAAACCTGTTTCAGGATTTGTTGCAGTAAGTACGTCCTACGATTTCACTCCGGTTACCGGCTGGAACACACATCATTTTGCCAACCCTTTTTACTGGGATGGTGTTTCAAACCTTTTAATCAATACCTGCTCCTATAACTCAACCCAATACACCTCCAACTCCAGTTTCAGGCAAAGTGCCACCTCATTTTTTTCAACCCTGATGCACTTTATTGACGGCAGCGATGCTTCGTGCAGCACCGCCTATGGAACAAGGGTTAAGCAGCGGCCCAACATGAGGTTAAACGGACTGCAAATCGGGAACGGACAAATTCAAAATCCGCAAACCGAATACCCCGCACCTTATGGAAACTGGTACTGGTCGTCACGGCATCAGATGCTTATTCAATCCTCCGAACTCACGCAGGCCGGTCTTACCGAAGGCTGGATCAACAACCTTGCTTTTGATGTGGCGGCCACCGATCCCAACACCTGGTATGACTATTTTGACATACAACTGCGCCTCGTTTCGACCGATGAGTTGCCCTCGGCTTTTGAAACATCAAACCCTTCTTGTTTTCAGCACACGAATTTTAAACTCGCGAAAGACTGAGAAAGTGTATTGCTCTTTTCGCCTGAGATGGTGTTTTTGAGCAGCCTCTATATTGATTCGAAAGAGCCCGACGTGAGCAATGGCCGTTATCCCGACGCAAGCGTATCCACCTCGTTTTTATGGCCATCTTCACCATCCGTTTCAAACACCGGTTCGCAAACGTATGGCGAATTTCTTGCAGCACCCACATTTTCAACACCTTCGGGTTTTTATAATGCGTTTGTGGGAGTGTATATCAACAATCCCAATCAATTGCCCAGCACCATCCATTTTACAACCGATGGCAACGACCCCACCACTTCGTCCCCGGCCTATAATGGCGAAGCAATTCTGCTGACGCAAACAACCGTCTTAAAGGCAAAGGCTTTTTCAGCAGAAGCGCTGCCGGGCAAAACGGCTGTTTCGACCTATTTCTTTAATGTTGATCATCAAAGTCCGATTATGTCGGTGGTTACAAACTTCAACAACCTCTACGGCCCTCAGGGAATTTTTGACAACTGGTGGCAGGATTGGGAAAAAGCTGCGTATGTCGAATATTTCGACAGCGACAAAAACCAGGTATTTTCGCAAAGAGCAGGCATGCAAATAGATGGCGGCTGGGGCGGAGCAAGAAATCATCCGCAACACTCATTCAGATTAGAGCTCGACGACGGCGTTCTTGGAGATGGTCCGGTGTTTTATCCTTTTATTCCAACAAAACCCGAACGAACGAAATTCAGCAAATTCTATCTGCGCAACGGCAGCAACCAATACCTGATTTTGCCCTATAAAGAGGCATGCCAGACAGCCATGATGGCCGGCGAAACCAAAAACTACTACTCGGGTTGGGACGCTGTTTCGGTTTATATCAACGGCACTTATTTCGGACTTTACGATCTGAGAGAAAAACTGGATGCCGAATATTTTCAGGTGTGGGACGGAGCCGACGACGACAATATTGATATTTTGTCGCAAAGCGCATGGTATGGAGGCGTTCTTAGAGCTGTTGAGGGTTCGGTGGATGCATTCAACAATGACTATGAGGCATTTTTACAAATAAATCCTGCAACAGCTAACTTTTGGAACCACGCAAACCAGTATTTCGATCTTGAATGGTACACCGACTACATCATTGGTGAATCGTGGATGGGCAATACCGACTGGCCCTGGAACAATATAAAAATCGTACGTTCCGACAAAACGAACTTCAGCTGGAGGTTTTGTTTGATGGATATGGAACTCGCAATGCTGCCAAATGCCTGGTCTGATTGCAATTACAACCATATTGAATATATGCTCAACTATGATCAGTCAAACAAATTCATCCATATTTGGCAAAGAGGATTACAAAACAGCAGGTTCAGAAACTACTTCATCAACCGGTTTGCCGACCTGATGAATACGGCTTTCCTTCCTGAAAAGCTGATTGCCACCGAAAATGAAATGTTTATGAGGATGAATGCCGAAATGCCAAATGAATTTGCCAGATGGGGCGACCCAAACAATATTAATGGTCAGATGGCAGAATTTGAGAACAATCACAACATTTTTCAGCAGCAATTACTTGCCCGCACCGCACAGGTTAGGAATCACATTCAAAACAATTTTAACCTGCCGGCCCAGGTGAATGTTTCACTCAATGTGGTGCCCGAGGGAGCCGGCTTTGTACGCATAAGCACACTGATTCCGGACAACTATCCCTGGCAGGGTGTTTATTTCGACGGCGTTCCCGTTCATATAGAGGCTATAGGATCAGGGCCTTACCATTTTTTACACTGGAACTCCAACAGCCTCATTTCAGATACGCTGAATCCTGTTTTTTATGGACTACTCAATGCCGGAAACGTGACTTTCGAAGCCGTATTCGGGAATACAACAGGCCTTGATCCGGCCAAAGCAACACCACATCTGACAGTATTTCCCAACCCGGCCAATGAGGTGCTTGAGATCGGTTTACAAAACAGCAGCAATTCAAAAATCACCTACTGTATTCTCAATCTTCAGGGAAAGATTTTTCAAAAGGGTGAATTTGAAACACTTAACACCACCGAAAGAATTTCAATCAAGAACCTTCCGAAAGGCATGTATTTGTTAGAAATAATGACGGCAGACCAGACAACGGCCAACACAAAATTTGTGAAGCAATAAGGTGTGTTAAGAAATTACTGACGACCTTTTACAACAACACTTTTAGTGTTTTACATCTTTCAGTTCGTCAGGATTGTGCTTGTGCTTGAAAAGGATAGCAAACAGCACTGCCACCACAAGGGCATAAGCAGCAAAGCTGAACCATATTCCCGGCCAGTCTTTTGATCCGTCCGGATTCAGGAAAAAAGCATCAATCAGAATCCCGCTCAGGTAACTGCCAAAGAAAGCGCCAAATCCATTTGTCATCATCATGAAAAGACCTTGCGCGCTGGCACGTATGCCCGGATCGCTTTGTGTTTCAACATACAAGGAACCAGAAATATTGAAAAAATCAAAAGCCATCCCGTAGATGATACATGACAAAACAATCATCCAAAGCCCTTCGGCCGGATTTCCTATGCCAAAAAGACCAAAACGCAATACCCATGCAACCATGCTGAACAACATCACTTTTTTGATTCCAAAACGCTTTAGGAAGAATGGAATCGTCAGGATAAACAAGGTTTCCGAAATTTGTGATATTGACATGATAATGGCCGGATATTTCACCGCGATGAGGTCCTGATAGGCCGGAATGTTTTTAAAATCATGTAAAAAGGTGTCGCCATACATATTGGTCAGCTGCAGGGCAGCGCCCAACAACATGGCAAAGATGAAAAAGATAGCCATCTTTGCGTTTTTAAACAAAGCAAAAGCATTGAGGCCAAGCGCGTTGATAAAAGATTTAGTCTCACTTTTAACCATTGAGGGAGGGCAATCCGGAAGGCTAAACGCATAAAAACCAAGCAGCAGTGAGGCCGCAGAAGCCACATAAAACTGTGCAGCAGAAACTTCGAGATGCGACAAACTAACCACCCACATGGCCAGGATGAACCCAACCGTACCCCAAACACGAATGGGTGGATACACCTTCACAACATCGAGCCCGCTCTTCTTCAACGACGAATAGGCAACTGTGATTGATAAAGCTATCGTTGGCATATAAAACATCATATTCACGAGCATGACCCAAAAAAAGACGGTTGGGTTTTCGATCTGCGGAACAACAGCAAGCATCACTGCTCCCAAAATGTGAAAAATACCATACAACTTCTGTGCACTAACCCATCTGTCGGCAATGATTCCGGCAATGGCAGGCATAAAAAGTGATGAAATGCCCATTGTTGAAAAAATAGCTCCAAACTCAGCCCCGGACCATTGTTTGGTCTGAAACCAATAAGCACCTATTGTAATAAGCCATGAACCCCAAATAAAAAACTGCAGGAAGTTCATGATGGTTAACCGAATCTTTATACCCATGATTATTAGTAATTTAACATTGAGGCAACAGCGCCTTGATGTGGTAAATTTAATCAGAAATTAATTTCAACAAACAAATCTTTGATTTTTGAAAAATCCACGCGGATTTTATTCCCTTTGAAGAACCATCGAAAATAGCCAGGCGAATTGTTCACCTTTTCGTGTTGTAATGCGAAAATCGCTTCATCTTATTGACATCCAAGCAAATACCAAATAACTTAGCGATACTAAAAAAACTATCGCGCTGCATCAGGCCACTCACCAACGGAAGCAGGCTACTTCATCAGTGGGATTTCAAAGAAAAAAGCGCCGGCAGTTCCGTAATCGCATTGCGCGCGGATATTGCCCCGGGGGTCAATCACAGCAGACACACCCGTGTTGGCTGAGCGCACCACCCACATTCCGCTTTCAATGGCACGCAGCCTCGCCAGCATCAGGTGTTGGTAATAACCACCCCGGCTTTGCCACCACCCATCGTTGGTGATGATGGCCATAAAACCATATTTGCCTTCGCTCACCGCTTCCGAAAAAACCGGAAATGCCGATTCAAAACAAATCACAGGTCGCACAAACACACTGTCGTTCAGTAAAAAAGTGCGTTTCTCATTATAAGTGCCATAGCTGCCAAAAAGGCCGCCAGCAGACTCTACATAATTTCTCAAAGGCTGCATCAGCCATTGAAAAGGCTGTTTTTCGACAAGCGGAACCAGCTTCTCCTTGTGATAGATACCCAACTCCTTTCCGGAAATAAAAACGGCACTGTTATACAAAACATAAGGCCTTGCAGCCATCACCACCGTATTTTGATCGCGGCTGTTCCAACCGGAATGGCGTTTAGTATAAGCTCCGGTTATAATAGATACCGAGGCATCAGCAGCAAGTTTTCTGAGTTGCCGAACGAGCCCGGAACTGTCGGGCTGTGCTTCATCAAAGGCTTCGATGAGCATGGTTTCGGGAAACAACACCAGATCAAGGCTGTCCGTTGGGGCGCTGTCAACAAGCTGCATGGCTTTGTGCAATTGCTCTGCCGCCGTCATGCCGGCAAACTTTTCTTTCTGCGGATGAATATTTGGCTGAACCACCAGCACTTTGATGGTGTTTTTCGAATCACCAACTTCGTTTTCCATACGTTTCGACAGCAAAACCGGCCCGGCAAACACCACGACCAAGAAAGTGATCATCGTCGTGTTTCGTTTCAAGTCGAATCTTTGAAGGCCGGACATCGTTTCGTAAAGCAAGATGTTGGCAAGCAAAACCCACAAGCTTCCGCCCAAAGCGCCGGTAAAGCTGTACCACTGTATCCATTGCGTTTTCTCAGCAAAAACATGACCCAGCGTGAACCAGGGCCAGGCCAGCTCCCATCGTTGATGTAAAAACTCAAAAGAAAGCCATAATACAATGAATATAAAATAGTTAAACCTTTTAAAAAACGAAAGGCCGGACACTTTCATCCAAACAAAAAACACCAGCGACATATAGGTGGCATTAAAAATATGCGCCAGCAGACTTCCCACAAAGGTGGAACTGTACATCCACCAGCCGGCACCAATATGAAAAACGAGAAACCCAAAAAAATACAGCCCGAATGCCCTGAATAGCCTCGTTGAATGATGGTCTTTGATATAGAAAAAAGGTATGAAAGCCAGAAACACGAATGCCGTTTGCCCCGAAGGATACCAGGAAAAATGCAGCAACAAGCCAGCTGTCAATGCCAAAAGCCAATGCCACCGATCAGTAAACAATTCCCTTCGTACGATTTTCATATAAAACAAAAATAACGAAAAATGAAACTGCAGTCACCTTGATGTGCATCGGTTCACGAACAAATCATTATGGGACAAAAAAGCAAAAATCTCAACTGAAGAATCTGTTGTAAGTGGCTCTGTTGCAATGCCGGATGTTGAAGTGTACAAATTCTGCATTTTATCAGGAAACAGAAGCATTTCAGCCCTTGGAACGGCCCAAATCAAAGCAGCATAAATGGTAAATTAGTGTTGACAATTATGTAAAGCTACTGATAACCAAGTTATTTGGTATAAGTATAAATTAGACACAAGTTTAAGATTTCGTCTCAAAACACTTGACAAATATTTTCCTTTGACTAATTTTGGAAAACCAAAACAATGGAAAACATTCTGAACAACCCACGCCGCCATTTCCCCTTAACTTTGCGAAAGCCTGCAATAGAAATGCTGAGGGCGCGTTGCTGCAAGGACGAAAACAGGCAGGAGGCACAGCTGCAAGTCGTTGAAGACCCCTCGGCACTGATCAACAACTTTGTGGAGCAAATGGCGCTCTACAAGCGTGGTGAGATGCTCAAGAGCGGGCAATAACTAATTGATAATCCAACTCAACAACAAAACCCTATGCCAAAGCGTATATTTTTTATTGTGCTCCTGATGCTCATTCAGTTTTCAGGCATGCCTCAAAACGCATTCGAATTTACCTATTCAACAACGGATGATGACTTCGTGCTTGATAGTGCATTGGACAATGATGGGAATGTTGTGCTTGTCGGCCACATTGGGAAAGTGATTGAACAAACCGGTGATGCTTTAATAATTAAAGTGTTTCCTGACGGCTCATACCAGGAAAAACGATTTGTCCGTCAGGATACTGTAGGAGTATTTTCAAGGATTAATATTCTTGATAACGGGGACTACTTTGTTACAGGAAGCTATTCAGCTGAAAATAATTCCGAATCAAAAGACCATTTATGGATTCTAATTTTAACTCCTGAGTTCGAAATAATTGAAGATAGATTCTTTATGATTCCTGAGGGTTATATTGGTTTTGGAGTTTTTGCAAATTCATTAATTGACGAAGAAGGCAATCTTGCATTGGTTTCAATAGCAATCAGGCAATATACACATTATCAGGTGGGCGATTTTCTATTGTATAAGTTCACACAGCAAGGCGACAGCTTGTTATCCAGGTTATATCCCACCTTTCCTGATGCCCGGATACATGGTTTCTTTCAAATGCCAGGTACAGACAGCTTAATACTGTTTGGAAGGGGATATTTACAAAACGGTACTGAAAGCATGAATTTCATGGACAAAGACATGAATATCTCCCACGGAATCAGCCTTAGTTTTCTTCAAAGCAGCGATATTTATGGCAATAACATTTGGCTTAATAATACCGATTTTCTCGTCTTGGGAAACCGGATTGTTTCCGGTAATTATTCAATTTCCTTCAATAGGATGCGTAAAAATGGTCAGCTCATGGCCGAATTGCAGTTGGACCGTCCCGACACCATAGAATACAGAGCAATCAATCAGGCAATGGTGCTTGCAGGGGATTCGGTTATCTACATAGGTGCTTATCAATCCTACAACCTTGGCTGGACAACCATTCCAAGTACTTCAGTCTTGTATCTTGCTGATATGGATATGAACCTGATTGGCAGAGCAAATATTGGAGGTGATGCAAATTGTTATCTGTGGGGCATCATTGCCACACCAGACAATGGGGTTTTGGCATATGGCAGTATTTATACTGAATCCGGAACCTTTGCCAGCGATATCCAAGTATGGAAATTGCGGCGCAAGGACTTCGAAATCATCACCAAAGTAGTTGAAATGCCTGGGGGAGTAGCAGGAGCTCCCGTCTGGCCTAACCCTGCACACAAGGTATTGAACATCAGTTTGACAGCCTTTACGCATAATGAGTTGTTGCGGCTGCGCATATTTGATGCTTCAGCGCAGAAATACATTGACAAGCAAATCAAGGTGACGGGTAATAGCTTAGAAGTTGAGCTTACGAATCTGCCTAACAGTATATATATATACGAGTTGGAAACCAATACCGGGATTAAACAGACAGGTAAATTTTTGAAGCAATAATAAACATTACGAATAAACAAAAACATGAAAACCAAGAACTTATTGATAGTAATCATGCTTTTGGGCACAACCTCAGCTTATGATAAATATTTTAAACATTAAATGATATACAAATGAAATATGTACTTGCGATTTTAATGATTCTAATTTCATTGAATTCCTATTGCTGTAAATGTAAAACAATAAGCAAGGAAAGTGAATACATAAACTCAGATTACGTATTAATCGGTCAAATTATAGAAGTAACTGCATCAACTTTTACTGTAAAGCCAATAGAGTTTTTTAAAGGAGATACTTTGAATAATATAGTAGTTTCAATAAATGTATGTTCAATATTTCCTAAGGAAAACGAAAATTGGTTAATTTATGCGAACAAGTTAGGTAATGGTTTCTTTTCAATTTCTCAATGCGGATGGTCAAGATCGTTAAATCTGCAAGTTTTTGAAAAAGCACCGCCACCTCCGGTTAATGACGAAAAGATTGATGAAATAAGAACAACTTATTACTTTAACGAAAGAATAAACTATTTGGAAACCCAATTGGACATCTTGAATTTGAGACAGATACGAATATCTAATGACTTGCGGAACAATGGCTTAAAAAAATCAGATTTCAATAAGATCGAGAAATCAACAAGAATGACATTCATTCTACTATTTATCACGCTAGCTGTCTTAACTCTATTGATTTTGTCTATGATATTCAGGAAATACAAGCTAGTCCATAAATAAAGCCAAAGAGATGGAAAACAATAGAAACCCGATTGCTTTATACGCAGACTGTCTTTTTATGGTGAAACGTTTAATTAATTCCCTTGCGCTCGGCGTAGTCTGTGACTACGTCGCCATTATAAATGATAAAAAAGTAAATTTGCAATCGGTATTACAATCATAATAACTTCAACGACAACAGGATACCAAATAGAAGTTCAATCAGCACTGTATAACCTTACACCTCAGGTCATCGGCCGGATGTTGTGTCCATAAGACAAACTTTACAAAAAAAAAGACCGCCGAAGTTCAGCGGTCTTAATGATATTGTTGGGTGCGCCGTGCTACTTCCTCATCATGATGAGAATATCAAGAATTTTTATGGCAGCCTCGGCAATAATGGTACCCGGACCAAAAATTGCCAGTGCACCGGCATCATAGAGGTATTGGTAATCCTGATGCGGAATCACACCACCCACGATGACCATAATGTCTTCGCGTCCGAGTTTCTTAAGTTCGTCAATCACCTGTGGCACAAGAGTTTTGTGTCCGGCAGCGAGGCTCGAAACACCCAACACATGCACATCGTTTTCAACAGCTTGCCGCGCGGCTTCGGCAGGTGTCTGAAAGAGTGGCCCGATATCTACGTCAAAACCAATGTCGGCATAGCCCGTGGCAACAACTTTGGCACCTCTGTCATGGCCATCCTGTCCCATTTTGGCAATCATAATACGCGGGCGGCGACCCTCAAGTGTTGCAAACTCGTCAGCCATTTCAGTCGCTTTTACAAAGCTTTTGTCTCCCTTGCTTTCTGCTGAGTAAACACCGGAAATAGAACGTATCACAGCTTTGTAGCGTCCAAATACTTTTTCGCAGGCCATGCTGATCTCGCCCAGCGAAGCTCTTTTGGAGGCGGCATCAACAGCCAGTTCGAGCAAATTACCCTCGCCGCTTCGGCACGATTGCGTGATGGCTTCAAGTGCCTGCTGCACTTCGGCTTCGTTTCTGTTGGCTCGCAAAATCCTTAACCTTTCAATCTGGCTTTGGCGCACTGCTGTATTGTCAATATCCAGAATATCAATAGGATCCTCTTTTTCAAGACGGTATTTGTTCACGCCGACAATCACATCTTTGTTCGAGTCAATGCGTGCTTGCTTGCGGGCGGCAGCTTCCTCAATGCGCATCTTTGGCAAGCCTGTTTCGATTGCTTTTGCCATACCACCCATGGCTTCAATTTCTTCGATATGTGCCCATGCTTTTTCTGCAAGCTCGGCAGTCAGTTTCTCAACATAAAACGAACCTGCCCACGGATCAACAACTTTGGTGATGTTGGTTTCCTCTTGCAGATATATCTGGGTGTTGCGTGCAATACGTGCCGAAAAATCTGTTGGCAGGGCAATGGCTTCATCAAGGGCGTTGGTGTGCAACGATTGGGTATGCCCCAAAGCAGCGCCCAGTGCTTCGATGCAGGTGCGTGCAATGTTGTTAAAAGGATCTTGCTCCGTCAGGCTCCATCCCGAAGTCTGGGTATGTGTGCGCAAAGCCATTGACTTTTCAAGCTTCGGCGCAAATTTCTTTACGATTTTTGCCCAAAGCAAACGCCCTGCCCTGAGCTTGGCAATTTCCATGAAGTGATTCATCCCCAAACCCCAGAAGAACGAAAGCCGCGGCGCAAAGGCATCCACATCCAGCCCTGCCTTGATGCCGGTGCGGATATAATCAAGCCCGTCGGCCAGGGTGTAGGCAAGCTCGATATCGGCGGTGGCTCCGGCTTCCTGTATATGGTAGCCCGAGATGGAAATCGAGTTGAACTTAGGCATCTTTCTGGAGGTATATTCAAAGATGTCGGCAATGATGCGCATGGACGATTCAGGAGGATAAATATAGGTGTTGCGCACCATAAACTCCTTTAAGATGTCGTTTTGGATCGTTCCGGCAAGTTCTTCGAGTTTTGCGCCCTGCTCCAGCGCCGTCACAATATAGAAAGCCATGACGGGCAGCACAGCGCCATTCATGGTCATTGAAACCGACATTTTGTTGAGCGGAATCTGATCGAACAGAATCTTCATGTCGAGGATGGAGTCTATGGCCACGCCGGCTTTGCCCACATCGCCCACCACGCGCTCATGATCCGAATCATAGCCTCTGTGTGTGGCAAGGTCGAAGGCTACCGAAAGCCCTTTTTGTCCCGAAGCCAGGTTTCTGCGGTAAAAAGCATTTGAATCCTCGGCTGTTGAAAAACCGGCATACTGGCGGATGGTCCAGGGTTGCATCACATACATGGTTGAATATGGGCCGCGCAAAAATGGCGCTTTACCCGCGGCGTATTCCAGATGATGCATCCCTTTGAGGTCATCGCGGTTGTAGGTCTGTTTCAGCTGTATATGTTCGGGGGTTTCCCAATCGGCCGAAATGCCATTTTTCAACTCCCAGTCGGCTGTGCCAAGCTTATTCTTGGGAACATTGCCGATGTTTATATTTTTGAAATTAGGTTTCATGATTCAATCTGAAATTACATCTAACTTTGGATACCAAGTTTTTGCTGAAACATCTGCAAGGTTTCGAGCACATTGGTTTTGATATGTATAAAATATTGCATGCCGGCCGTTTTCAAAGTTTCGGCCAAAGGAAGCGGATATCCGGCAAGCACTACAATGCTTTGATGATTGAGTGCTTCGTATGCACGCAACGCATTTTCTTCATATTCCTCATCGGAGCTGCACAAGACCACAAATGCCGGTTTAACTTTTTTCGCAGCTTCAATTCCCTCTTCTATGGAAGCAAAGCCGGAATTGTCAACAACCTCATACCCGGCGCAGGCAAAGAAATTGGAAGCGAAATTGGCCCTTGCTTTGCGCATGGCTAAGTTGCCAAAGGTGAGCAGCCAAACCACAGGACGCGGATTTGTTTTGCTGAACTCATCGGTGGCATAGCGCATTTTCTCGAAAGCCATCGCACCACGATAGGGCTTCAGCGTTTCAATAACAGCTTCGGGATGGGTCTTGTCTTCCGGCATGAAAACTGCCGGATCGAGCGCTGTTGAGATGCTTTCGGTAAAATTGGGATATTGGTTGGTGCCAAGTAAAATGTCGCGGCGCGATGCAATATTACTATTGCGGTTGGCTGCACTTTCAGCAACTTTTTGCTGCACAAACCCATCGTGCAACGAAGCCACAAAACCTCCCCGTGCATCAAGTTCAAGAAAAAGTTTCCAGGCTTTATCAACCAACATAGAGGTCAGATTTTCGATGTAGTAAGAACCCGCTGCAGGATCAACCACCTTGTCGAGGTAAGATTCTTCCTTGAGTATGAGTTGTTGGTTACGCGCGATGCGTTCTGCTATAACGCCTGGTGTTTCAAAGGCTGTATTGTAAGGCAAAACCGCAAAAGAATCAACACCTCCGATGGCGGCCGACATCGTTCCGGTGGTGGTGCGCAGGGCATTCACCCAGGGATCGTAAACAGTAAAATTCCAGCTTGCGTTGCGGGCGTGGATAAACATGCGTCCATTGCGCGCATCGTTGAGGCCGTAGGCATTCACAATTTGCGCCCACAGCAGCCTGATGGCTCTGATTTTGGCAATCTCCATGAAATAGTTGGAACCGACAGCAAGGTTGAACTTCATTTTCGGCGCTACTTCACCAATAAACAATCCCTTGTCGGTAAGCCGCGTGAGGTATTCAGCTCCTGCTGACAGGCTGAGCGCAATCTCTTCGACGATATTGGCACCGGAATCAGCAAAAACATGGCCGTTCACGCCAATCACCCTGAAGTTTGGCAATGCCTGCGCTGCCTTTATCATGGCATAAGCCTTGTCAAAATCGGCAGCTTCGCTTTCAAACCATACGCCTCTGCGACTGAATCGCATCAACGGATCATAGTTTACCGAACCAAATATTTTATCGAGCGGACGATTGTATTTTCTCACAAGCTTATCCATCATCTCAACGAGTTCGAGATGTTGCTTCGAGCCCAGGAAGTTAATCTCGGCAATGTCGGCCCTGATATTTTTCAGCAGCAATTCGATGTCTTCGATGCTGTATTCTTTCTGGCAATCGAGCTGAAAACCAAGTGCATCAACACCTTTCATCAACACATCAAGCGCCACTTCGTTGGCGGCAACAATGCTGTCAACCTTAATATCCTGCCTTACCAACCAGTTATTGTCGGCTGTTTTATTGCCTCTGACGAAAGGAAAATCGCCCGGAAAGGCATCTATCCAGGGAATTTCGTTGAGGTTTTCGGCACGGTAATACGGTTTAACAGCCAGGCCTTCGGGTGTTTTCCAGATCAGCTTTTTGCTGTAGTCGGCGCCCATAAGATCCTTGTGGATTGTTTCTTCCCACTGTTCAGTGGTAATGGGCGGAAACTCGCTGAACAAATTTTCACTTTTTTGATCCATTTTTTCTGAATTTTTCGTTGCAGGGTGTAATCCAACCGGTTAATACACCTAACAGGGCGCAAAATTAGCACATTTAGCCAAAGCTGCTATATGGATTTGAAATTATTGTTAATTAATTCACAATTCATTTGCAAATCAAAAAGATAAATTGCTTTAGGATCGGAGTTTTTCCTGCAGGGAAACGAAGCCTTCGCCCAAAATCTCATCAGCATTAAGAATTGTTACAAATGCTTCAGGATCAACAGCATGAATGAAACCTTCGAGGGTTGAAAGCTCGCTTCGGCGCAAAACCACATAAATGATGTTGCGTTCGGTGCCGCCATACATTCCTTTTGCTTTGACAAGTGTGGCGCCTCTTCGCAAGCCCGAAAGAATCATACGTCCCACTTCGTCATACTTTTCTGTAACGACAAGTGCCAGCTTCTCGTTTGTCCAGCCTTGCAACACCGTGTCAATCGTTTTTCCCATCAGGTAAATTGCAATCAGTGAGTAAAGAGGGATGGCCCAATCCATAAAAACCAATGCCCCGCCAATAACAATCACTGTGTCAACAGTCATCATCAGCTGTCCGAGCGGTTTTCCGGTCCACTTACCCAACATCATGGCCATCACATCCGTTCCGCCACAGCTGGCTTTGGCTTTGAAAAGCAAGCCAACACCCAAACCGATGATGGCTCCGCCATAGATGGTAGAAAGCAGTACATCATCAGGAATCAACGGCGCGTTTCCTGAAAACAAGGCAAGCAAATCCATGAAAGCGGAGGTAAGCATGAAGCCTGTAAATGTTTTAACGCCAAATCGCGGACCAAGTACCCTGATGCCAAGCAAAGTGAGCGGGATATTGAAAACCAGGGCCATCATACCCACCGGTGTCCCGAAATGATGGTGCAACACAATAGAAATTCCATACACGCCACCGGGCACAATTTTGTGTGGCGTGAT
Organism: Bacteroidales bacterium UBA6207; assembly: GCA_002421995.1. Lineage (GTDB taxonomy): Bacteria > Bacteroidota > Bacteroidia > Bacteroidales > F082 > JALNZU01. The sequence goes on along the minus strand of DISP01000163.1, from coordinate 20,153 downwards.
AAAAAAAACATAGCCGGAAGCAATTAAAAACGCCCCCAAAACAATAAAAGAATAAGCCCTGAACCAGGCAACTGAAAAAGGTTTGTATCTGACAATGAAAGTCATATCAGCTTGAAACTTTGTCTTTCAACGATTTGAATCCTTCGCCCAGAATTTCGTTTGCATTGATCACCGTTACAAAAGCACGGGGATCAATCTGGTGGATATATTCCTGCAGCATGGCCATCTCGCGGCGGTTTACCACGGTGAAAATAATGGTTTTATCGCTGCCGTTGTACATGCCCTTTCCTTGAATAAAAGTACCTCCCCTATTGAGGTCGTTGATGATCTTGTCTCTGATTTCTTCGTATTTGTCCGAAATGATAAACAAGGTTTTGTCGTAATTGATCCCTTGCAAAATCGTGTCAATAACCTGACCGGTGATAAAAATCACGATTAGCGAATAAAGCGGAATTTTCCAGTCTTTGAACACCAGCAAGCCAATGAGAACAATCACCGAATCAACATAAATAAGCAACTGACCAACCGGCATTTTTGTGTATTTACTGATGATCATTGCCACGATATCCGTTCCGCCGGAAGTAGCTTTTGATTTAAAAATCAGTCCCAGACCGATGCCAAGCATCACACCGCCATAGATTGAAGAAAGCAATGGTTCGTCCGGAACAAGCGGCTCGGTGCCATAAAACATGGTGATGCCGTCAACAAAAATTGCCGTGAGCATAAACCCCACAACAGTTTTATAACCAAATCGCGGCCCCAAAACACGTATGCCGATGATCGTCAGTGGAATATCCATTGTCAATGCTGTCATCCCGACGGGAAGATCAAACAGGTAATGCATAACAATTGCAATACCATAAACTCCCCCCGGAACAATTTTGTAGGGGGTGATAAACAACACAAAACCCGCCGCAAGGATAAACGAGCCAATCACAATAAGGCTGTAATTGATAAGCCAGCGTTTTGAAAACACCTTATCTTTTTGGATGAAAGCCATAACAATAAAAGGTAAAAAATGAAGCAGCAAAATTAGTCCAAATACCGTCATCATTTCAAGAACCGTCGCGATGAAAACATATAATTCTGATCTACTGTCATATAATAGTATGCAATTGACCGGATAAACGCTTGCCCACAGGCAGGAACACAATATTTTTTGTGATAAACTGTTTATGCTTTGAAAACCCTGGAAAGTGCACAATAATAATACTGCTATCATTTATTCTGACAATTCATGGTATATGCCTAAAAATTACTATTTTAGCCGCCTTGAATTAATAAGAAAAAAAAGCTTGATCAAGTTGATGTTCAGATATTTAGGTATTCTGTTACTGCTTATGTTATGCGAATTCCCTGCAATTTCGCAGCAAGCTCCCATTTTCACCCATCATACTTATACACATGCCTTTACAAATCCCGGCTTTTCGGGCATGGGCGAAGGTATCTGTCTGAACAGTATTGTCAGGCAGCAATGGGCAGGTTTCAAGGATGCTGAAGGCAACAAAGTTGCACCGGAAACTTTCCTTATCACAGGAGACATGCCTTTGAAATTTCTGCATGGCGGCACAAGCCTGGCCATCGTTCAAGACAAGCTGGGTTTTGAAAAAAACGTTGGTGTTCAGATAGGTTATGCCTATCATCTGGAAATGGGAGCAGCGAAGTTAGGAATTGGAACAGCACTTAACTTCCTGAACAGAACCGTTGATTTCTCCAAATTCAAGCCACATCAGAGCGGCGATCCTGTTTTATCAACATCCGAGCAATCGGATATGTTGTTTGATTTGAATCTTGGGGTTTTTCTCGAAGTTCCTGACAGCTATTATGTTGGATTTTCGGTGACAAGCCTGCTTGAGTCAAAAGGGAAAGCACTGACAGAGAGCAGCAGCAGTAGTTTTGTTGGCGACCGCACCCTTTATCTTGTAGCCGGCTACCAGTATGTTGCACCCTGGAATCAAGCCATAGAATTTCATCCGTCGGTGAGTGTTATGAGCAACATCTCAACCATGCAGATGAACCTGACCGGAACCGTTGTTTACAACAATAAATTTTGGGGTGGCGTGAACTACAGGCCACAGGAGTCAATCGGACTGATGGTTGGTTTGAGTGTCCTTGACCTCAGGATCGGCTATGCCTACGACATCAACACCATGGGAATCGGTGTGCCGGGCAGTCATGAGATCAGTTTGGGCTACTGCTTTAAAATCAATACCGAAAAGAACATCAAAACCTACAGAAACACACGTTATTTATAGCGGCAACACAACAAAACGAAAAAAATGGAGTTATTGAAGCCACATAGAACAGAATCGAAAGAACTACAGTTGAAAACATATTCTTTTAACGCAATGAAGCATCTACTGTTACTCGCGTCAGCCCTCATCATGCTGGCGGGTTGCAGCAACACCAATTCAGGGGAACTTGTTGGTGTGCGGCAAAAATCCAAACCATTCTATCAACCCGACCCACATGGCATGGTATTTATCCCGCAGGGAAGTTTTACCATGGGTGCCGGAGGTGAAGACATCACCTATGGTCAGTTGAACCAGCCAAAAACAATTTCTGTTTCAGGATTTTTTATGGATGAAACCGAAATCACGAACAACGAATACCGTGAGTTCGTGCATTATGTCCGCGATTCCATTGCCAGAACCATGTTGGGCGAAGTCAATCCTGATGTGTACCTTATCAGTACGAACGAAAAAACAGGTGAAGAATACGATCCGCCGCACCTCAACTGGAAACCCGCCATTGAGTGGAACAGCAAGGAACAGGAAGTGAGAGATGCGCTGGAAGCCATGTTCCTGCCCGATCTTGAACGCTATTTCCGTCGCAAGGAAATAGATACACGCAAACTTAATTATGCATATTACTGGGTTGATCTTCAGGCTGCAGCAAAAAAAGAATTTGATAAAAACGCCCAATACGATTACAGAAACGCCGGTTTGGCCAACCGTCCGCAGGGACTTACCAACCGTTCGGTTTATGTGAAACGCGAGATGATCAATGTTTATCCCGACACCCTGGCATGGATTCATGACTATTCTTATTCATTCAATGATCCGCTTACTGAGAAATATTTCTGGCATCCGGCCTATGATCATTATCCTGTTGTAGGTGTCAACTGGAGTCAGGCACGGGCTTTCTGCGTTTGGAGAACCGAAAAGCTGAACAGCTACCTGCTCTCTAAAAAAGGTGAAGTGGCACTAGCCGAGTTCCGGCTTCCAACAGAGGCTGAATGGGAATGGGCAGCAAGCGGCGGCAACGCACTCAACCCTTATCCGTGGGGAGGCCCATACACACGCAACGATCAGGGCTGTTTTCTGGCCAACTTCAAACCATTGCGCGGCAACTACATCGCTGACGGAGGCTTACGCACTGTCATCGTCGGCCATTATCCGCCAAACGATTTTGGATTATACGACATGGCCGGCAATGTGGCCGAATGGACCAACAGCGCCTTTGACCCTGCAAGCTACAACCTCACCTGGGACATGAACCCCAACTATACCTATAACGCTGCCGAAAACGATCCGCCTGCAATGAAACGCAAGGTAATCCGGGGTGGTTCGTGGAAAGACATTGCTTATTACCTCCAGACAACATCGCGCGCTTATGAATATCAGGACACCGCGAAAAGCTATATCGGTTTCCGCACCATTCAACCTTACCTTGGCCGCAACAAAGGAGATAATCCGCTCAAAGCTTCAAGAGTATATAGATAAATAAAGAATATTTTTCATTTTAAAGTCACACAAGAAAATGGATTTCAATAAGTTAGTAAGAAGTAAAAAGTATAAAAACTTCATGTCGAAGCTCTATGGTATTGGAGCTGCTGTTGTTATTATCGGCGCGTTGTTCAAAATCAACCACTATAACTACGCCAATGAAATGCTGATCATTGGGCTGGGAACAGAAGCCCTCATCTTCCTCTTTTCAGCTTTTGAACCACCACACGTTGAGCCCGACTGGAGTTTGGTTTATCCACAGCTGGCAGGGATGTATGGCGATACACCGGTAGAGCGCGAGCTTGCTTCGAAAAAAACAGCCACCCAACAGCTTGATACCATGTTTAAGGAAGCCAACATCGAGAAAGAAACACTTGAAAGACTGGGGCAGGGATTGAAAAAGCTAAGTGAAAACGCTGTTCAGATGGGACAGATCAGCAACGCTGTTGTTGCTACCAATGAGTACGTTGACAGCATGAAAAACGCCACCAAATCAGCTGGTGAATTGTCGGGCTCCTACAAAAAAGCATCTGAAGTGCTCAGCAAAGATGCCACAGCCTCTATTGATTACCTGACAAATATGAAATCGGCTTCGGATAGTGCATCCAAACTGAGCTCGGCTTACACACAGGCAGCCAATGTGTTACAGTCAGAAGTCAGATCAACCGAAGAGTTTGCAAACACAGTGAAAACAGCCTCGGCATCGGCAAAACAATTGGCCGAAGCTTACAACAAATCAGCTTCAATGATTAAAACATCGGTTGAAGCATTGGATTTTGGCTCTGTTGAAAGCGCTTCGTACAATAAACAGCTGCAACAAATTGCCAAAAATATGGCAGCGCTGAATGGTGTGTATGAGTTGCAATTGCAAGGCACGGGCAAAGCTGCCGAAACTGCTGATAAACTTTACAAAACCATGACTGAGTATCTTGAAAAAGTGAATCAGACAGCTACAAACACTGGCCAACTCAACCAAAACATCGCAGAACTAAACAATAAGATCAGTGCGATGAATAAGGTGTATGGCAATATGCTGACAGCGATGAACGTCAAAGCATAATTTTAAGTAAAAACGTTAAGATAAATTTAGCCCATGGCCGGATATAAAGAAACCCCAAGGCAAAAGATGATCGGTATGCTCTATCTGGTGCTTACCGCCCTGCTGGCACTCAACGTGTCAAAAGACATTCTTGATGCCTTTTTGGTGGTCAACGAAGGAATGGTGAGTACCAATGAACGTTTTGCCAATAAGGTATCGAACGTTTATGCGCGATTCGAGAGCCAATTCAACCTTAATCCCGGAAAAGTCGGGGAATATTGGAACAAAGCACAAGAGGTACGCACCAAAAGCCAAGACCTGATTGAATACCTTGAAGACGTGCAGATGGAAGTGGTGATCAAGTCGGAAAAGAAGACCAAGGATGAGGTGCTTGCTTTGTACTACACAAAAACCCAGATGCCTGACAATAGAAACGCAGGTGCAATGCAGGAAAAAAATATGCTTGACCTGTCAAAAGTTCCATCGCGCGATAAATACGACGAGGCAACAAATTACATGATTGGACCGAACAAAAACGGAGAAGCATATACGATGGCTCAGAAAATAGAGAATTACCGTCAGTTTATTCTCGGAATTGTCGGCGATCATAATGCTGACAAGATTGGCCTGAACACAAATGAGAAATTTAAGGACGCTTCGGGGGCATCACAAGACTGGATGTATTACAACTTCTACCACACCATTCTGGCTGCGAATGTAACCATTTTGAATAAAATCATTTCTGAAGTTCAAAGTGCTGAATTTGACGCCGTTAACAGGTTGTATGAAAATATCTCCGAGAAGGATTATAAATTCGACAGGTTATCGGCAGAAGTCATTCCGAACTCAACCTATATCCTTAAGGGTCAAAACTATGAGGCCACTGTTTTATTGACTGCCTACGATTCAAAAACACAGTCAGAAGTTAAAATAGTACGAGGCGCATCTGCTATTAACGACGGAAACATTGGCGGAGCGCAGGTTTTCAGGAGCGAAAACGGTGTTGTAAAACTAACTTTCCCCGGCCAGGCCGAAGGACCGCAACGCTATGCCGGGGTCATCGAGGTGAGAGACCCTCTGACGCAGGAAATAAAGCGACATCCTTTTGAGGCCCAATACATTGTTGCTCCTCCTTCGCTCACAGTGGCTCCCTTGAAGATGAATATCCTCTATTCAGGTCTCAAAAACCCAATCTCAATCAGCGCCCCCGGCATCCCCAACGAGCAAATTGTTCCTTCAATTACAAAAGGAAAAATCGTGAAAGGCGCAAATGGAACCTGGGACGTTGAAGTACCAACCGGAGAACGCACCACTACCATCAGTGCTGTTGCAAGCGTAGAAGGCAAAAATCTTCCGCTGGGCAGCTTTGAATTTCGCATCAAGCGCGTGCCCGACCCCATTGCGAAAATTGCAGATATTACCGATGGCACCATCGAGAAAAACCGTTTGCTTGCATCAAGAGCCATCATACCCGAAATGGTTGATTTTGACTTTGAAGGATTCCACTTCGAAATCGTTTCTTATGAACTTTCAACCTATCGCGGCACCGAATTACAGCGTAGCGGCAGCATCAAAGGCAATCAGTTTACAGATGCAGTCACCAATATGATCAAAAATGCAGGTCGCGGACAACGTTTGTATTTTGAACGTATCCAGGCCAAAGGTCCTGACGGAACAATGCGCACTCTGAATCCTATCAACCTCGAAATCAATTAATCACACAGATCAATGAATATGAAAAAAATCATCCAAAGCCTGTTCGTCCTCTTCCTGTTGAGTTGGGGAAGTTTCAGCCTGCACGCCCAAATTATGGATGAAAGTCCGAAAGACGGGCTCTTTGCTGACAATGGTTTGATTGATAAAGCCCCTATCCCGCTTCCAACAATCAGGATAGCCGATGTGACCTGGCAAAAAAGGGTTTGGAGAGAAATTGATTTCCGACAGAAACTCAATCAGCCTTTCTATTATCCGCTCGAATCGCATAACAACTGGCGTAGTTTTATCAACGTGGTGATGGATGGATTAAAAGAGCGGCAATTCAGAGCCTACGATGTTAGCAATACTGATGAATTGCTTGTGCCAATCAACTACAACGAGATCATTGCCAAGCAAACCGACACCAGCTATGTACGTGAGCGGCGTCCTTATCCTCCCTACGAGGAGTATGATACCGTTATCATCCGCCAGTTCGACCCATCAAAGGTGATGCGCCTCCGACTGAAAGAAGATTGGTATTTCGACAAACAGCGCTCCCAGCTGATGGTTCGCATCATCGCATTTTGCCCTGTTATGATTGTTGAAAAAGACGGCAAGGAGTTTACCCAGCCGCTGTTTTGGGTTTCCTATGAGCAAGCCCGCAAAGTGATGGCACAAGCCATGGTTTTCAACCGTCACAACTCGGCTGAGCGACGTACTTACGATGAGATTTTCCTCAAACGCATGTTTGACAGCTATATTTATAAAGAAGAAAATGTTTACGACCGCCGGATCAATCAATATGCCACCGGTTTGGATGCATTGCTTGAGTCGGAACGCGTGAAAATGGACATCTTCAACTTTGAACACGATCTTTGGGAATATTAATCCCCCTTTCCATATTATTCCCAGAAAGAGGCAGCCGGTATCCGTCAGCCTCTTTTTTTTTATGCCTTAACAAAAAGCTGCGTAATTTAGCAGGGCATACGTGCATGAATCAGATCAAACGCAATATCGTTAATAACCAGTGAACCTACTCACCGACAAGAAGATAGAATTCCTAAAAGGCGTTGGACCAAAAAAAGCGCTCGTTTTACAGAAAGAAATCAATGTAACGACTTTCGGCGATCTGTTGTTTCATTTCCCTTTCAGGTATGTTGATAAAAGCAAAATACATAAGGTATCTGAAATAAATGACGAAACTGTTTATTACCAATTACTTGGAACAGTTTCAAACCTCAAGGCACACGGAGCGCCACGCGCCACACGAATCACTGCGCAGCTCACCGATGATAGCGGAAGCATCGAACTTGTTTGGTTCAAGGGACTCTCCTGGGTAAAATCACGTTTCGAAACCGGTAAGTTGTATGTGATTTTTGGCAAAGCCAGTTCGTTCAACAACAAATTCAATTTTGTTCATCCCGAAGTTGAGGATTATATGCCCGATGATTTCACTTTTGGTGAAAGCTTGCAGGGTGTATATCCAACCACAGAAAGCATGAAAAGCAACGGACTCGGCACCAAGGTGATAGCCAGGCTTGTAAAAACAGCGATCTTTCAGTTGCAAGGCACCATACAGGAAGTATTGCCACATACACTGCTACAAAAATATCAGCTGCCCGCCAGAGAAGCCTCACTGTTCAACATTCACCTGCCCGGTGATGGTGTCAGACTGCAAAAATCTATTGAGCGACTTAAATTCGAGGAGTACTTCTTTTTTCAACTGCAACTGCTGCGAAACAAGCTTCAAAACGAAACACAAGCTAATGGTTATGTCTTTAAAAGTGTCGGACAGCTTTTTAATACGTTTTACACCAACCACTTGCCGTTTCCACTCACCAATGCTCAAAAAAGAGTGATTCGTGAGATTCGGGCCGATTTAGGATCGGGTAAGCAAATGAATCGTCTGCTGCAAGGCGATGTTGGAAGTGGCAAAACCATTGTAGCCCTGATGGTGATGTTGCTTGCGCTGGACAATGGCTACCAGGCTGCATTGATGGCTCCGACAGAAATACTTGCCAATCAGCATTTCGACTCGCTCAAATCTTTGCTCGAAGGACTACCGGTGACAGTAGAGCTGCTGACCGGCTCGAGCAAATCGGCACAACGCAAAAAAATCCACACACAACTTTCCGAAGGAAGCTTAAACATCCTCATCGGCACTCACGCCTTGATTGAAGATGTGGTTGTTTTCAGAAACCTGGGCCTGGTGATTATTGATGAACAACATCGCTTTGGTGTGGCACAACGGGCCAAAATGTACGAGAAAAGCGAAAATCCGCCGCACATTCTCGTGATGACCGCCACACCCATTCCACGCACCTTAGCCATGACACAATACGGCGACCTCGACTATTCTCAAATTGACGAGATGCCACCCGGACGAAAAGCCGTTGAAACAATCCACCTGTACCACGAAAAACGCCTCAGGATGATTGGTTTTCTGAGAAAACAAATCGCTGAAGGCCGCCAAATCTATGTCGTTTATCCACTTATCAAAGAATCTGAAAAACTCGACCTTATCAATCTGCAGGAAGGATACAATGCATTGCTGCGCGATTTTCCCGAGCCCGAATACCGTATTTGTATGGTGCACGGACAGATGAGCGCCGAGGACAAAGCCTTCGAGATGCAACGCTTCGTCAAAGGACAAGCCCATATCATGGTGGCAACCACTGTGATCGAAGTAGGCGTTAACATTCCCAATGCCAGCGTGATGGTGATTGAACATGCCGACCGCTTTGGGTTGTCGCAGCTTCATCAGCTGCGCGGAAGAGTGGGTCGCGGGGCCGATCAGTCGTATTGCATCCTGATGACCGACTTCAAACTCACTGCCGACGGGAAAAAACGCATGAAAACAATGGTTGAAACAACTGACGGATTCAGGATTGCCGAAGCCGACCTTCAACTGCGCGGCCCGGGCGAAACACAAGGCACACGACAATCGGGAATCCTTGAATTTAAACTCGGTAATCTCGCAAAAGACGAACAGCTTATTAAAAAAGTGAGAACCGAAGTGACTGAATTATTAAAAAATGATCCAAAACTTCAACTGGCAGAAAATCAAACAACAAAAAAACACTTCGAAAAATTATTCAGCAAAACCTTCGACTGGGGTCAGATCGGCTGATCATATCGGTGAAAAAATACCGTTTTCATTACAGTTTTCATCCTGCCATCAGAATTATACCGTCGCATAAACATGACAGATTGACATTTTATACCTAATTTTGCCACTCAAAATATTCCTACACCTATGAAGATTTCCTATAACTGGCTGAAACAATACCTCAATGTTGAACTCGACGCCGAAAAAGCAGGCCACGCGCTCACTTCGGCCGGCCTCGAAGTGGAAGATATCACCTTTTATGAAACAGTAAAAGGTGGTCTGGCAGGCGTGGTTACCGGCGAAGTTGTTGCATGTGAAAGGCATCCCAATGCTGACAAACTTAGTCTTACAAAGGTTGATATAGGAGCCGGCGAACTGCTTTCGATTGTTTGCGGCGCACCCAATGTGGCTGCCGGTCAAAAAGTGTTGGTTGCAACCATCGGCACAACACTTTATCACGGGAATGAGTCGTTTCAAATTAAAAAAAGCAAGATCAGGGGTGAACTTTCAGAAGGAATGATTTGTGCAGAAGACGAATTGGGCCTCGGAAACTCACACGACGGAATCATGGTACTCGACAAAAACACCGAGATCGGACGTGCTGCTTCCCACTATTTCCCTGTTGAAAATGATTTTATTTTCGAAATCGGCCTCACTCCCAACCGCTCCGATGCCGCATCACACATCGGTGTAGCCCGCGATTTGGCTGCCATTCTGAACCATCAACACCAAAATAAAAATCACCAGCTTAGCTTGCCCGATGTTTCGGCCTTTCAAACCGAAAATCATTCGCTGAATATCGAAGTTGAGGTTCCCGACACAGAAGCTTGTCCGCGCTATTCAGGGGTAACGATCAGTGATATCAAAGTTGGTCCTTCGCCCGATTGGCTCGCCAACCGCTTGAAATCCATTGGCATCAGACCCATCAACAATGTGGTTGACGTGACCAATTATGTGCTTTTTGAAACAGGCCAACCGCTTCATGCTTTTGACGCATCAGCTATCAAAGGACAAACAGTTGTTGTGAAAAAGCTTGCCAAAGATGAAACTTTCGTCACCCTCGATGGCAACAACCGCAAGCTCAGTGGCAATGATTTAATGATTTGCAACAAGGAGGAAGGCATGTGCATCGGTGGAGTTTTTGGCGGATTGCATTCAGGTGTGACCGAGTCAACCACGTCAATCTTTCTCGAAAGCGCCTGCTTCGATCCGAAAACGATTCGTAAAACAGCCAGATACCATGCTTTGCAAACCGATGCTTCCTTTAGGTTTGAGCGCGGCACCGACCCCAACATCACGATTTACGCCCTCAAACGCGCTGCATTGCTGATCAAAACCGTTGCCGGCGGGAGCATTTCATCCGACATCAAAGATATTTATCCAACACCCGTCAAGCCTGCAGAGGTAATCCTGAAGTTTGAATACCTTAACCGCATCGCCGGACAAAGCATTGATCCCGCTCAGGCAATCAGTATTCTTGACGATCTGGGTGTAAAAACCCTGTCAGTCAATGCGTATGAGGCATTGGTTCAGATTCCAACATTCAAAGTAGATGTGTATCGCCCGGCCGATCTGGTTGAAGAAATTTTGAGGGTTTATGGTTATGACAACATACAGATTCCCGAAAAAATTAATGCCAGTCTGAACATAAGCGAGGGCCATGATCCTGACAAAATTCAACATGCTGTGTCGGATATGCTCGCAGCACGTGGTTTTTACGAAATGATGAACAACTCGCTCACACGTTCAGAATATACAACCAAACACCCGGCATTTGACGAAAGTCGTAATGTATTGATGATGAACCCATTGAGTAAAGACCTCGATGTTTTGAGACAAAGTCTTCTGTTTGGCGGACTCGAAACCATCGCCTACAACCAAAACAGAAAAAATGCCGATCTGCGACTGTTTGAGTTCGGCAAGGTTTATCAGTTTGATGCAACAAAAAAAGAAAACAACCTTTCTGGCCTTGAACCTTACAGCGAACATCTTTGTCTCGACCTTTTTATCACTGGAAATGCCGCACAGGAAAACTGGAACAGCAATAGCCGCAGTCTTGATTTCTTCGATTTGAAAGCTGAAGTTGAGAGCATTATGAAAAAGCTGCGTATTCCTACCGATAAAATGCAAACCACGACCTTTAGCGACAACATCTTCGAACATGGCCTGTGCTATACGTTGAACCAGGAAACAATGGTTCGTTTGGGTCAGCTAAATGCAACGACAATAAAAACATTCGATATCAAAAAACCGGTTTTTTATGCCACGATAAATTGGACTAAGTTGTTAAAACGTATTCCCACAGGGCCGGTACGTTTCGGATCTTTACCAAAATATCCGTCCGTACGCCGCGATCTGGCGCTTGTTGTTGACACAAGTCTGCGGTTCGAAACACTGGAGGCAATAGCCTACAAGACTGAACCAAAGCTACTTATAGAAGTCAGGATTTTCGACATCTACGAAGGCGACAAAATTCCGGCAGGAAAAAAATCCTACGCCCTCGGCTTTACCTTACAGGATAAGGAATCAACGCTTACTGACAAAGTGATCGAGAAAACAATGCAAAAACTGCTCACCGCCTTTGAACAACAAACAGGCGCTGTTTTGCGTTAGAACCATGTTTAATATATCTTTGTGATTGACAATCAATAGTTTTTAACAGGTATGGATATACAGTCTATCAAGCAGCGCTTTGGCATCATAGGTCATGATCCTTATCTGGAAAGAGCCATTCAGGTGGCTGTTCAGGTGGCCCCCACCGACCTCACCGTGCTGATAACCGGAGAAAGCGGTACAGGGAAAGAAGTTTTTCCTAAAATCATTCACCAGTCGAGTGCGCGCAAGCATGGCCCGTACATTGCCGTCAACTGCGGTGCAATTCCCGAAGGGACGATAGATTCCGAACTTTTCGGGCACGAGAAAGGCTCTTTCACCGGCGCTCATGAAGCCCGAAAAGGCTATTTTGAAGTAGTGGATGGCGGCACAATTTTTCTTGACGAAGTGGCTGAACTTCCGCTCTCTACACAGGTGCGCCTGCTTCGTGTGCTGGAATCGGGCGAGTTTTTTAAGGTTGGATCATCAAAAGTCATCAAAACCGATGTCAGGGTTGTGGCAGCTACCAACGTAAACATTCCCGAAGCCATCGAAAAAGGAAAGTTTCGTCAGGACCTTTACTACCGCCTCAACACAGTCCCAATTATGATTCCACCGCTCAGGGAGCGCAAAGATGATATACTGATGTTGTTTAAAAAGTTTGCATACGATTTTGCCGAAAAATACCGGATGCCAGCCCTGCAGCTCAGCGACGATGCCGTTGTGATGCTCGAAAACTACCGCTGGCCGGGAAACATTCGACAGCTCAAAAACGTAACTGAGCAAATCAGCATCATCGAAAAAAGCAAAACGGTGACTTCTGCTACGCTTTTTCATTATATACCAAAAGATGTAACCACCTCTCTTCCAATTTTATACAATAAAGAAAGAGAAGACGAAAAAATTTCGGAGCGCGATCTGCTCTACAAAGTACTCTTTGATATGAAACGCGATCTGCTGGAGCTGCAGAAAACTGTGGCCGGATTGATGGAAAACGAAGACCTTGAGTCCTCGGCCCAAAACATGTTAAAATCAATTCCGGTTAAAGCCAACAAAGATTTGGACAGTGTGCAAATCGGACAATTTGATCTGGAGGATGACGACGATGATCAGCCGTTTTATCCAAGCGAGATCATCACAGAAAGTCTTTCTTTGCAAAAAAAAGAAATGGACATGATAAAGCTGGCGCTCGACAGGCACAACGGGAAACGGAAAAACGCCGCCAAAGAGCTTGGAATCAGCGAAAGAACGCTCTATCGCAAAATAAAAGAATACGGCATTGATGCATAAGGCTTTATATAAAACCCCGAAAATGAAAACGAAAGCCATACATATCGCACTCTTCTTTGTCATGCTGATGCAGCAAAGCTGTGGCATCTATTCCTTTACGGGAGCCAGCATACCGCCCGAAGCCAAAACCTTTTCGGTTCAGCAATTTCCCAACAACGCCCTTTTGGTCGAACCCTTGCTGAGCGATCAGTTCTCAAATGCATTGCGCGACAGATTTATGAACCAAACCAGTTTGCAAATGATCAATGCAAATGGCGATCTGGATTTTGAAGGCGAAATAACCGAATACGTCACTTCGCCGGTTGCCATCCAAAGCGACCAAACTGCTGCACTCAACAGGTTGACAATCACCGTGAATGTGCGTTTTACCAATAAGTTTGACGAATCAAAGAGCTTTGAATCAAAGTTTTCGCAATATGTTGACTATCCAAGCTCTCAGGACCTCAACTCGGTGAAAGATGGTCTGATGACCGAAATCATTGATATGCTCGTTGACAATATTTTCAACAAAGCTGTAGTAAACTGGTAATACCCACTGCATGAACAAAGCCGCGTTTTTACGTCATCTTAAAGAGCCCGAATTGCTTGGAAAAGACAGCCTTGCGGAATTGATGGATCTCGCAACCCAATTCCCCTATTGCAGCACAGCCCATGCGTTGCTGACAATGAATCTGTTCAGAGAAAACCATATTCTTTATGATGCCCAATTGAAAACAACGGCCGCATTGATGAACGACCGCAATATTCTAAGGCTGCACATCACCCGGATTGGCCGACTGAAAGACCGGGTTGTTCTGCCTGACGAATACCTGCCTAAACAAACACCTGAACCACGGGAAGACACATCAATTCAGGAAGCCAAAGCCGAAGAAAACCCTTCAACGGAAACATCGCAGCCACAAAACACCCCCCCGGCCGAGCCTTCAGTTTCGGAAACAGTGACTCTGCAAACGGAAAACAGTGTTGCGTCAGCGTCAGAAGCAGGCATCAATGAAAATGCTGCAGCGCCGCTTATCGGGCAGAAAGAAGAGAACAGCGTTGAAGAATTAGATGAATTTGACGAGAACGAAACCTTGCGGCGAAAATCGTTGGAAGAACTTAAAAGGCTGGTAGCCGAACGCATAAAACTAATCGAAACCGAGAAAAAACGATTGGCCGACAGCACCGGCGATCAAGTGAATAAATCAGATATCATTGAAAAATTCCTGCGCGAAAACCCATCAATCAGCCGGCCGCAACAAAATGAATTTTACAATCCTGAGCTGGCCGTTCAAGCCAGCATTACCGATAACGAAAACATTGTGAGCGAAACCCTCGCCAATATTTACCTGCGTCAGGGGCATTATGACAAGGCTATCAATATCTTGGAAAAATTAAGTTTGAAATATCCGGAAAAAAGTAGTTACTTTGCAGCCCTTATTGAAGAAACCAGAACGAAGAAAAATCATTAAATCTAAGGAAAATGTACGTTGTTATTTCCATCTTAATCCTGATAGTCAGTGTTTTAATGGCATTGGTGGTATTGGTTCAAAACTCAAAAGGAGGCGGGCTTGCTTCCAATTTTGCTGCTTCAAACCAGTTCATGGGTGTGCGCCAAACTGCTGATTTCCTTGAAAAAGCTACCTGGACAATGGCTGTTGCGCTTTTAGTTTTAAGCCTTGCAGCATCGGTTGCTATTCCAAAATATCATGCCGAAGCCGGTCAGGCAGACACTGAGCTGCGTCAGCAAATTGAGAAAACCGCTCCTGTTGATTTCAAAGCTCCGCCTGCTGCTCAGGACGAAGAATAAGAAATTATTTTCACGGCAAAAAAATGTCAGAATGTCACTTCATTCTGACATTTTTTTTGTTTAATGGCTTTGGCATAAAATATGTCCACACACTGACAATACGTAAAAAATCATCAAACGATAAAAAATCTAATATAATGGGAAAATTAAGTATCAAACCTTTGGCCGACCGTGTTGTGATTGAACCGGCACAGGCAGAGCAAAAAACCGCAAGCGGAATCATCATTCCTGATACCGCCAAAGAGAAACCTCAAAAAGGAACTGTTGTGGCTGTTGGCCCCGGAACAACAGAAAATCCACTTACCCTCAAAGAAGGCGATGTGGTGCTCTACGGAAAATATGCAGGCACCGAATTTACCATTGATGGCGCCAACTACCTCATCATGCGCGAGTCGGACATCATCGCAATTATCTGACATTAATTACAAATCATCATTAAAACTTAAATAAAATGGCAAAAGACATCCTATTTAATCTCGAAGCACGCGACAACCTCAAAAAAGGTGTTGACGCACTGAGCAATGCCGTGAAGGTAACACTCGGACCTAAAGGCCGCAATGTGATCATCGAAAAATCCTATGGCGCTCCACAGATCACCAAAGACGGTGTTACTGTTGCAAAAGAAGTTGAACTGAAAGATCCGGTTCAAAATATGGGCGCTCAGATGGTGAAGGAAGTGGCTTCCAAAACCAACGACATCGCCGGCGATGGAACCACAACAGCTACCGTGCTGGCACAAGCCATCATCACCACCGGATTGAAAAACGTTACTGCCGGCGCCAACCCGATGGACCTCAAAAGAGGTATTGACAAAGCCGTGATCGAAGTGATCAAAGCACTCCATGCCCAAACCAAACAGGTGGGCGACAGCAACGAAAAAATCAAACAAGTTGCTGCAATTTCGGCCAATAACGACCACACCATCGGCGCTTTGATTGCTGAAGCAATGACCAAAGTGAAAAAAGAAGGCGTGATCAC
>DISP01000163.1:0-3817 GCA_002421995.1 Bacteroidales bacterium UBA6207 | reverse complement strand
GTTGAAGGTGAAGCACTTGCAACATTGGTTGTAAACCGTTTGCGTGGCTCACTGAAAGTGGCTGCAGTGAAAGCTCCAGGCTTTGGCGACAGAAGAAAAGAAATGCTCGAAGACATAGCCATCCTCACAGGTGGTGTTGTAATCAGCGAAGAAAAAGGATACCGTCTCGAAGACGCTACCCTCGACATGCTTGGCACTGCCGACAAAGTGTCTATTGACAAGGAAAACACCACCATCGTGAGTGGCCATGGCGAAAAAGAAAGCATTGATGCACGCGTTGCACAGATCAAAAAGCAAATCGAAGTAACTACTTCCGATTACGACAAAGAAAAACTTCAGGAACGTCTGGCAAAACTTGCCGGTGGTGTTGCTGTGATCTATGTTGGTGCAGCCAGCGAAGTTGAGATGAAAGAAAAGAAAGACCGCTTTGACGATGCTTTGGCTGCCACCCGCGCCGCCATCGAAGAAGGCATCATCCCGGGCGGTGGGGTTGGTTTCATTCGCGCCATCGGTGCCATCACCGACATGAAAGGCGACAACGAAGACGAAACCACCGGAATCGCCATCGTAAAACGTGCTCTGGAAGAGCCGCTGCGTCAAATTGTTGAAAACGCAGGCCTCGAAGGTTCTGTTGTTGTGAACAAGGTAAAGGAAGGCAAAGATGATTATGGATTCAATGCCAGAACAGAAGTATATGAAAACCTCTACGAAGCCGGTGTGATTGACCCCACCAAGGTTGCACGTGTTGCCCTCGAAAACGCCGCATCTATCGCAGGTATGTTGCTGACCACAGAATGTGTTTTGGTTGAGCACAAAGACCCCAAGGAAGCTCCTGCAATGCCTCCAATGGGCGGCGGAATGCCTGGCATGATGTAGTCATCACAAGCTCAAATTTTTTGGAAAAGCGCAGAGAAATCTGCGCTTTTTTTTATTTTTCAGAATAAACGAACATCGGATTCGCGGCTGCCTTTATATCGCACCCCTTCCTTTAGGGTTGCGAAAATCCAGATAAAAACCCGGTAAAAATCAAATTAAAAAAAGTCAAATTATTATCGGAGTAATGTTTCTTTCACTACTTTTAGAGCGAAATAGAAGCGTGTTTTTCAATGCTTCTCATAGAAACTATTACAGTGAAATTAAAACAAAAACAATGATTGAATTCTTTCAAAACCTCGACCCGCTTCTGCGCATGTTTTGGTTCGTTGCACTACCTACAAGCCTTATCTTCGTTTTTCAAACCATCAGCACCTTTATGGGGGTTGACTCCGGTGATGGCATTGATGCCGATTTTGATGGCGACCTGACAGGCGCAGAGGCACCTTTTCAAATTTTTTCGCTACGCAACCTCATCAACTTCCTCTTAGGTTTTGGCTGGGCAGGAATCTCTTTTTATGACAGCATCAGCAACAAAACCCTGTTGATTGCAGTGGCATTATTAATTGGCATTGTCTTTCTTTTTGCCTTTTTTCTTATCATCAAGCAATTGCAAAAATTAGCCGAAGACAACTCATTCAAAATGAGCAGCACCATCAACAAAACCGCCGAAGTTTATCTTACGATACCTGAAGCGAAAAAAGGAAAAGGAAAAATCCTGATCAGCATCAACGGCTCAGTGCATGAGCTCGATGCAATGACAGAAGGGCCAAAAATACCTTCAGGCGCCACAGTGAAGGTTACAAAAATCATTCTTGAAGAAATTTTATTAGTCGAAACCATTTAAACAATCAATTATGACACCTATTGCAATTATTGTCGTTGCTGCAGTTGTGCTTTTTGTTACGATTGCCGCACTTGTCTCGCGCTACAAACGATGTCCTTCAGACAAAATTCTTGTTGTTTACGGACGAACCGGAGGAACTTCTGCAAAATGTATTCACGGAGGAGGTGCTTTCATCTGGCCAGTGATTCAGGATTTTGCTTTTCTCGATCTCAAGCCCCTTTCAATTGAAGCAAATCTCACCAATGCGTTGAGTCGCCAGAACATCAGGGTTGACGTACCTTGCCGGTTCACCATTGCCATCTCAACTGAATCAGAAAGCATGAACACCGCAGCCGAGAGGTTGTTAGGCCTGAAAACAGAGCAAATTCAGGAATTGGCCAAAGACATCCTTTTCGGGCAACTGCGTTTGGTGATCGCCACAATGACCATTGAGGAAATCAATTCGGATCGTGACAAGTTTCTGGATAATATCTCAAAAAACATTGACAGCGAGCTCAAAAAAATCGGCTTGAAACTCATCAACGTGAATGTTACCGACATCAAGGACGAATCGGGCTACATTGAAGCTCTTGGAAAAGAGGCTGCCGCAAAAGCCATCAACGAAGCCAAGATCAGTGTTGCAGAGCAGGAAAAAATAGGTGAAACCGGAAAAGCTATCGCTGACAGGGAAAAAGATACCCAGATTGCAGAAACGCATCGTGATAGAGATGTTAAGATTGCTATCACACAGAAAGACAAGGAAATAAGCATTGCCGATGCACGCAAGGACGAATCCATCGGTAAAGCCGAAGCAGAGCGCGACACCAGGGTTAAAACATCCGAGGCCAACGCAATTGCCATAAAAGGAGAAAATGAGGCAAAAATCGCAATAGCCCAGTCCGATGCATTGCGCAGAGAAAAAGAAGCCGAAGCACTGCGTCTGGCACTGGCCTCCGAAAAAGTGCAAAGCGCCAAAGCCCTCGAAGAAGCCTATGTTGCCGAACAAAAAGCAGAAACAGCCCGTGCCGAACGTGAAAGATCAACCCAAAACGCCAATGTGGTGATTCCGGCTGAGATTGCCAAACAGCGCGCCATCATCGAAGCACAGGCCGAGGCCGAACGCATTCGTGTTCAGGCAAAAGGCGAGGCAGATGCCATCTATGCAAAAATGGAAGCCGAAGCTAAAGGCTTGTTCGAAATCTTAACCAAACAAGCCGAAGGATACCGCGATGTGGTAAGCGCTGCCGGTGGCGATCCAACCAAAGCGTTCCAGCTGCTGCTGATCGAAAAACTTCCGGAGCTTGTTAAAACACAGGTTGAGGCAGTGAAGAACATCAAAATTGACAAGATCACTGTTTGGGATTCGGGCAACAATGCAGATGGCAACGGATCAACAGCCAATTTTGTTTCGGGAATGATGAAAACAGTGCCGCCACTCAACGACTTGTTCAACATGGCCGGACTTAGCCTCCCCTCCTACCTGAAAGGAAACGAAGAGGTTTCGACTGAACAAAAAGATACCGGCACGAACTAGGTTTCTAACCTTCAACACATTGCAAAAGCCAAAATCCATTGATAAAATCTACTGGATTTTGGCTTTGCCATTATTTCTTCAGTAAAAAACCAAAACTATTCTATCAGGCTTGTTGCTGGAAATGAATTTGCAATCCCATCAGGAAGTTTCTTAAAACCTGATCCTTACAAATCCGGTATTGGCTTTGCTCCGGGCTGCGGAAAAATGCACTCAGTTCATGTTTGCTCAGCCTTAGACCCGCTTTTAAAAGAATAGTCAGAATATCATCATCACGCAGGTTGAGTGCAATACGCAGTTTCCTGAATACCACATTGTTGTTGATTTTTTTTTCGGCAATCAATGGGTCACCATCTTTTTTACCTCTTTTCATAACGATCAATCCATTGAGAAACACAGCCAGCTGATGATCCGAAATCCCCTGAAAAGCAGCATCTTCTTCTTTCTTGAGCCAATCGCTGATTTCGGCTCTGCTGGCAGGAATACCTCCCAGTTTGAAAAGCTCCATCATCCGGTCATCGTTGAAATCAAAGATAAACCGGATACGTCTTAAAACATCATTATTGTTCATAAAATGGATTTGAAAA
>DISP01000169.1 GCA_002421995.1 Bacteroidales bacterium UBA6207 | reverse complement strand
TTCAGCGTGGTTTTTGAGGGCGATCATTTTGCTTACGACTACATTGCACACAAAAAGGCTTTGTTTATTCATGCCTTGATTGCCTTCGAACTTCCAAGGTTGGTGTTAACCGGTTATGGCAGCATTGGCATCCGGTCCACGATGCGCAAAGGAGTTTTGACGTATGAAACAGAACACGGATTTCCATCGGCTTCAGCGGTTAGCGTGGCCTCAGGCAATTACAACTTCAGGGGTGAGGCTAAATACCGGATTCACCAAAACCACAACATTCAGCTAAATGGTTTTACAACATCAACATCGCCAGACTTTGACGATTTGTTTATCCAGCCCAGGTTTTTAAATCTGATGAGCAACAATGCCAATCAAACCGCAAAGGGCATAAGTCTTGGTTATAAGGCAAATACAGCTCGGCTAAAAATAAGTTTTAATGCCTTTAGAACTGCTGTTGCTTATCAAAACAAGTCGCTGCCTTACTATGATGAAGTTTCAAATAACAGGGGCATTGTTTGGCTCAAAGGCTTGAACCAGGTGCATGAGGGCATGGAGCTGGGATTAGACTATAAGCTAAGCAAGCATTTCAGCATGAATCTTGCCGCTGCGCAAGGAAAGTATTTTTATGATTCGCGACCGGATGTCAGCATTTATTATGATCATTTCTCCGATCCTTTTCAAGCGGGCGAGAAGGCCTATGTGAAGGATTTCAGGGTTCCAAATTTTCCGGGTACTGTGCTGGGAATCGGGGTGGCGTTTCAATCTGAGAACAATATCTTTTTCGAAATAAGAGGAAACTATTGCGACAATATTTTTTCAGCCTTTGCCTTTGAAAGCAGAACGGAGAGCAGTGTTTCCGGCCTCCATTTGCCTGAAAATGAGTTGAGTGAATTCTTGAAACAGCACAAGCTGGCCGGAGGAGCAACGCTGGATGTTTCGTTGGGCAAATCTTGGAGTGTTTTCAAAAAACAGCACACACTATTGCTCAGCATTTTTGTGTCAAACGCGTTGGACAATCAAGATATTGCCACCGGAGGCGCTGAACCGGGCGGGTTTTCGGCAGCCAACCGGCTGATGGTGCAGCATAAGCTGATGTATATGTATGGCCGGAATGTATTTGTAAACCTGTCGTATCAGTTTTAGGCGAATAAAAACGGCTTGTGAAAGTGCATTCAGCATCTAATTAGTAGCTTTGCTTGAGTGCCGCGGAAGTGACAAAGATTGTATTGTAAACCACATAAATTCAAATCGTTAGAGAATCTAAATCCAAAATTCGAATGAAAACAACATCGCAACCTTATTCGGACAATCAGTCACAAGCTTTGGTAAACTCAAAAAGAAAGCAATAAATTCATTAAATGGTAAATGAATTTGATATCAAGCCACAATAAAGCTTAATCTTGACAGAAAAAAGCAGGGCAGTTGAGGAAAGCTTTACCATCAAATTTTAAAAACAAAGAAGGAAAAAATGATAACAGAGATAAGAATCTACAAGCTGAAAGAAAACACATCCTCTGAATTTTATAAAGTGTTTACAGAGCAATCATTACCAATGATGAATCGTTGGAATGTGAATGTTGTTGACTATGGTTTTTCGTTAATTGACAAAGACAGCTTCCACTTAATTCGCAGTTACAAAAGCATAGAACATCGAAAAGCAAGTCAGGATGCGTTCTATGGAAGTGATGAATGGATACATGGACCGGAAAAAGCTATTATGGAATGTATTGACACATATAATACATCAGTTGTTGACAGTGAGCAGTTGAAAATAAACAAAGGGACTTAACATAACAAACAACAACGCATCGCCCCCGATCAGCTTAGTTTGCAAAACACTGTTGCGAAATTTTCGTTCCTTGATAAACACAATATTGTAGCAAAAACAAGCCTGGTTGCTGTTTGGTAAAAATTAAGGGCTTGATGTTGCAGGTGAAGAGAAAGCATTTAACTTTGGAATGCTATACGCCGTACCATGAAAGACCACTTCATATACAACTTATTAATCATCTAAAGATCAATCGAATGAATTTAGGCGAGGGGTTGGACAAAGAGGAGAAATGTGCCACAGGGGTGCGTTTAGCGAGTAGTTATAGGCTATAATAGGAAACAGACTAGAATACAGATAATTAATTGCATCTTATTGAAATCTTAAATTTTACAATTATGAAAAGACTAAATTTATTATTGTTGTTTGGCGGATTCATCTTTCAGATTTCTTTTAGTCAAACTTATGTTCCTTTTCCGTCAGAATCTGCACATTGGAATTGCTTGTTTTGGCATCAATGGGAACCTGAATATTATAGTTTAACAAACTATCAGTACTTACAGCAGGGAGATACAATTTTGAATGGAAAAAGCTATAAAAAAATCTTCACAAAGCTGGTTGATGAGCAAGAACCAGCTGTTTATATCGGAGGATTAAGAGAGGATTCTGATAAACAAATTTTCTTCTTTCCTGCTTCAATCAATATTGGACCAATGGTTGTCCATACATTCCCCTGCGACACTGCCGAACAGTTGTTATATACATTTAATAATCTGAGTATTGGAATGATTTTACCTGTGAATTCTAACATTGCAACGGTAAAAGTTATGAGCATTGATTCAGTATTATTAGGCGAAAAATACCGTAAAAGATACGAAATACAAGGAAATTTAATGTTTGGCACTGAATATTGGATTGAAGGAATAGGAAGTACAAAGGACTTACTATCTCCATTTACATACGAATTTGAATGGCATTATTTTACTCTATGTTATGGCGACATAAACACATATTACATAAATTCACCCGATGGCAATGATTCATGTCATTATTCAACAGTTATTGGAATTGAGGAATTTGAGAATTACGAAATTAAAGTTTTCCCTAATCCGGCTTCTGATTTTTTAAGTATTGAAACTCCAAATTCTGGCGTATCAATCAATGCGAGTATATACAGTTTTCAAGGGACGTTATTACTCAGAAAAGAATTTGTTACCTCACGAACAGAATTGGATATCAGAAAACTCAATTCAGGAATCTATTATCTTCTAATTCAAGCCGGAAGAGACAAGAGAATGACCAGATTTATTAAGAAATAAGAATTACAGCCCATAATAATCATCAGTTCTTATAGCCGGCACGACCCAGCATGAACTCCAGCTTGGACGAACCCCCATAGGTGTAATTTTGGTTATGGAAATTGGAAGCGGTTTTGTTAGGTTGGCCGAAAAGAAGGAAGAATATTTTGAAGGACGTTCTTTGAAGAAATGAAAGAAGTCTGATTGCAAATGAAGGGAACGCTATATGAGCAAACACCTAACGTGGGTTGATGTTCAAACCCTGCAATTTAGTCAGAATTCTGAATATTATTGGAAAAGAAGGACTTAGGCGATTTAAGTTTGAATTTTTTGTGTTTTTAGCCTCCGCTTTGACTTCATTGGAGCTGTTGTGGCAAAGGCAAAAAAAATCAAAGCAAAATATGTTTGAAAATTCACCATCCTCACAAAGCATTTTGTGCTAATTTAGTGGGGTAAAAACTGAAGTTAAATTCTAAATAGAGAGGTTTTAGACGGACTGCTGTTATGTACGACCATATGAAGCTTCCTCTGTACACAATTAAATAAATAATAAATGAAAACTACTGATTTACAACAAGAATTTATTGAAGATGAATTTCAAGATGTAGTGAATTTTGCATCTAAATTAATAGGATTCCACTGCTGTGATACTGTATTAAGTGGGGATAGAGGAAGAGGTGATGATAATACGGTTAAATTTCAAATTACAGCTGACCCATATTCAGCAAATAATTTGGAGGATCGAATTAATTTAGCTGCATTTGAGAACTATTTTTATGAAAATTACGGTAAATGGAAGGATAGATGTTATTTTGATTCTCCAACTCAAGCTTTCTTTGCGTTAATAAAAGCATGGACAATATGGAATAAGGACTTATCAAAGGAAATAAAGAATGGATATATCGAACCAATGAAAAAATTTCACAGTAATCATTTTTAGTGGCTGTGCATAATAGTCATCAGTTCAAGTGGTCGACACGACCCCTCCGATTGTCATCGGAAGAACTCCCGCTTGGACGAACCCCCATAGGTGTAATTTTGGTTATGGAAATTGGAAGCGGTTTTGGTAGGTTGGCCGAAAAGAAGGAAGAAGATTTTGAAGGACGTTCTTTGAAGAAATGAAAGAAGTCTGATTGCAGATGCAATGAACGCTGCTCAATAAAAGTCAACACAAGGTAAGGAGTTTTGAGGTTCATGGGCGTTTTTACCCTCAAGAGCAACAATGTTTAATTGTTTTTAAAGCCATGATATTATTGCTTTGCATAGCCACAAGCATTAAGCTCAAGTGGCGAAAGAGTCAACGGTGAAGGTGCAATATAAAAAAATAAGCCTGAAATATTAATTTCTACCTTTGTGGGCATAACATATTTACTATGACAAAAGAAACAGCCATAAAACTATTTGAACAAAAGCAAATAAGATCTTTTTGGAAGGAAGAAGATGAAAAATGGTATTTTTCAATCATAGATGTTATTGAAGTTTTATCAGGAACCGACCGACCTCGTAAATATTGGAGTGACCTAAAAGTAAAGCTTCAAAAGGAAGGCAGTGAACTGTCCGAAAAAATCGGACAGTTGAAATTGTCTGCTGAAGATGGCAAAATGCGACTTACAGATGTAGCTGATACAGAACAGCTTTTTCGATTGATTCAAAGCATACCATCACCTAAAGCCGAACCGTTTAAGATTTGGTTAGCTCAGGCAGGTCGTGAGCGATTGGATGAGATTGAAGACCCGGAGCTCGGGCTGGATCGTGTAATGGAAACTTTTTTACGAAAAGGATATAGTAAAGAATGGATAAACCAGCGTTTAAAAAGTATTGAGGTTCGCAAAGAACTAACTGACGAGTGGGAAAACCGAGGAGTTCAAAAGGGACAAGAATTTGCAATATTGACAGATGAGATTACAAAAGCCTGGAGTGGCTATACGACCAGACAATACAAGAATCTCAAAGATTTAAAAAAAGAGAATCTTCGTGATCACATGACAAATCTTGAATTGGTATTAAACATGCTGGCTGAGGCAACTACTACAGAAATTTCTAA
The DNA here is from genome assembly GCA_002421995.1 of Bacteroidales bacterium UBA6207. Lineage (GTDB taxonomy): Bacteria > Bacteroidota > Bacteroidia > Bacteroidales > F082 > JALNZU01. The sequence goes on along the minus strand of DISP01000169.1, from coordinate 4,984 downwards.
GGAGAAGAAACCGCATTCATTTGAAGACAATAAGAAAATCGCCAGACAAGGTGGAACAATTGCCGGAAATACCAGACGTGAGATAGAAGAGAAAACCGGAAAAAAAATAGTAACAGGAATAAATGCCAAACAAATTGATAACAATAAAAATAAAGAAATAGATTAAACCACCCGATTCCCATAACCATGTATTAGAATGGTTTGGGCGACCCTTCCGTTAGCCATCGTAAGAACTCCATGTTGAAACCCTATTCAATACCAAAAAATGGACTGTAAAGCACATTCAGAAACAAATTTATTCATTTGTATTGAAACTGATGATCCGCAAATTTGCATCTCACAAACTACAAGAATACAATTAGTTATCCAAATTTAAGTAAGTATATTATGAAAATACAATTAACAATTATCGTGATTTTTCTGAGTCTCAATATGTCATTTGGTCAGGAAGATCCATTTGAATATGGACAAAGAATGCGTATACTTATTAAAGAAGGATCAGATTTAAAAACTGAACCTAATCAAAGTTGTGAATCTTTGCTTCGATTGCCGTTTTGGACGGAGGTTCGAACAGCATTTATACCTCATAAAAGTACTGAGGCTACATCAGACACTATAAATGAGATTCCCGGAGTTTGGAAATTAGCTCAATACTTGGGAACAGTTGGCTATATCTTTGATGGTTTTGCTATCGCCATAGACACAAATGTTAATAAAGAGAAAAACTATAGAATATTGATCGAAGGGGGCATATGTGGTTATCCGAATTATGATCCAACATTATTTTGGTATGGGGTGTATCGGACTGATAAAACTGACAGTTTAATCAGAGTTGAAATTAACATTGAAAAGCCACTAACAATAGAACAAGAGGATTTTATTCTAACAACAAATCGCTCATACAAACAAGAATCAATTGTACTTATAGGTTCATCTGTTCCATTGAAGGAAAAAGTGGCAAATTATTACTTTGGGGATGAAGGCAATACTAATTATCTATACCCTGGTCAACGAAAGAATATCTTTTGTAATGATGGTTCGCTAAGTTCCAGTAAGAATAAGAATTTTGATTTGTTTGCAACTGGAACAGCTACAGGAATTGAGTATCATAATCCTGTTTTTGAAAATTACGGTCTTCACCTAACAAATAAGCATATTCATAACTGGGACGAAGAAAGTATTCTGATCAACCAAGATATATCAAAAAGTTTTGATGCTTTTTTTGGGGGATGTCTACCGCACGTTGAATGGTTTGGTGATTTGGACGGCGATTCCATGCCCGACATTTTATTCTCAACATGGTATGGTACGACATCCTCTAGATTGACATTACTTTTAAGTAGCGGTGCAGCAGAAGGTGAATTCTTAAAGAAGGTTGATGATTGGATGATATATAATTGTTATTAAGCACTTTCCCTATTAATTGCAGCTTGCCCGGTCTGAAGATTCGGGATTTTGAATGGCGCTTGGATGTATTTTAAAAAAGCTGCATCCTAAAGGCACTGATAAGGGAAATACTTACTAATATTTACCACGTTAACCCGTTAGGATGCTTCGATTGGCGCAAACCGGCTTTTGCTTTGCAAAATGAAGTGTTATTAAAACTTTGCAAATAGGAGTTGCCGGCAAGCACACCTTCATTTGTTTCTTCCCTGATTTGTCAGGAGTAAGGAACCGTTTAGACCTGCTCCCCGCCTTGCCACTCCGACCGGCGTTTGGCTGCCACTGCCATTTGTCCCAACGCAATGCCGCCATCGTTGGTGGGCACTTTCTCGTGGGCATACACCTCAAAACCCTGCTCTTTAAACATGTGCAAGGCGTTTTCGAGCAGGTAGCGGTTTTGGAAACTGCCCCCCGAAAGCACTACGCTGTTTATTCCTGTCTCCGCTTTTAGCTTTCTGCTCACTGATAACATCACAGCCAGCATGGTATTGTGAAATTTGGCAGCAATGGTTTCTGCCGCAATCCCCTCTCTCAAATCTTTGAGGATGAGATAGAAAAGTTTCATGAAGGTGATTCTATTTTCCTCAACATCAAAGAGGTATTTCGACTTACAGCCGTGCGCTATGGCAGCTTCGAGCCGCATAGGAGCTTCGGCATGAAAGCTGCTGTGGGTGCAGATTCCCGTGAGAGCTGCCACCGCATCAAAAAGCCGTCCGGCCCCCGCACTCAACGGACAATTGATTCCTTTGTCAACGGCCTGCAACAGCAGTCGGATATTTTCTTTGGGAATGTCCTTCAAAAAAGCCAGCTCCTGATCAAACACATTCGTTCCCAGGTATTTATACAGATATGAAACAGCAGTCCGCCAGGGCTCATCGGTAACCCTGTCGCCACCGGGCAGTGGCACCGGATCGAAATAGTATTTCCGTTCATAGCCGGAAAGGTCGCACACAAAAAACTCTCCTCCCCAGATGGTTTCGTCATCGCCCAGACCTGTGCCATCGAAGGCTATGCCAATCACCTTTTGGTCGAGCTTGTGTTCGGCCATGCAGGCTGCAATGTGGGCATGATGGTGCTGCACATATTCGAGCGGGATGTTCATCTTTTCGGCAAAAGCCGACGACATATAGTCGGGGTGCAGGTCGCAGGCAGCAAGCGAAGGCGTGAAACGAAACAATGATGAAAAACGACCGATTGACTCCTGATAGAACTCAAAAGTGGGTGCATTTTTCAAATCGCCAATGTGTTGACTAAGGATGGCTGTTGCGCCTTTGCCGATGGCAAAAGTGTTGACAAGTTCAGCGCCCGCAGCAAAAATTCCTTCTGTCGCACAGTGCAATGCGATCGAGGCAGGTACGTAGGCGCGCGAACGGCGTATCAGCCGCTCTTTTCCGGCTACTACCATCAAAACAGAGTCGTCGGCACGGTTGTGAATGGCGCGGTTATAGCTTACAAAATGATCGGCAATTGAGCCTAAGTCTTTTTCTGCCAATGCATTATCAATCACCACAGGCTCGTCGGAAAAATTGCCGCTTGTGAGGACGATGGCCGGGGTTTTCAAATAATCGAACAGCTGATAATGAAAAGGCATATACGGCAGCACGATTCCGGTGGTATTCATACCATTGCTGACGGCCTGTGCCAGCGAATGCTTGTTTCTGAGCAGCACGATCGGTCGCCGCCACGAGGTTAAAGCGCTTCGCTCCTCCCCGCTCACAAAAAAATACTGTGCAGCAGCATCAGCCGAATGCATCATCACCGCCATGGGTTTTCCTTCCCTGTTTTTTCGCTGCCTCAAGGTGGTTACAGCTGCATTGTTTGTGGCATCGCACAGCAGGTGAAATCCACCGAGACCTTTCAGAGCAACGATCTTACCCTCATCCAGCCAGGCACTTACAAGCCCGGCGATGTCGGTTGTAGCCACATCTTGCCCATGAATCCTGTAGCTTGGTCCGCAATGGTTGCAGGCCACAGGTTGCGCATGAAAGCGCCTGTCGGTCACCGATTCGTACTCTGTCCGGCATGTTTCGCACATCTCAAAAACATCCATCGTGGTTTGATGGCGATCATAAGGCAACGCCCTGATAATGGTGAAACGTGGTCCGCAATTGGTGCAATTGATAAAAGGATAAGCAATGCGGTGCGGCTGTGTTTGCATGTCGCGGAGGCAGTCATCACAAACGGCAATATCCGGACTCACCTCTGTCACCTCATCAGAGTGATTGTGACTTTGCAGAATGCTGAATGATTCAAAGTTCTGAACTTCAATGCTTTCTTCATGTATTTCTGCAATAAAGGCTGCTGCCGGCAATTCGTTCAGCAAAGCAGACTTGAATCGTGCAATGGCATCTTCATTCGCTTCGGCAACGATGCTGACGCCAAGGTTGTCGTTATTTACCCAGCCTTTGACACAGGATGCCAATGCGATACGGTAAACAAAAGGCCGGAAGCCAACACCTTGCACAAGACCTTTGACCCTAAGGTTCACTGCTACCTTACTCATCTTTAATGCATGTCTTTGGTAAAAAGATAGGCGTCACGATGGCCTGTTTCGTCCACAAAACGTTTGTATTCAACCAGTTTAAGTTTTTTAAAAAAATCAACGAACTCGTTGGGATGCAGTGCTTTTTCTATGGGAAAGGTGTTGATTGTTACCTGAAGCTCGTTGAAGCTTGTCCACAGAAACGTTCCACCTGTCTTCAACAAATCCGGAATGATCTGCAGCAATGCTTTTCCGGGTTTGAAATTGATACAAACAATGGTATCTAAGGGAGCTTCTGAGCTTAAAACCCCGGGCTCGTCAAGGTCGAGCAGCAATGTTTTGATATGGAGATTTTGCTCCTGCGCTGCAGTCTGCAGGTGTTGAAGTCCAACCTCAGCGATGTCAACAGCCAGTGTTTCAAAGCCATGCGCGGCCAGCAGGAAAGCATTGCGTCCGCGGCCACATGCGAGATCGAGGGCTTTGCCGGCCGAAAGCCGTTGAATATGCTGCAAAAGATACGCATCGGGTGCATGAAAACCGGTTTTGGCCCCATGACGTTCATTCCATTTTATGCTGTCGCTGATCATGCCGCGAAGATAGGGAATAAGCAAATTCGATGATTTGAAGACATGAAGATTTGAGGATTCGAAGATTTGAAGATTAAACTTTGAACATTGACCCTTATAAAATCAACCGCCTGAAAGAAGTTGATTTGTTTTTTGTTGATTTGTTGATGCTGGCGAATTTGAAAGTAAGTGGTGCGGAAGACTCGAAGCTTTGGCAAAAGTGCGCCAGCCTAAACACTAAATTCTAAACCATAAACCACTCTAAACCAACAAATAAACAAATCAACGTATCAACAAATCAACCTCCTGAAAGAAGTTGATTTGTTTTTTGTTGATTTGTTGATGCTGGCGCATTCGAAAGTAATAGATACTGAAGACTCTAAGCTTTGGCAAAAGTGCGCCAGCCTAAACACTAAATTCTAAACCATAAACCAACAAATAAACAAATCAACAAATCAACAATCTAATTCGTTAATTTCGCTGAAAAATAAAT
>DISP01000204.1 GCA_002421995.1 Bacteroidales bacterium UBA6207 | reverse complement strand
TTTCATGTGTTGTTACGGATTTTGTTATTAAATTACTTTTGTTTCATCATGTATTCACCAACACTCTTTGCTGATAGTCAGCCTCAGGCTGCCGGTGCTACATGGCTTATTAACGACATTTTTGTTTTTTTGTTCATTTGATGAATTTTTTTTGATGGCCGGAATCTATATACATATCCCTTTTTGCAGGCAAAAATGCCACTATTGCAATTTTTTCTCGATTGCATCAACGCGTCACCGGGCAGATTTTGTTGCTGCCCTGCTACGCGAAACGGACGAGCGCTACGGCTACCTTCAGGGTGGGCAGGTGAGCACCATCTATCTCGGCGGCGGCACACCATCGCTGCTTCAACCGGCAGAGCTTGAAATGATTTTCGAAAAGCTATTCTCCCTCTTTCAGATAACTGCCGACGCCGAGATAACCCTCGAAGCCAACCCTGACGATGTTTCGGAAGATTTTCTGGAAGCTTTGAAATCAAGTCCGGTAAACAGGCTGAGCATGGGTGTTCAAAGTTTTTTCGACGACGACCTCAGCTACCTTCACCGGAACCACAAGGCCGGGCAGGCCCTCAAAGCCATTGAGATGGCCCGCAATAAAGGCTTCGACCGGCTCACGATTGACCTTATTTACGGCATTCCCACCCTCACGGATGAAAAGTGGAAGCAGAACATCGCCACATTCATGCAATTGGGCATCAGTCATCTTTCGGCCTACGCACTGACTGTTGAAACAAAAACTGCGCTCGCACATCTGATCCGCAAGGGACAGCTTTCGCCGGTGGATGAGGTGCAAAGCACCCGGCATTTCGAAATGCTGCTCGAAAGCATGGAAGCCAACGGATTTGTACATTATGAGATTTCCAATTTTGCAAAACCGGGACACTATTCGCGCCACAACAGCCTTTATTGGCTGGGAGGTCATTACCTCGGGCTTGGTCCGTCGGCACATTCCTTTAACGGTATTTCGCGGCAGTGGAACGTCTCGAACCTCTCGGCCTACATCAGGCACACAGACACGGGCGGTTACGTTGAGGAAAAAGAGATACTGACTGTTGTTCAGCAGTTTAATGAATATGTGATGACCTCGCTGCGCACCTCATGGGGCTGCGACCTCGAACATATTGCAAATGTGTTTGGCCCAAGTTATGCCCGGTATCTTGAAAAAGAGGCTGCAACCGCTGTTGATGCAGGACGTTTGCGCCTTGAAGGGTCACGTTTTTACCTGACAAAGACCGGCAAGCTTTTTGCCGACGGCATTGCAGCTGCGCTGTTTCTCGAAGAGCCTTTATGAGTGCCCGCCCACAACAATGCGGATGATTTTGAGGTTGAGGATAAAAAACCTTGTTGCCTGCCAAATCACGCAGCTGCGCCAAAAACGCGTTCCTTTTGTGGGAACGGGAGGGTAAGACTCTTCAGAGTAGGGTGTGATCGTTCTGTTACTCATAGGGATAATATTTTTTTGATTTTTTATTAAAACTTATTCAGGAAGCAGCCACCAGAAAGGATAGCCTTTGGCTTTGTGGAGGAACATATAGTGCATGAACCACTTCATCCAGTGGCCTGCGAGGCCGGCTTCGCCCATCGTATAGCCGATGCTGCGGCCATATTCAGGATATTTTTCGAAGTCAGGAACGATAGGGAACACCGTCATGGTGGCGGCGGCTCCTTTTGTCATGCCATATCCGGCCGATACGATGCAGGCAGCACCCATCTTACCCATGCTGGCTCTGTGTTTGAGTTCGTGTTCACCCTTGTTGACAAGGTTGACGATGTTGAGCGCGGTGATTTTCCCCATTACGCCCGATGGCATCCCGGTGCGCGGTGGTGTTGGAAAAATGTTTAAACCCGTTTTGCTCGTCATAGGTTTGGAGATGGCGTGGGGAGGCGCAAAAGCGATGCCCGGAGCAAAAATATTCGGATAGGATGGGTTGCGGTAGGTTGAGGGCCAGTCGTTCACACTCCAGTCTTCAAAAGGTTTGGGACTGTAGTCGGCATCCACTTTCATGAGGCCGTTGGGTGCAAAAAGCTGCGGTGTGATGTCGGCACCTGCCTGGTCGAAGGCTTTGAGGCCTGTTCCGGCAAAAGCCGGAATGAGCATCGAGAAATCGTATTCTAACGTTTTCTTTTCGCCATCGAGGTTTTCGTAATGTATGATGCCCGGCTCCACTTTCACAACGCCGGCGCGTTTGATCCAGCTGATGTTGTTTTCGCGCAGGAACGACTCGGCAAAAACCTTTGTGGAGGTGATGTAGCCACCGCGCTTGATATGGGCACCGCCCATGCCAAAGTCGCCAAGCTCATATTCATTGGTGAGCCAGATGATCTCGGCAAGGTTTTGGAGTTTTCTTTTTCTAACCTCGAAGGCAACGTTCAGGATATATTCGAAGGCGGCACCCTGACAGGTAGCATTGGGATGACCCACGCCGATGACAAACCGTTGTTTTTCGCCGCGTTCCATCTTGAGAAAGCTTTCCTGCAGCCTTGTCCAGGCGTGGGCGGCATGGTCGTAGGTGCACACCGAGACGGTGTTTTTGCCGGGTCCGAGACCTTCGGTGGCATCGAAGTTAAGCCTCGGGCCTGTGGCATTCACAAGATAGTCGTACGGCACCTTTTCCAGTTGGCCACGTTTTTCATCGCTGGTGTATTCGATGGTGACGAAAGGTTTGGCCGATCCTGTTTCACCCTCGGGATGGATGCTTGTGGCTTTTGCCTGCCTGTAGTCAACACCCCAGCGTTTGTAGAGAGGTGCAAGGCGGAATCTTACCTGGTCCACGGTCATCCTGCCCACGCCTACCCAAATGTTGGAAGGAATCCACTGATAATAGGAGTTGGGCGTTACAACGATCACCTGGTGTTTTTTACTCAGTTTCTTGCGGATGAAGGCGGCAGCAGTATGCCCGGCAATACCCGCTCCCAAAACAACGATGGTAGCCATATTTCAAAGGTTAGTATGATAATCAGGCAAATATAGAAATTAACATATATGGAGTTCATTTCTCTCAGGGTTTTTTTAATTTTTGCTTCATTATCTTCATTTAACGACCCCAAAAACCATCCTGTTTTCGGTTTATCTGCTGAATTTGACAGATTTCCGGTCGTGAACCCGGCGTTTTGTGGCAGCCCCCTTTTGAACAAAAAGCCAATCTTCCTGTTCGGGATAGAATATTCCCTGTTCAGCAACTTTTTTTAGATGAAACGGATACAGATTTGAATTTTTGCAAAAAAAATCCACGCTATGAAAGTAAAGCTCTTATTTGCGCCTTTGGTGACTATACTCATTCTTTCTGCCTGCAAGCACGATCCGGGTGTTGTTCCTGAGAATCCCGGCGGACAGCCCGGTGATACGATCGTGCTGTGTGATCCTGATACGGTCTATTTTCAAAATGAGGTATTGCCACTTCTTGTTTCAAGCTGTGGGGTGGCCGGCTGCCACGATGCCGCATCGGCCAATGACGGCGTGGTGCTTGTTGACTATGCATCGGTGATACGTACCGGAAAAATAGAACCGGGTAAGCCTGACGACAGCGATTTGTATGAGGTGCTGGTGGATGATGATCCGGAAGACCGCATGCCTCCAGTGGACAGGCAGGCACTCACAGCTGAACAAATAGCAAAAATCAGGAAGTGGATCAGTCAGGGTGCAAAGAACAATGCTTGTGAATCAAACAGTTGCGACTCGCTCAACATAAGCTTCCAGGCCCATGTGCTACCGGTGATTCAAAACAGCTGCACAGGTTGTCACAGCGGTGGAGCACCGTCGGGCGGAATTAGCCTGACAAACCACGCACAGATAGCGGCTTCTGCTTCGGGCGGACGCCTGCTCGGAGCCGTAAGGCACGACCCGGGCTTTTCGCCGATGCCGCAAAGCGGAAATAAATTATCAGATTGTCAAATTACCCAAATCAAAAAATGGATCGAAAATGGAACACCTAACAACTAAACACAGACTGAAGGCTTTTGCCCTGATAGCTGCAGCCTCGCTTATGCTGAGCAGTTGCTACAAAGACAACGAAGAAGATCTTTATCCCGACAACAACTGCAACACCACCAATGTTTCCTTCTCAGCCACCGTGTGGCCTGCCATCAATAACAATTGTGTGAGCTGTCACAGCGGAGCAGGCGCATCGGCCGGCATCAGGCTCGGCAATTACAACGAAGTTGTTGCAGCAGTGGACGGCGGACGGTTTCTTGGTGCCATCAAACATGAAAACGGATTCTCGGCCATGCCGCAGGGCGCTGCCAAACTCAGCGACTGCGCCATCAGTCAGATTGATGCCTGGATAGCCCAGGGAAAACTGAACAATTAATGCCTGGATTTCCGGCCAACGACACCACCCGGCATTATAAACGCCGTATAAAGGCCGATTGATCGGGTTAAGTAATTCATTGTGAATAGTATAAAATCAGAGATTGTTTAACGAAATTGATCCGTAAAAACCGAAATACCATGAAAAAGAGCGAAACGAAAGCAGTTATCAGCATAGTGATGTCCTTCATGCTGTGGGGACTTTTACTGCTGCCGCAAACAAGCAGGGCGCAAGACGAGCTGCTGTCACTTTTTGAAGACGAAAAACCGGCAAGGGAGTTCACCTATGCCACCTTTAAGTCAACAAAGGTGGTGTATGGGCAGTCGGTTGAAAACCCGGCCAAAGGCAATCTGCTTTTTTTAATACAGCACAACTTCGGCTCGCTCAACAGTGGCATATACGATCTTTTTGGTTTGGATCGTGCCACCATGCGCATGGCTTTTGAATATGGCCTGAACGACCATATTTCAATTGGTCTGGGCCGAAGCACCTGGGAAAAGACATACGATGGCTTTGCAAAGGTCAAGCTTTTGCGACAGAGCACCGGTGCAAAAAACATCCCGGTGACAGTTTCATGGATGGGGGCAGTGGCTGCAAACAGCCTGAAGTGGGCAAAACCCGACAGGGAAAACTATTTCAGTTCCAGGGTTTCGTATGTCAACCAATTGCTCATCGCGCGCAAGTTCAGCAATGCACTCAGCCTGCAGCTCAGCCCGACGGTTGTGCACAAGAACCTTGTTCCGACACGGGCCGATAAAAACACCTCTTTTGCCATGGGGCTGGGCGGACGCATGAAGGTGAGCCAAAGGGTATCGGTGAATGCAGAATACTTCTATTATCCCGACAACCAAACCACCCTGCCGCATACCGATGTGCTCTCGCTTGGTGTGGATATCGAGACCGGCGGCCATGTGTTTCAGCTGCATATCAGCAATGGCAATGCCATGTTCGAAAGGGCTTTCGTGAGCGAAACATCCGGCAAATGGAGCAAAGGCGATTTGTTTTTTGGATTTAACATAGCACGTACTTTCGTGATCAAAAAACCTGA
>DISP01000026.1:6349-17563 GCA_002421995.1 Bacteroidales bacterium UBA6207 | reverse complement strand
TCCTGCCCAACACAAAATCCTCGAACAAGGAGATCGGTTTGGACAGATTTCCTGTCACTGCCTGCTTCAGTAAGCCTGAAGCCGACCTGCAAAGATAGAACTAAAGGACGAATTACACCTTTGTATCGCGCTAAAAGTCAAAAGCAACTGGCGTTTTTGGGAATTTTTAAGAAATACTTCGATGCTTGTTTGTTGAATGTTAGGCATCCAATGACTGGCAAGCACTTCAAACAGCGACTTAGGGTTGTAACTTCAGCTTTGGTATCAATTCGAAGTATTTTTTGAAGCATTGGTAAGTAAGCTTTGCATCTTCCAGGGCATTGTGCGTCACATCTTCGCGCTGCAATCCAAAGAACGCGCTCACGGCTTTGAGGCTGTATGATTTGGGACGTGGCATTTTGTTTGCATCGAAAATTTGATAGAACACTACGGAGAGACTCATCAGGTCAACAAGCCGGTAGGAGAAGGGCCATTCAAGGTTTTGATCGGCATACATCTGGTCGAGGAAGTTGATGTCGTTGATCACGCTTTGGCCACACACAACAATGTCAGTAAGTGATACGGATGCCTGTCGCTTAAGTTGTTTTCTTATCCAGGTTTCAAAGTTTTCGAGCAATTCATAGGGCATTGGTGCGGCTTCGAGGTCGGCCATTGAAATGCCTTGGACTTCTTCTGCTGCGCTTGTGAAGTTTTCTTCGTGCGCGGGATACACGAGGCTTTGAAACTCGCTGAGTGTTTTCCAGTCGTCGTTGGCAAGCACTGCACCAATTTGAATCACATCGTGATAGCCGGTTTCGCCACCGGTCATTTCGAGGTCGAGGATAAGGTAGGGCATCGGATTGTAATTTTTTACTCCGGTGCGAAGTTAACTCAATTTGTTGTTCTGCTTAGCTAAAAACAGGTTTAAAACCGCTTGTTTCAACAAATAAGCCACAACCAATTTGCAGGATCGGTTGTGACTTTCGGGTTGTTTAAGGTTGCGAACAAGATGCATTTTCACCAACTGACCGGCTCTTCTACTTATTTGCCGGAACCAAAACGGATACAGAACTAAAGCATATGCATTGGGTATTGAGGAAGTTTATACCGGCGAGCCTTAATCAGGGCTTATTTTCAACCGGCAGCCCTGTTCGGTTTTGCGTTAGCTCTGTCATTCTCATTCAAGTTTCTTTTCGAGTTCTGCAATTCTTTTTGTGAGTGCCTCAATGATAAGTTGCTGTTCCTGAACTGCTTTCACAAGCGGAACCACGAAACTCTCGTAGGTAAGGCTGTAAGGCGTTTTTTCGTTGACGGGTTTATTCACCCCGCTGAAGTCGTAGCCCGATTCACTTGCAGCTTCTTCCACCTGTTGTGCCAGAAAGCCTGTATATACAATACTTTCCTGGTGTGACCTGGCTTTCTGCATCTCCTCCGAATTGTAAATTGAATCGGCAACACCGCGATAAGCATCCAGTTTGGCAATATCCCATTGGTAGGTGACCGGTTTGAGTTTCATGATGAAATCGAGTCCACTCACGTTTTCCCGGATATTGGTCTTAAAGCGCTTGTCAGAAACAGTGCTCCAGCCCACTTGTCCGCCAATCCAGGTAACAGCTGAATTGCCGATATTTATACAGTTGCTGGCTGATACCGAAGCTGCATATCCGAACGAGGAAGTATTTGATAGATTCGCAGAAGTTGGGCCGGAACTTGATCCAATTGCCGTATTCCACGAACCTGTACTGTTGTTCCAACCAGCATCATTACCGATGGCAGTGTTGGATTCTCCTGTAGTTATTTGATACAGACTCCCGGTTCCGAAGGCGTTGTTTTTAATGCCTGTCGTTAATTTAAACAGGGCATCAATTCCAACTGCTACGTTCAAATATCCGCTCGAACACGTATTCAGTGCGCCGGTTCCCAGAGCAATATTTTTGTATCCTGTTGTATTATGCTCCATGGCCCAGGGTCCAATGGCACAATTGAAAAAACCTGATGTATTCTGGTTCAGTGAATTTCCACCGATTGAAATATTATTGTCACCTGTTGAATTGGAGTAGAGTGCATTGGTGCCCATGGCCACATTCCCATTGCCTGAAGTATTCGACATCAAAGCTCTGTCTCCAACGGCCGTATTCCATTGCCCTGTATTTGCTGATGCATAGTCGCTGCCTTTTAAAGCTTCGTAACCAAGTGCGGTATTATAGGTTTCCCTGCCTGAGGTACGGTCATCTGCATAGAACATTGCATTGTAACCGATTGCGGTGGAACGTGAGTTTGCACGATTGCTATATAGCGCCCATGACCCGGTTGCAGTATTTGAATTGCCGTGTGTATTGTTATAAAGCGCTTTATAACCATATCCGGAATTTTCAATTCCTGATGAATTGCGGTAAAGTGCATTATATCCATATGCCGAATTGTTATTGCCAGTTGTATTGTTAGAAAGTGCAAACATACCGGTAGCCGTATTTTGTGATCCAATAGTATTGTATTCAAGTGCTTCTGTGCCGATTGCGGTATTATATGATCCACTTTCATTTGAAAAAAGGGCATAACTGCCAACAGCAATATTAGCTGAGCCTGATGTGTTTGAGACTAAAGCATGAGTGCCATTTGCTACATTATATTCTCCTGTTGTATTATTATACAGCGACTGAGCTCCGATTGCTGTGTTTTCCATTCCTGTGGTGTTGGAATAAAGCGCTTCACTACCAATTGCTGTGTTTGCATCACCTGTTGTGTTGGAGTATAGTGTTTTTACCCCGTTTGCCGTATTGGAAGAACCCGAAGTGTTTGAATAAAGTGACTGATCACCAACAGCCGTATTCCATTGCCCGGTATTTGCTGATGTATTGTTACTGCCTTTTAAAGCTTCATAGCCAAGTGCGGTATTATACGTTTCCCTGCCTGAGGTACGGCTATCCGCATAGTACATTGCTTTATGGCCGACCGCAGTTGAACGTGAATTGGCTCTGTTTGCGCGCAAGCTGTACATTCCTATTGCAGTATTTTCGTTTCCAACTGTATTAGCGTAAAGTGCACTTTCTCCAATTGCAGAATTATAATTACCTGTTGTATTAGACCACAAGGAATTATACCCTATAGCGGAATTCATTTGCCCCTCAGTATTGTTATAAAGTGCTCGTGCACCATAAGCAGTATTAACGGATCCCGTGGTATTATGGGAGAGTGCGCTTATACCTGTCGCTGTATTTTCATATCCATTGATATTTGAACTTAGTGCAAAAGAACCATATGCCGTATTGTAGCTGCCACTTACATTGCTGTTAAGTGCCTTATAGCCGTTGGCTGTATTCAAATGTCCCGTGGTATTGTTGAAAAGAGCCTGATTACCACTTGCAGTATTGTTAAGTCCGGAAGTATTTGCATTAAGCGATTGAAATCCAATACTTGTATTCCCTGTTCCTGTGTTGGCTTCCGGACTGTCAGATCCTTTGAGGGATTCGTAGCCTACAGCCACATTGGTATTATCGAACGTACTTGTTGTATTGTTGGCATTGGCCATCGCACCATACCCAATAGCTGTGGCTTTTGATCCAGCCTTGTTGTTTTGAAGGGCCATACTGCCAACAGCGGTATTTTGCGAACCGGAGGTGTTTTCATACAGCGTCATATTGCCCGTGGCGGTGTTTGATCCTCCAATATGGTTTTGATTCATTGCCTTATAACCAATGGCTGTATTGTATACTCCATAATCGTTTGAATACAAGGCTCTGAATCCAAACACTGAATTCCCGATCGTTCCCATTCCTTCCGATATCTGGTAGCCCAGGAGGGTGTTTCCGGAGTAATTATCTACTTTACCCGAAAGGGAGTCATTCACTTTAATAATAAAAGGAGCGTTGTCGGTGGTGCCAATGAAGTTGGCTGTTGATAATCCGGCATTGCCGGTCTGTCCCCATCCATTGACAGCGCCATCAGCACCGGCAGGCCCTTCCGGACCAGTTTCGCCTTGTATGCCTTGGGGACCTTGTGGGCCTTCTGGGCCGGCTTCGCCTTGCGGACCTGTTGGTCCGGTTTCGCCCTGTGGTCCTTGCGGCCCGGTTTCGCCTTGCGGACCTGTCAAACCTTGCGGCCCGGTTTCACCTTGTGGTCCGGCTACTCCTTGAGGGCCTGTAGCACCTGTTTCGCCCTGCGGGCCTGTCAAACCTTGCGGTCCAGTAGCTCCCTGCGGACCTGTTGCGCCGGTTTCGCCCTGCGGTCCCTGCGGACCTGTCAGGCCTTGTGGCCCTGTCGCACCTTGTGGTCCTGCTGCACCTGTTTCGCCTTGCGGTCCCTGCGGACCTGTCAGGCCTTGTGGCCCTTGTGGTCCCTGCGGACCTGTTGCGCCGGTTTCGCCCTGCGGTCCTTGAGGACCTGTCAGGCCTTGTGGCCCTTGTGGTCCATGCGGTCCTGTTGCTCCTTGTGGCCCTTGAGTACCTGTTGCGCCGGTTTCGCCCTGTGGTCCCTGCGGACCTGTCAGGCCTTGTGGTCCTATTGGCCCTTGTGCGCCTGTTGCACCTTGTGGCCCTGTCTCACCGGCTTCGCCTTGTGGACCGGTTAAACCTTGCGGCCCTGCCGGGCCCTGAGGACCCGTGGCACCTTGTGAACCGGTTGCGCCTGTTTCGCCTTGTGGTCCCTGGGGTCCTGTCAAACCTTGGGCACCCGTAGCGCCCTGAGGTCCCTGTGGACCAGTCTGTCCGGTTGCTCCTTGTGGTCCCTGTGGGCCGGTCAATCCTTGTGGTCCGGTCATTCCCTGTGGGCCTTGAGCCCCTGTTTCGCCCTGCGGTCCTGTAAGTCCCTGAGGCCCTGTAGCTCCCTGAGGCCCTGTCAAACCTTGTAATCCTTGTGTGCCTTGCTCGCCCTGTGGACCAGTCTCACCTTGCGGGCCCTGTGGCCCCTGCACACCTTGTGGCCCTTGCACACCTTGCGGCCCCTCAGGTCCTTGCGGACCCTGGGGTCCGGCTTCGCTGTTGGCAGCAAACAAAGCAAAAGGAACGCTCAGCAATTGGTTTTCCCCTGCAATGCTGTAGTTGTTGCCACCTGTGGGGTCGGTTTCTGTTTTGATTGTATAATTGCCTGTGGCCCAGTTAATATCCTGTAGTGAACCAAGCTGAGGATTGCCTTCACCAATCACAAGACTTACCAAACCATTCCCGTTTGTATTAGTCGTGTGTGTTTCAATGAAAACAACATTCATTCCATCCTGCAAGATGCTTATCCGAATGCCAATGGGCGCATTCACTAAAAGCTCGTTGCCGGTATTTCGGATCACAGCCTGGTAACTCATTTTCTGCGGAGCCTGTGCAATCAGCTGAGCTGAAGAAATGAGCAAAAAAATGATGAGTAAATACTTTTTCATGCTTTGGGTTTTTGGTAGGTTTTTGTGTTCTGGAAATATTATATCTTGACAATTTTGAATGTCTTAACCAGGGTTTCTGTTCCGGGCAGCGCAAGGGCTTTACCGCCTGATTGGGGGACTTTATTCACGGTGAGGTAAAAGGTGGCGGGTTGGTATTCTGACATACTGATTTGGGTTTCATTAGATTGAATGGTGATTTTCCGAAGTAATTTTCCATTCATATCGGCGAGCCAGGCGGAATATTCTGCCGGAGAATCTTCTTCAATACTCAGAATCAGGATATTAATTACCGGGTTGGGCCTGATACTGCAGCGGAGCTGAATGCCGGGCCAGGCTGCTCCGCCGGTGACCACGGAAATCTCGTAGGGTTGCTGCACTCCTTCAGCTACTGATCCATTGGCAGATTGCCTGAACTGATAGAAGGTTTGCCCAATGGAATAACAAACACTTCCTGTTGCACCTTCGGCATTGGCGCCTGATGCCACAACCGCTTCCTGGCCGTTGAGTGTACAGTTGAAGGATAAAAAACAGAGACTTATCAGCAGCCATATCAATTGGTGTTTCATAGTGCCAGAATTTAATTCTTAAGTAATTTCACTAACTCACAGCAAAACTATAGGGATCGGCAGGGCTTGTAAATCACCAAAACTGGTGAAAACAAATCACTTCTCAGACCGTGACAAGGGCTACAGAAAAGAAAAAATGGAAAAGGTCTATATTAACTTTTGCTTGATGGCTTTCACAACGGCTTCGCTTTTGGAGTTCACATGGAGCTTCTCATAGATTTTTTTTATATGCGAATGCACGGTTTCATAGCTTATTGCCACTTTATCAGCAATGAGCTTATAACTCATCCCGTCAACAAGGAGTTTCAGAATTTCTTTTTCCCTGTCGGTGAGTTGAATAAAATCACTTGTAATTGTTTGGTTTTGAAAGCTTTTAAGGACTTTTCTTGCAACTGATGAAGAGAAAAACGAGCCTCCGTCGGCCACTTCCCTGATTGCCTGAACAACTTTTTCAGGAGGAAGATTTTTAAGGATATAGCCCGAAGCACCGTTGCACAGCGAGGCGAAAATTTTGTCGTCGTCCTCAAACACTGTTTGCATACAAACCTGCACATGAGGAAAGTTTTCCTTGATGATCTTAACTGACTCAATTCCATCGGTTCCCGGTATGTTTATATCCATTAAAACCACGTCAGGCAGTAAAACCCCGATGCGTTGGATCAAATGTGTGGTATCGGCAAATGAACCACACAGCTCCATTCCGCTTGTAGTCACGATGAGCAATTCAAGGCTTTCCCTGAATTTTAAATTGTCCTCAAAAACGGCTATTTTCATCTCCATAATTAATTCTCAAAGAAACGGAATGATTCACTGTTACACAATCACCAAAAATGGTGAAACCAGGCTTGTAGCCAACATGCAGTCTTACCATTGCAGATTCACCTTAGTGCCTTTCCCAATAATTGAATCAATGCTTAAAACTGCCCCCATCTCAACAGCCCTTGACTGCATATTTTTTAATCCGTTGCCCTGTTTATTGCTATTGGTGTCAAAACCGGTACCGTCGTCATATACAGACAAGTAAAACGCTTTTTCGCTGGACCGCAGGCTGATATGAATATTCTGAGCGCCCGAATATTTCACGGCATTGTTGATCGACTCTTTAAAAATCAAGTACATATTTTTTCGGAGTTCCAGTGGTAATTTCAGGCCGGACAAAGTTTCATCGGCATGAAAATGAAGCAAAATGTCCTTTGACTGACACATATCAGCAGCATAGTCGCGCATTCTGAGAATGAACTTTTCGCCAAAGTCATTGGCCGGATTGATTGCCCATACAATGTCGCTCATGCTGCTGACCATCTCCCGGCTGTTATCCCCAATTCTGCCCAGGATATTTTGCAAATGCGGCTGATCTTTGTCCATTTGATTTTTCAAAGTGTTGGCATAAAGTGCAATAGCACTCAGTGTAGCCCCGATGTCGTCGTGAAGGTCGCTTGCAATGCGGGCCCTGAGCTGTTCTAATTCCCTGCTTTTCTTTTGCTTATAGCGTATTATAAGGGTGTATGCAGAAAAAATAAGGATGATATTAAGTGCAATAAACCACCAGCTGAGATAAAAAGGAGGGTGTATAACAAAATGAAAATGAGTAGCCTTGCTTTTTTCACCTTCGGCATTTTGCTGCCAGGTTTTGAATTCATATTTCCCGGTGGGCAATTGATGATAGATAATAGGTGTTGCGCCGGAATATTCATACACTTTGTCTTCCCAGCCAGTGAGCTGATAATAGATTTTTATTTCCTTTTCGTAGCAATAATTGACAGGAGAAAGTTCAATTTCAAGCGGGTCTTTGTATGAAAGTTGCAAGGGTTTGTCCGTAGTATCTAGCATAAATACTTCATTATCACCATATTTAACCTTGCTAATGATTATTTGTGGAGGAGGAGGACTTCCCTTAAGCATGGTATCGTTGAGTACACCAATTTTTCCTGTGGCTGCAAAAATGACCGTGCCATCATTACAGAACGAGATATCTGAAATATATTCATTGTCCGACCAGCTCAGCCGATTGTTGATGTTGACCCATTTAGAAAAAGTTGTATCGGTTTTAAAAATACCTCTGGAAGTTGAGACCCATATATTACCACGTGGATTGCTGTAGAGCTTCTCGATGTTAAAGTCAGCAAATCCATTTTGCGGGAATAGCTTTGAGAAACGCCGGTTGCGGAATTCAAAAATCTGAAGTTTACTGCTCACTAATACCTTATTGTCCGGCGTAATGCAAATATCGTCCGGTCTAATTTTCTCCACATCAATTTTGTTTTGCAGATCTGGAAGTTGATAACCTGCAATTGTAAAATCAGTTGTTGACAAGGTATAAAGTTTGTTGTTTGCAGCAATAAGCAAGGTGCTGTCTGCTGTCAATGCCATTCCTTTCACATCATTCCCCAAAAAATTCTCTGCCTGGTTTTGATCTGCCATAAACATTTGGGACTTGTTTGTTTCCGGCTCGAAAAGCATGATTCCAATGCGGTGAATGCTTATCCACAATCTGTGGAGGTGATCTATGAAAACAAACTGTGTGAAGTGGTAACGTGCCGCTCCTGTTAGCAAATCGGAGTAGTTGGTGAGTATGTTTCTCCGGGGATTAAAATGACCGAAGCCTTTCATTGAAGTAAACCAGTACCCTGTTGAATCTGTTACCCAGTGATTGATCGTGGTGAGAAGCTCATGCGGATCATCGGGGAGTTTTTGAGCAATAAGTGTATCACGTGCACGGTCATACTGCCACCAGCCATCAAGCGTGCTGAGATAGAATTTGTAACCGGAACCACTTGCATCAGGAATGATGTGGTAGATGGTTGATTTTGAATGGTCATCCGGAAGGTGCAACCACTTAAATGCCAAACTGTTTTGATTGATTTTATACAATCCTTTCGTCCCTGTGATCCAAAGATTGCCTTGCAAGTCGAATGCGAAACAATTCAGATAGTCATCCGGTTCAAGAAAATCAATCGCCGTCTCAGTTTTGGGATTAAAAACCAATAGCCCCTGATTTGTTGCCATCAACAAATACATCGTCTTATTCATATGGAAATTTGTGATGTCAGAGATAACAAGACTTTTATCAGTGTTTAATTTCAATGGCACCTTGTCGAAAGAATTAGTCAGTGCGTTGAATTTCATCATACCGTCGTTCCAGCAACCTGCCCAAATGTCGCCATCAACATCTTCAAAAATAGATGTGAATGGCAATGTTAGCTCATTCCGGGTGGAGCTAATCTTGAACGAGCTACTTTTTTTTGTTGTTTTGTTAAAAAGTTTTACTCCATAAGATGTTGTCAACCAGAATCTTCCTTTACTGTCCTCAAAAATTTCCGAGATAAACTTATTAATTTTTGGGTCTGGGCCAAAAACTTCAACCGGATAGTTCTGAAAACTGTCTGTCGGCTCATCATAGCAGGACAAGCCTTTCTCGGTGGACAGCCACAGCTTGTTTTCTTTATCTATATAAAGGCTGTTACACCATTTATATGGAATAGTACCGGGGCCTGATCCCATGAAGTACTGCTTTATTTTTTCGGTGTTTGGATCTAATTTATTTAATCCATTCTGTGTGCCAACCCAAATATTGCCCTGGCTGTCTTCAGCAAGTGCATAGATATTCAGATCGGTAAGTCCCTGTTCGCCTAAAATCGTATAATTTTTAAATGTGCGACCATCGAAACGATTCAGACCATGGGTGCTCCCAATCCAAATAAAGCCCCGACTGTCCTGAAGTATTGCTGTTGTATGATTGTCGCTAAGGCCATCAATGGTGTTATAATGTTCAAAACGCAATTCGGTATTCTGACTAACTAATTGAATCATAGTCAGAAGTAAGAAAATTGAGCTTACAAAAACTTTTAGCGAATATCCTTTCATGCCTGTGGGCTAAGCGCAAAACAAATAAAACTGAATTCAAAGATAGTATATTTACCTAATGGAAATTCGGTGTATAATTCAGTAAACAGCTTTGCAAATTATGTAAAAAACTGTTTTAAACTGTTTGAAAAGTTGACAATGTAATACTTACAAAGAGCTGGAATGCAGATGTTTACGGCAGGACTCGCAAAAATGGCCTGATTTCTGGTCAATATCTTCTACATAAGTGCTTGATTGCATCACGCAACCTGGTGAATGGCAGTGCAGCAAACCAAAACAGTGGCCAAGTTCATGGTGGGTTTCTTTGATCAGTCTTTCGAGGAAAAGCTTTTCATCTTTGACCATGCCATAGCGCTCGTTTGACAGCCTGTGAGAAGAAGCAATAGCTGATTTTCCGTTAAGATATGCCTGTCCGTAGATGTAGGTAAGAATGGGAATAAAAATGTCAACATTGAATAAGCCGATGAATTTCTCGTCACCTTGTCCGGGTTTATTTTCAATAAAGCCAAGTAGTTTGTTTCCGTTGTATTGTTTGCGTGACGAATCGAAGAAAGTGCTGAGATCGGCATACTCGTCACGTATAATAACCTCGGAATGAAACTCTTTTTCAACCGACTCCGCTACCTTATTCAGCAGATTCCTATCGAACTGTCCGTAGTTGAGGAGTGTGATTTTCATTATCGAAACTGCCTTTTTAAGTTGGGAAAGGATGCAATTTTAACTTCCTTGTCTCAGGTCGTATTTTTTGATCTTGTTATATAGGGTAACTCTGTCAACCTGAAGAGCTTTGGCAGTCCGCGAAATGTTCCAGTCGTATTTATTCAACACGTTTTGTACATGTTTTTTTTCTAATTCTTCAAGGCTTTCGGTAATGATTGCGTTGCTTTCTTTCTGACCGGGCAAATCTTTCACACGAATTTCTTTGCCATTTCCAACAACGATTGCCCTTTCGATCATGTTTTCGAGCTCCCTGACGTTGCCGGGAAAGTCGTATTCTTGCAATCTGTTTATTGCCGCATTTTCGATTGTGACAATGTTTCGGCTCATGGCTCGGCAGTATTTGCTGATAAAATGCTGAACCAGTACAGGAATATCATCCAATCTGGCCCTTAACGGCGGAATGCTGATATTAACAACATTGAGCCGGTAATAAAGGTCTTCTCTAAAAAGGCCTTCAACAACCATTTGTTTCAGATCGCGGTTGGTAGCGCAAATTACCCTGAAATCAGAGCTGATAAGTTTGCTGCCGCCAACACGCATAAAAGATTTTGTTTCGAGTACGCGCAGCAATTCGATTTGCATTTTCATGGAGATGGTAGCAATTTCATCAAGGAAAATTGTGCCATTGTCAGCCATTTCAAATCGTCCTTTCCGGTTGTAAACTGCACCTGTGAATGCTCCTTTTTCATGTCCGAATAGCTCGCTCTCCAGCAAACTTTC
>DISP01000026.1:0-6250 GCA_002421995.1 Bacteroidales bacterium UBA6207 | reverse complement strand
AGTTGCTCGTTTTCATTACTTAGAAGAATCTGCCGCGAAGCATTACGAATCAGGTGTGACAGGTCGTCCGGATCGAATGGTTTTGTGACGTAATCAAAGGCGCCGTCTTTCAGGGCCTGAACGGCTGTATCAACGGCAGCAAAAGCTGTCATAATGATGACAATGGCATCTTTTTTTATGGTTTTGATTCTTTTTAAAAGTTCCAGGCCATCCATGCCGGGCATTTTAATGTCGGTAATGATGATGTCGTAGTGGCTGTTTTCGAGCATTGCAAGTGCTGTACCAGCACTTTCGGCACAGCCGGTTTCAAAACCATCTTCGATAAACCAGTTATATAACGAATCTCTTACCGATTCTTCGTCGTCAACTATCAGGAGTGAAATCTTTTTAGACATTGCGATCATTTTTAGGTTTTAATAAGGGTAGGGTGATGCTGAAAGTGGTTCCAAGTCCTGGTTCTGAATGCACTTGAATACTCCCTTTATGGCTGCTGATTATTCCATGAACAATAGGCAAGCCGAGTCCGATGCCACTTGCTTCGTGTTTTGTTGAGAAAAATGGTTCAAAGATATTTGGAATGACATCCTGTGTCATGCCCTGACCATTGTCAGTTATTTCAAAAACAACAGTATCTTCATCAGCATTGTGGGTACGAACAAGAATCTCACCTCCCGAACCCGGGGTGATTGCTTCTGATGCGTTTACCAACATCGCGATGCAGGCTTGCTTGATCTGATTTGGACTGCAGTTGATCAAATCGGATTTGGCTTCAAATTGCGAATAAAAAGCGATGTTTGCAATCTTCAACGGATGCCGCATCAGCTCAGTTGTGGAATACAAAATATCATGCAGCCGACAAGCTTCGTATTCAGCTTGGTCCTTGCGTGAAAAATCAAGCAATCCTTTTACAATATCGCCACAGCGTTTTGTTTCACTTTCGATAAATCGGAGATGTTTGAGGATGTTTTCTTTGCGGGAATCTTCAAACGCTGCAGATTGCAACTGCTTGTAAATGAGTTTTGAATAAACAAGAATACCAGATAATGGATTGTTGAGTTCATGAGCCACAGAGGCAGAAAGCTTGCCTAATGATGCAATTTTCTCGATCTGAATCAGCTCGTTTTGTACTGAGCTTAATTCTTCAGATTTTCGCTGCACCTTGAATTCCAATTGTTTCGACCAATTTTCGAGTTCTGTGTTGGCAGCCTGAAGTTTATCCAGCATATCGTTGAAAGCCAGCGATACTTGTTGCATATCATCCATTTGACCGGGTGCAATTTTTAGTCTCGTGCCGGACTTGCCTGAACTAACTGCCAGACTTGCCTCAACAAGCGCTGACATTGGTTTTTTGATGTTTCTCCAGGTAAAAAAAATCAGCGAGGCGGCGAGCAAGAGTGTAGCGGTCATTGCTAAAATAAAATAGCGTTGTGATGAGTTGTTTACAGCTTGGTCATAAGTTCCCAGAGGGAGTTTTATTATTAAAGATCCGAGCAGATGATCATTTTTTCCGTGTGCATGGCATTTTGCCGTGTAACAACTCGTTTCGTTTAGAATCGGGTTACGTATCAGAAGGTAACGCTGGTTGTTGTCGGTTCGGTACATGCTGCATGAGCTTTCTATACCAATGATCCGATAACTCTTTTCTTCGCCTGGAAAGAGCTCGTTGATGGCCTTGTGACATTGAATGCAGTCGGGTTGGTTATATTGCACTGCATCTGCTGAAAACGATGAGTAAACCAGGCTGTCAAACTCATTGTAAAGATTCACTTCATCAATTCCGCTCAAAGTGTTTATGATATCGAGGGTGTTGTACAGCTCTGTTTTGTCATTTTCCATCATCGAGTGGTACAATGCACCTTCCACAATGGAGGCAATGTTGTTTCCGTTTTGGTAAATGATTGTTTTTAGGTATTGCTCATTGACTGATTTAAAAATGATGGCATAAGCTGCGAGTAAAATGAATGAAAGCAAAGCAATAATGAGCACCACCCTGCTGTAAACAGAAGAATAAAACTGTCTGAATTTTTTACTCAATCTGCAGGTTCTTTGCGCTGCTTTTCGTGTTTTATTAACCATCAGGATTAATAATAAATTTATTACATCAAATCAGATCACGATAACAGGCTGTAAATCATTGTATTGATCTACAGCCTTTTATTTGTCCCAACTTTTTTGAAGCTTTGAAGTTGGGTCATGCAATTTCGGTAAAATTTCAATAGAAATCAAATTGCTTGATCATTGTCTTTGCGAAGGAAAACTGTACCAAAATCAGCCCAGATTTCTTCGGGCATTTCTTCCATGATATGCTCACGGAGCTCGCCGCCATCTTGCAGGGCATTGGTTTGAAGACTCGGTTCATGTTTTGCCAGACTGGCAATAAGAAAATCCTTGAATCTTACAATTTCCCATTCGGCCCAATAGCTTGCTTTGTCAGCAAGGAAATAATCTTTTGTTTCTGCAATCCAATTGTTGGGTTCCAATTCGAATAACCAACCATTGCCATAAGGATCGTGCATGAGTTCGCTTGCAGCATCATTGCTGAATCGTATTACTTTTCCGCTCAGAGGAGATTCAAGGCAAATTGTTTTTTCACCCTGTTTTATCTCGAGCAAAGGCTCGCCTTGCCGTATTTTTTCTCCGGCTTGTTTGAGTGGTACAACAGTAATATTGCCAGTGATCTTCAACAAAAGATCGCTCAAACCAATACGTGCTTTTCCCGATTTTAACAGGTACATCCAGCTATGATTCGGGCTGTGATACACGCCTTTTGGGAGCTTGAGGGCGCGCATTGTCAATGTGCCGAAAGCTTCACCGATCTTTTGGGTAATTTTTGCTTTCTTGTTGAGTAGTATCCAAAAAGGGATGAGCAAAAGAAAGAAAGCAATCGTCAGAATGTATTCAAAACCTTTGGTTTCAAATAGATTATAATAATGAAATCCGTCCATTTGTGATGATATTTAAATTTTTAAAGTAGTTTAAGTGACTTAATGACCACCTCCCACCCAGTCGGGTGATCGGTGCAGAACGGGCATGCGCCTCACTATCCAACGCAAAACCCATATTTCTATAAAAATAATTGTTAGTGTAACCACAAACTCCTGCCAGCTTGGAATATAGCGTTCGGCAGCATCCCAGCGATAGCAAATGATTGAAATGTTCATTCTGTTAAGCATGATGCCAAGCAGTGTGATAATGGCAGCAATCCGGCTGAGCAACGTATTGTGTGTGCGATATGCAAAGAAGAAAAGTAGCATTGGAAAAAGTACGAAGCCAATCACTTCCACCAAAAACCAATAACCCATCGGACTGTTGATGTAAACAGCATTCTGCTCATGCACAAATACAAGAATCAAGAGTGAAAGATAGACAAACATGCCTAAAGCACAAATTTTTGACAGCCCTGTCAGTATGCTGTTGTGTTTATGATGATCTTCTGGTGCAAGTTGGTTCGAGAAGACACGATGGCTTATCGAGCCTTCAAAAATTACCATTGATATACCGGCAAAGATGCTGGAAACCACAAACAACAAGGGCAAATAACTGTTGTACCACAATGGGTGTATTTTGTCTTTTGCCATAAGGAAAAGAGCCCCGATGCCCGACTGATGCAGCACAGAAAGTGTGATGCCGAAGATTACGGCGCCCATCGAAATAGCCGTAAGAAATCTGTGAAGTTTCCTTGCATTGAGCCATTCGGCGACGGCAGGCGAAAACTCGATGAGCAGCGCAAGCATATAAAGTAGAAAGTGCCATCCCACAAGAAACAATACCGAGCTTACACCATAATTGTTGCCGATTACAACATTAATAACATTGAGCGGACGGCCCAAATCGAGCAGGAGGGCTGCCGAATAGAAAAGATAGGCCAAAAAACCGTTCAGCACTGTAATACGCAATATCGGCTTGTATTTTTTTAAGTTTAAGATGTTAACCATAAACACCAGCACGTAAGCACCACCGGCAAAAGCAACGCCGGTCACCACATCAAATCCTATCCACAATCCCCAGGGCACATCCTGACTTAGGTTTGTAACTGAACCAATTCCGTTTTTAAACCTGAGAAAAATGATCACCAATCCAACAATCATTATCGGAAAGCTGACAATGTTGAAAGGACTGAAGATTTTTCCTTTTGGTTTCAGTTCGGAAATTATAAAATGCAACATATTCTCTTTTTGCTTCGGTTCAACTTTTGATATGGTCGTGCTCATTGTTCTTCCTCCTTATTAGCTGATGTCTTAGTGGCTTCGTAGATTCCAAGCAAGACAGCCGGAAGCAATATATCAACAGGTGCAATGCTCGAAATAAATCCCTTTGTGAGCGCGGGGTAGGAGCTGTTTTGGATTTTTGTATTAAATCCTATTTCATCGAATGGAACAGGCGAAAGATAAAGCCACGATGTGCCTCCGGCTTCGTGCTCGCCGTAAATATGGTCCACATATTTCTCAGGTTCATCATGAATGCGCTTGCGTGCTTCGCGAATAAGTTCGCTTCGTTTACCATAAATCAGGGCTTCTTCGGGACAGTTGTAGGCGCATGCCGGAATTTCACCCTGGTTTATCAAGTCAATACACATATCACATTTCACAATCCGCGGGTTTGTACTTTCATATTCAAATTTCGGAACATCAAACGGACAGGAAATCATGCAATAGCGACAGCCCATGCATTTATCTTCCCGCCAGATTACAGGTCCTTCCGGGGTTTTATGCATGGCTTGTGTGAGGCAGGCTGCATCACAAGCCGGCTGGTTGCAGTGCATACACTGGGTTTTTCGCGGAAGTTTTCCCTGGCTTGTTTCATAATGATTGACAACTGTCCTGTGTTTTTCATCGGTGCGGCGAAACGGCGGATTTTTGGGGATGTCAATATCGGTAAAACCATGTGCATCAGCGCAGTCATATTCACAACCATGACAGCCTTTGCAGCGGGTTACATCATAAAGAATCCCATTGAGTTCGGTTTCGCTTACCGTGGCATTGTTTGCCGCAGTTTGTTTGCCAAATGAAAGGGCAACTGCTGTAGCCCCCATTGCTTTGAAAAAGGTTCTTCTGTTAAGTGACATTATGTGATCTTTTTACTTTTTACTGCTCCTGAGAGAGATTTTTTAGTCAATTAATCCTAAAATCAGTTTTGTATTTCTGTAAACTGCTCTCAATGATTTATTTGCCTCTGATTCATTGGTGATAGAATTCCTAGCTTTGTTTGTTCAGAAACTTTGTTTGAAACTCTTCCCAAACCTGCGGGTCAGCCGTTTCCATCAGGCCTTCCATGAGTTCGCCTCCATCTAACATAACGGCTTGCGTCTGAAGGCTGCTTGTGCTTTGTAAAGCATTGACGATAAATTCTTTAAAACGATTGTATTCAGACCTAAGCCAATCACGGTATTGGTCGGCCATGCTCAGAAGACTTTGTTCACGTTTCCAGTTTTCGGCTTCAACCTTATACAACCATTCCGGATTAAGCGGCACGATATTTTCGGTTTCTGTTTGGTTAATTGCAACAATACGCCCTGAGACCGGAGATAGAACTGATATTTTGCGGCCTTTGTGGGTAATGGTTGCCATGATGTCTCCTTTTGTAAAACTTGTTCCGGTTTTAAAGAGATTCACTTGCGCATTGGTGCCAAAAATATGTTTTAAAAAATCATCAATACCTACTTTGACTGTTCCATCTTCTTCCATGAAGGCCCATGTATGTGATTTGTCATACATTCTTCCCCCGGGAAACTTTAGGGATTCTGCATTAAAAGTCATTGCTGGCTCAGTATCAGTTTCGTCAACAGGCGTTCTGTCAAGAAATAACCAAAAGATACCCATCGTTGCCAAAACAACGGCTATTACACCTCCCAGCAAAACGATAAGCCAGGAAAACGAATTAGGTGCTGAAGCATCGGTTTCCTGCAGATTGTTGTTGAGG
Organism: Bacteroidales bacterium UBA6207; assembly: GCA_002421995.1. Taxonomy (GTDB): domain Bacteria; phylum Bacteroidota; class Bacteroidia; order Bacteroidales; family F082; genus JALNZU01. The sequence continues at coordinate 331 of DISP01000026.1, read as the reverse complement.
TTTGCTTTTAAGGCTGCGTTTTGCTCACCTTTGTATATCGGAATCATTCCATTGGCAGCAATTGCATCATTTTCGTTTGAAAACAGCCAGTTGATAAATTGTTGGTTTGTGTCGCCGGTGTCATTTGCAGCAAGATATACGGTTACAGAAAGTGCTTTTGGGTATTTGCCTAACCAAATTGCCCGTGAAAATTCTTCTGTGCTTGTATAGAACGCTTCGTTGTTGTCAATTAATCCATTGTCATTTCTGTCAAATGGAACAATCAATATATCGCTTTCGGTCTTGGCTTGTATTTCAGAAAAAAGTACAAAGCGGATATCATTTTGATTAA
>DISP01000190.1 GCA_002421995.1 Bacteroidales bacterium UBA6207 | reverse complement strand
AAATGACTACCTTAGCTCCTCAAAATTTGAAATTTTATGCGCAGGACATTTATTCCGATTGGATTTTCTTTGGTATTGATTTTTCTGACCGGGTGGCAACAACTCTCTGCCTGTACAAATTATCTCGTAAGCAAAGGCGCCTCAGTTGATGGTTCCGCCATGGTGAGCTATGCTGCAGATTCACACATACGTTATGGTGAGCTCTATTTCAGTGCTGCACACGATTGGCCGCAGGGAAGTATGTTGACAATTTATGACAGGGGAACGGCCAAACCATTAGGTCAGATTCCTCAGGTGGCACATACCTATCAAACCCTCGGTTTCATGAACGAGTTTCAGGTTTCGATGGGTGAAACAACTTTTGGAGGACGCAACGAACTCACCGACTCAACCGGTGTGATGGATTATGCTTACCTGATGTTTGTGGCACTTCAACGTTCAAAAACGGCCCGCGAAGCCATCAGGGTTATCGCGGAACTGGTTGAGAACTATGGCTATGCGAGCTCGGGTGAATCTTTTTCCGTCGGTGACCCTAATGAGGTATGGATTATGGAAATCGTGGGCAAGGGAACAAAGATGGAGTTTGATAAACGAACCAAAAAATATGTGAACATAAATAAAGGTGCGGTGTGGGTTGCAGTTCGTATTCCGGATGGTTATGTTTCGGCTCATGCCAACCACGCCAGAATAACCGGTTTTCCGCAATCGGATGGTAAGGTAAGCATCAATAGTAAACAGTTTGATATGCTGAATCAGAAGGAGTTGCATTTTATTTATGCGCATGATGTGATTGATTTTGCCAGGGCAAATGGCTGGTTCAACGGGTCGAACGAAGAATTTAGTTTCAGCGATGTTTATGCACCGCTAAGCTTTGATGCTGCACGTTTTTGTGAGTTGCGTGTTTGGAGTATGTTCAATCATGTGACGGATGGGATGGAAGACTACTGGAAGTATGCGGTAGGAGAGCAGAACAGCAAGCGGTTGCCTTTGTTTGTGAAACCAAAGCGGAAACTTAGTCCGCAGGATTTGATGTCGTTCAAACGTGACTATCTGCAGGGAACAGAACTGGATATGTCGAAGGATGCCGGAGCTGGACCATTTGGATTGCCCTACCGCTGGCGGCCTCTCACCTGGAAATTCGACGGAAAAGAATATTTTCATGAAAGGGTGACAGCTACACAGCAAACCGGATTTTCTTTTGTGGCACAAATGCGCTCGTGGTTGCCCGATGCCGTAGGTGGCATATTTTGGTTTGGTGTTGATGATGCCGGCACCACGGTTTATGTGCCTTTCTACAGCAGCATCAAAGCTGTTCCGCAAAATTGGAGCGAAGGCTATGGCGACATTTTGACCTACAAACATGATGCAGCTTTTTGGGTATTTAACCGCGTGGCTCACTTCGCTTATTTGTTTTATAACAGGCTGATGCCCGACTTGCAGAAAGTGCAAAGTGAGCTTGAGAATAAGTTCAAAGAAAATACAGCTGCTGTTGACGAGGCTGCCCTGAAACTTTGGCACTCCAACCCTGAACTTGCCAAAGATTTCCTTACCGACTATTCAGCTTCAATGGCTGGTCTTACGCTGGAAAAGTGGTCGAAGTTATATGAATTTCTGCTTGTAAAATACCTTGATGGCAATGTGAAACAAGAAGAAAACGGCAGCTTCAAACGCAATCAATGGGGTTATCCTGCATCACCGGAGTTTCCCGGATACGAAGACTCCTACAAAAAAATGGTGATTGAAGAAACCGGAGAAAAATTCGAGATGCCAAACAATAAGAAGGAATAGCATTGTTATCACCGTTTGTCCGACATCAGGGGCTTTGCCTGTTTATTGATAAAATCTCCAGCTAACTCCAAAATTGAAGCGGGGGTCGCGCGCCGGATAGTGCAAAGTGGTGTAGTAATTGTATTGTCCGGCCAAACCAAAAAGATTGTTGTACTGCAGGAAAATTCTGGCTCTTTTCACCTTGAGTGAGATATAAACATCAACAAAAGGATAGATTCCGATCGCTTTTTCCCGCTGAGGATAAAATGCCCTTAGTGCAGGCATGTAGGCATCCGCATAATAACTTGTAAACCAATAAGCTTCGATGCCCGGCTGAAAAATAGCTGCGTTGTTGAACAATTGCTGACTAAAGGCAAGTCTGAGTTTTGCCGTAAGTGTCGGAAGGCTGATGATTGTGTCGTTATCACTCAGCTGGTAATTGGCATTGGCGATGATATCAAATTTCCCTGGCGAGAAATGCAGGTTGGCAAACAGACGAAGAATTTTTATCGTGCCGCTTGTTTGCATGGCTCTTGCTTCGGCATTGAGGAAAACATATTTGTCAATGATATGCGACTCAGCTCCGGCTTCAAAGTCTTTAAATTTATAACCTCCGTTGAGTGTAAAAAATGTTGACTTTTCCAGCTTTTGATCCCAGCGGAAATGGTTGGACTGATAGCGCTCATAAAACCACGAAGGACTCTGGTTGATGAGCCTGATGCTGAAAAACAGGTTGCCAAGGTTTCTTTGTTCTGTACCCAGAAACTGCCTGAGTTTTCCATAAACCTCAAAGTCGCCCGCCGATTGATTTCCGGTGATCAGTTTGGCTGATCCATTCAGGTAAAACGACTTGAAAAGTGCAATGTTGATGCCGCCATACGGATTAATCTGCCATATTTTTTGCTTATACAGCGAATCGCTGTTCAGGCTGTTGGCCAGCTCAACGCCGGCAAAAAGATGGAATGGATTGTCTTTTTTGTGGGTTCTGTAACCAAGCGTGCTCCAGTAAAACCTGTTTCTGACAACTGACTGGTAGGTGCTGTCGTAGGTTTCGGTCGAGTCGAGCACTATATCAAAAGGCTGGTAAAAGGCAGCCAGGGGCAAAGCTTCTGAATATATTGACTGATTGCGTTGATATTCAAATTGATGTGTGATTCGCCCTAGCTGAAACCTGCGGTGAACCGAGGTGCTGTCGGAAGTTTGACGCTTTTCGGGCAAGAGGATGAAATAGTGTTCAAAACCAAATCCCGATTGCTTGTATTTGTTGTAAGCTTTTTCAAGATTTACGGCAATAACCCTGCGGTCAAACTCCGTGTTGTTTTCGAAATCGCTGTCGTTGACAATGCCGCCGTTTTCTGCCATTGAAAGCCTGTTGTTGAAATAGTTTGCCAACACCCCATAGCGGCTATCCTTTGTTTTGTAACGTGCTGTAAAATATACGCTTGAGTTTGTTGTACTGTTGTTTTTATATGGGCCTCTTGAGTCAACGAGTTCAAAATTCATACCGACGAAAAGGCGTGGAGCCAGCTGTCTGCCAAAAAGCACGTTTAATTGCTGTTCTTTTTTTGCTCCCATCAAATAACCAATTTCGGTGATTGGGGCGGTCGGATCGAGGTATTTGACGCTTTGGCTGTTGTGGACAAAAGCACCATAGGGATTTCGCTTCATGTCGAAACCATTCAAAAATTCGGGCCTGAACACCATTGATTGATGAGCAAGTCCTGCATTGCTGAGGGTTTGAATGGGGTCGCTCTGTTTACTCAGTGCATCAAAACGTGATACAAGCAGCAAATTGGTGTCAACAAAATGAACGAAACCATTGGCCAGACTGTCGTAGGTCCTGCCAAAATAAGCAACAATTGTTGAGTCAATAGGTGGAGCTTTTACCTTGGGTGCAACGGGGATGGTGTCCTGCGCATGAATGACAGATGTGTAAAAACCAATAATACAGTAAAACACAAATGATAATGACAGTTTCCAACCATTCCTACTACTGAACTTCATGCGTGAACGAAATTTTGTCAAAAATACACAATATAACGGCATGCTGCCTTTTCAATTGTATGACAGTACAGATATCCGGACATAAATTTGTCAAAATTCCCTTCTGCGTTTTGTGGTCTGAAATCCCAGTACTCCCAGGAGTCCGCGCGTAACTTCTCTTATGATGGTGTTTGTGACCGGGCTTTTCATCACAGTTTCAAAAGTGCTTTCTTCGGTCCGGGTTCTTCCGGGCTGCCGTCTGTCAAGGTTTTTAGGTTCTTCAAAATGTCTTTGGAATGAAACCTTTTGTTGTAGCATCTCAAACGCACTCTCACGGTCAATGGCTTCATTGTATTTCATCAACAGCTGACTTTTTTTGAGGATTTGCTGCATTTCTGCCTCTGAAATCACATCCATCCTCGAACGTGGTGCCTGCAGCAGGCAGTGAACAAGAGGTGTTGGCGTCCCTTTCTCGTTGAGCATGGTGATGATAGCCTCGCCGATACCTACCGATGTGAGCAATTCTTCTGTTGCGTAGAATGGGCTGGTTGGGTAGTTTTCGGCTACCTGTTTTATTTCCTTGCGGTCTTTGGCTGTGAAGGCTCTCAAAGCATGTTGTATCTTGAATCCAAGTTGGCTAAGCACTGCATCCGGAATGTCGCCCGGGTTTTGCGTGCAGAAGAATATCCCAACACCTTTTGATCGAATGAGCTTAACGATGGCTTCTATCTGATCGAGCAAAGCTTTTGATGCTTCTTTGAAAATCAAGTGAGCCTCGTCAATAAATATCACAAGCTCAGGCTGTTCCATGTCGCCGCGTTCGGGATATTTTTCATAAATTTCGGCCAGAAGACAAAGCATGAAAGTTGAAAACAGCTTTGGTTTGCTTTGTATATCGGTCAGCCTCAGCAGGTGGATGATTCCTTTTCCTTCGGGGCTTAGCCTGAGAAAATCTTCTACGTCAAAACTTCTTTCGCCAAAAAACAACTCAGCTCCTTGTTGCTCGAGTTCGAGCAGTTTTCGCATGATAGTGCCAATGGTGGCTGTGCTGATGAGGCCGTATTTTTGTTGTACTTCGTTTTTTGCGTCGCCTGAAATGTGCTGAAGTACCGCCCTGAAATCTTTGATGTCGAGCAAAGGCAGCGCCTTGTCATCGCAGTATTTGAAGGCAAGTGCTACCATTCCCTGCTGGGTTTCGTTCAAGTCGAGAATCTTGCTCAGCAAAACCGGTCCAAACTCACTGATAGTGGCACGCATACGCACGCCCTGCTCGTTCGATATTGTCAAAAACTCAACCGGATAGGCCTCTGCTCTCCATGGGATGCCAATTTTCTGCTGACGTTCTTCAATCTTTGGATGACTGTTTCCGGCCTGAGAAATACCGCTCAAATCGCCTTTCACATCCATCATCAAAACGGCAACACCGTTGTCGGAAAGCCTTTCGGCCAGGCCTTGCAGCGTCTTTGTCTTTCCACTTCCTGTTGCACCGGCGATCAATCCATGACGGTTCAGCATCTTCAATGGTGCTTTCACCTGCAATCCTTCCACAGCCTCTCCATGCAGAATGGCACCTCCCAGCACAATGCTTGATCCTTTAAATTCATATCCCTGACGGATTGCTTCTGTAAATGCGTTTTGATTTTGTGTCATATTTTGTGATGATTATTCTGGTTTGTCTTCTGTAATATTCTGATTTGTAATTTGTTTGTCCTCCGTATCGTTTAGAGTCACACCACAATGCGGACAAAAGTTGTAGTGCGGCCTGATGAGGCCAAAACCACAAGCTTTGCATCTGGCTTTGCCGGGTTCAGGATTCTGTTTCTTTTTTGCGCTGTTGAATTCAGAGCTTAGAATCCCCGTCGGAACAGCAATTATGGCATAACCTGTAAGCATCAGGATGGATGCAATAAACTGACCCAGGGAGGTTGCCGGGCTGATATCGCCGTAACCAACAGTGGTGATGGTCACAATAGCCCAATAGATAGACACCGCTATACTGTCAAAGCCTGATGCAGGTCCCTCAACAAGGTACATGATTGTGCCGACAATGGTGACCAACAGCAAAACAGCTCCAAAGAAAACAACGATTTTTTCTCTTGAATTCTTGAGCGCCTGGATCAAAAATAAACCGGCAGATGTAAATGAAGAAAGTTTAAGAATTCTGAAAACCCTCAGTAGCCTTAAAACCCGGATGACAATCAAAAACTGACTGCCGGTAACAAACAAGCTAAGATAGGTAGGGATGATGGCCAAAAGATCAATGATGCCATAAAAACTCAGGATGTATTTTCTTTTAACAGGCGATACGATGATCCTGACGGCATATTCAATGCTGAAAGCAATTGTGATCAACCATTCCAGACTAAACAGTATGACCTGGTATTTATCGTGAATGAATGTAGAACTGTCAACAATTACTGCTACCACACTCAGCAAAATCAACCAGAGCAAAATCAGATCGAACAGTCTGCCTCCTTTAGTATGATGTTGAAATATAATTACATACCATTTCTTTTTCCAGTCGGTATTTGGATATTGCAGCATGTTTTATATAGAATACGTTGAATTTTGACGTCAAAGGTAAGGAAAAGCCGCATGTGAAACACCTGTTCCAAACAAAGCAAAATCGTATTTTACAGGATCGTTTGGATCGAATATGCGTAGGTTTTGGGTGAGTTCGAGTGCTGCCTGCCAGTCGTTTTGTTTGCGGCTGAGTAAACCGAGTTTCCGGGCTGTGTTTCCACTGTGAACATCAAGCGGACAAATGAGTGCAGATGGACTAATGGTATTCCATAAACCAAAATCTACTCCTTTTTTGTCATGCCTCACCATCCAGCGTAAAAACATATTGATGCGTTTTGCTGCTGATCCGGCTGATGGGCGTGCAAGATGTTTACGTGTGCGGTCAAGGTGAGGATAAGAAAACACAAGCTGGTGCAAATCTTCTATTGCCTCATAGGCGCCTCCGATTTTAAAGCCCTTACTAAAAACTGTTTCCAGACCACCATGCTCCAAATAGATTTGCCTAAGTGCGTGTATCAAGGTGATGCAGTCATCACCGTTGAATGTGCGGTGTACAAAATCATCTAACTGACCAATTGTTGCTTCGGGTGCTTGTGTGATGAACAAAAATGGTTCGTTGTCCATCTTCTTCATTAGCACATTTGCTTTGTTGATGATGGTTTTGCGTTGCCCCCAGGCCAATAAGGCTGTCAGAAACCCGGAAATTTCAATGTCTTCTTTTCTTTCAAAGCGGTGCGGTATGCAAATGGGGTCGTCAGCAATAAATGCCTTGTTGTTATAAAGACCAACGGCATCATCGAGCTGCTTTTTCAATACTTCATTCATAGGACAAATAAAACAAAAAAAGCCATCAGGATGGATGGCTTTTTTAAAGTGTTGTATTTGAATTAGTTGTATTTAACAACATTCTTCATACCCATATTAAGGGCATCTTCGTTCATCGGAATCAATTTGTGGTAACGCTCTGGCAAGGATTTTTTTAGTCCTTTGATCACGTTTTCGATTTTAACAACCGGTTTCACCTTCAGGTAAGCACCGAGCACCACCATATTGAAGATTTTGGCATTGCCCATTTCTGATGCAAGACGCGCGCCTTCTATCTGAAAAATATTGATGTCGGTACGCAACGGGTGATGGGTGATTCCATTGGGATCATAGATGAGAACGCCACCTGGTTTTACTGACTTTTCAAATTTATCCATTGACTGCTGATTGAGGATGATGGCTGTGTCAAAAACCGTTAGCACCGGCGAACTAATGCGTTCGTCGCTTACGATGACAACCACATTGGCTGTTCCGCCACGCATTTCGGGGCCGTATGATGGCATCCAGCTCACTTCCTGGTCTTGCATAATGCCACTGTAGGCCAATATCTTACCCATTGAAAGTACACCTTGTCCGCCAAAACCGGCTATAATCATTTCTTCTGTCATTGCTTTACTTTTTTATTATCATTTCAACAATTGACCATCCATTTTGATGTCGCCAAGCGGATAGAATGGAAACATATTGTCTTCCATCCATTTATTTGCATCGGTCGGGGTCATTTTCCAGCCTGAGTTGCAGTTCGAGACGATTTCAACAAACGAAAGCCCGGGCTTGTTGTCGCGCTGGTTTTCGAATGCTTTTCTGATAGCTTTTTTTGCTCTTCTGACGGCAGCAGGCGTGTGAACAGCCTGACGCGAAACAAAATAAGTTCCGGGTAACTGGGCTACTAACTCGGTCATTTTGAGTGGATTTCCCATCATTTCTACTTCTCTGCCATAGGGCGAGGTTGACGATTTCATGCCCGGCAGCGTGGTAGGTGCCATTTGGCCTCCGGTCATACCGTAAATGCCGTTGTTCACAAAGATGATCACAATTTTTTCGCCACGGTTGCATGCGTGAATGGTTTCAGCTGTGCCAATGGCAGCAAGGTCGCCATCACCTTGATAAGTAAACACAATCTTGTTTGGCCAAACCCTTTTGATTCCGGTTGCCACAGCTGGCGCACGGCCGTGAGCAGCCTGAGTCATGTCAATATTCATGAATTCGTAGGCCAAAACAGAGCAGCCAACTGGCGCAACGCCGATTGTGTTCTCTTCCATTCCCAGCTCTTCGAGCACTTCCATGGTGATGCGGTGAGCAGTTCCATGGCCACAACCCGGACAATAGCTCAGGGCCTTGTCGGTCATGAGATCGGTTTTTTTATAAACCAGGTTCTCGGGCTTAATTATTTCTTGGAGTGTTACTGTTGCCATCTGATTATTCTCCTATGATTTTTTCTTCCATCGCGTGAAGTACCTCTTCTGGTGAATGTACAATTCCACCATATCGGCCATAATGTGCCACTTTTGCGCATCCTTTTACCGAAAGCATCACGTCTTCAACCATTTGTCCGGCACTCATTTCAACTGCCAGCCAGCCTTTTACACCCTTTTTGCAGAGGGCTGCCATCTCTTTTCCAGGGAATGGGTAAAGGCTTATCAAGCGAAACAGCCCGGCTTTGATACCTTTGGCACGGGCAAGCTGTACTGACTTTTGGGCGATTCGGGCACTCGAGCCATATGCTACAAAGATGTATTCAGCATCATCACAGTCAAAAAGTTCATAACGCACTTCGTTTTCGGAAATGGTTTTGTATTTTGCCTGAAGGTGATGGTTGTGTTCTTCCATTTTGTGCGAATCGAGGTCGAGCGAGGTGATGATTCTGCGTGCTGTTCCTTTTTTCTTTCCGGTGGTTGCCCATGGATATTTTTCAACGATTTCATCATCAGTCATGCGTGGAATTGGATCGAACAACTCAACTTTTTCCATCATCTGACCAATAACACCGTCGGAGAGGATCAGCACGGCAATGCGGTATTTGAAAGCCAGTTCAAAACCGAGCTTTACAAAATCGGACATTTCCTGCACCGATGCCGGCGCAAGCACTATTTGACGGTAATCGCCATGACCGCCGCCTTTTGTGCTCTGAAAGTAATCAGCCTGCGAAGGTTGAATGGTTCCCAATCCCGGGCCGCCACGAACCACATTGGCATAAACGCATGGCAGCTCTGAACCTGCGATATAAGACAAACCTTCCTGTTTCAGGCTCACGCCGGGCGAAGATGAAGATGTCATCACACGCTTGCCGGCACCGGCAGCACCATAAACCATATTGATGGCTGCAACTTCGCTTTCGGCCTGCAACACCACCATGCCTGTGCGCTCCCAGGGCTTTTCGGCCATCAGGTATTCAATCACTTCCGACTGTGGAGTGATAGGGTAGCCAAAATAAGCATCAGCACCGGCGCGTATCGCTGCCTCGGCCAATGCCTCGTTTCCTTTCATTAGTTTTAATTCTCCCATAGTTTCGAGTTTTAGTGTTACCCTTTTTACAGCTTAAGTTTGTAAACTGTGATTACACCATCCGGACAAACTATGGCACAATTGGCACATCCGATACATTCGTCCGGAAGCTCCATATATGCATAGTTATAGCCCTTGCTATTCACTTCTTTTGCCAATGCGATGACCGAAGTGGGACAGGCCGGAACGCATACACCGCATCCCTTGCACTTTGCTTCGTCAACAACAATGGCACCTCTGACTTTAGCCATATCTTTCTTTTTTTGATTTTTTGTTAAGCTGCAAATTTACTGAATCAATCAAAGCCGACAGGCTGCTGATAAGGTCTATTTGCTTGTAAATATGTTATTTATATTAATTTTAAATAATATTCTCCTGGCAATAATCTTCGGTTTTTTATTAATTTTTCGATTGCTTATTGGAGCGGATGATCAATGTTAAACTGTTTTAGCCTGGCCTCAAGTGTTGGAAATTGTTCAGGTTGAATAAGCGAGGTGCAGGCCCTGATTCCTTCGTGACGCTCACTGCCGGTGATATCAAGCGATATAGCGCTGATTCCATAATATAGCATTTCTTCAAGCAGATCAACTCCGCTGAAACCCGGATAGGAGTATGTGAAGTAGAATCCGTCTGCAATGGGCTTGTCTTCGTCTTTGTCATAAACGATGCTGAAACCATTTTCAGTAAACAGTCTTTTCATCACTGCAGCTTTTTCGCCATATGTTTTCACATCTTCAACAAAATTGAATTTGCCTTCGTTAGCTGCTTTGAGAATGGCAGTGAGTCCGTATTGCGCAGAGTGTGATGTTCCCGAACTGAGTGGATACAAAGTGCCGTAAATCATCGTGTATCCAAACTGATCGTTCGGATAAAAACGCTTTAAGTCGGGATAACGTGTTTGATACATCACATCGCTGAGCACCATCATGCCAATTCGTTCGCCGGCATAGCTGAATGCCTTGGAGCTGGAAATGAAGAGGATGTATTTATTTGTGTAGTTTGCCACAGATGGCTGATAAGGTGGTTCACCGGGCTTGCTGAAATCCTGACGGAAGTCCATGCCAAAGTAGGCAAGGTCTTCCATGATCACAATGTCATATTCATTGGCAAGATCGCCAATGATCTTGAGTTCTTTTTCGGTGAAACAAATCCAGGATGGATTGTTGGGATTGCTGTAAAGAATTGAGTGGATGTGACCTTTATCGAGGTATGATTTTAGTTTGTCATACAGCTTATCTCCGCGAAAGTTATACACATCAAAGCTTTCGAAAGGCAGATTAAGCACCCTGTGTTGTTGTTTATGAACGGGGAAACCGGGATCAATGAAAAGTGTTGTGTTACGTTTTTCA
>DISP01000155.1 GCA_002421995.1 Bacteroidales bacterium UBA6207 | reverse complement strand
CACCTTCAATTCAGTTTAAATGTAGATGAGGTAATTGAGTCGGATATTATACTGGTGCCTCCCTTGCTGATTCAACCGTTTATCGAAAATGCAATTGAACATGGAATAAGGCGGTCAGAAAAAGGTGGGAGTTTGACCATCACAATAAAAGAATCAGAGACTTATTTGTTTTTTGATATTGAAGATGACGGACCGGGATTTGGTGCGTCAACCGGAAAAGAGGGTCATATTTCCTATGCTACAAATATCTTTAAAGAGAGGGTGCAGCTGCTTAACAAACGCTTGCCTGATTCCATTGTGTATGAGATCACTGATAAGAGTAAAGCCGACCCGCAAAAGCATGGGGTTTTGATTCAGATTCAACTCCCAATAGTAACAAAATCAGGATTATGAAAGCATTCATCGTTGACGACGAGGCCCCTGTGAGGCAGACAATTATTTTGCTGCTAAACAGATGGTTTCCGCAGATTGAAATTGCCGGCGAAGCTGCCGGAGTTACTGAGGCTGTTGAAAAAATTGACCTGATCAAACCGGATATTCTTTTTTTGGATATCGAGATCAGGGGAGGAACAGGGTTTCATATTTTGCAACGTATTCAATACAAAGAGTTTAAACTGATTTTTATTACTGCCTTCAATGAGTATGCGCTTCAAGCCATAAAAATGGGAGCGGTGGATTACCTGCTCAAGCCAATAAATGAAACGGAATTTCGCACGAGCGTTCACCAAATCATCCAAAAAGTCAACCCGACATCCGAATCTAAAGTCAATAGCCAGTTTGCTGCCGATATCAAGACAACGGGTAAGCTGGTACTTCGAACACTAACCGACATACATATCGTCGAAGTAAAAGATATCATTCACTGTGTCTCAGACAATACGTACACAACTTTTTATTTCAGTAATAAAGAAAAGTTATTGGTTTCCAAGAGTTTATCAGAGTATGAGGGAATTCTTGAAAAATTTGGATTCGTTAGGGTTCACCAATCCCACCTCGTGAATGTGAATTGCATCAAAAGGATCGAAAAAACGGAGGGTGGTCTGGTTTATTTAAATGACGGCAGTTCAGTGCCTGTATCTTCGCGGCGCAAACCAATGCTCCTCGAATTGATTAGCAAACTCTGATCCTGTTTACACTTGATTCCTTGCAGCTAAAATGTTCTATATTAAGCTTCAACAGATTTGAAATAAAAAAGCTGCTTTAATCGGTAAACTAAATTATTGAATAAATCATTTTCCGGTCAGCACTTCAGGAAAGCCTTACATCTTTCAAAATAATCAATGCATACAGCTTATTTTTATATCAGTTTCAGTTTCATAGCAAGCGAATTCAATGCTTACGACAGCAAATTCAAATTCGATGTTTGCAGATCAAATTAGTTCGTATTTTTGCTTAAACCATCATTAATACAAAGCGAAGTGAAAAATATTTGCCCAATTCCGGCTATTCGTAAAACAAACATGTTTTGGGTCTTCATATACACCATAAAAACGAGAATCAATAATCTTTAATTAGTTGAAAATGAAAAAGTTAATTTCTATTATCTCATTTTTAGTGATGCTGTCAATCTCAATGTCAGCCCAGATCAATCTTGATAAAGTTGTTAAGAAGAGCATTAAAAAAGCTGAACGTAATGTCGAAAATCGTGTTGAACGCCGTATTGACAAAGGCGTTGACAATACGCTGGACAAAACCGAAAAAGGTATTGATGATGCCGTGAAAGGAGATAAGGACGAGGAAAAGGACAATAAAACAAAAAAGAAATCAGCTGACAAGAAGAATTCAACCAAGGAAGATGCTGAAAATGTGACCAAAACAAAAGACGAAACCAAAACAGAAGAGGCTGCACAAAATGAAAGTGCAGATGTTCAAAAAGAAAGCAAACCGGCTCCCACACTCACCTGGGCTAAATACGATTTTGTACCGGGTACCGAAATATTTTTTGAAGACAACCACGAAGGCGAACAAAATGGTGAGTTTCCAAGCAAATGGGATTTAGCTGGTGGTGTTGTCGAAAATGCTTCCTTTGATGGGTCTAATGTGATCTATTTCAGGGAAATAGGGAATATTGGTGGCATTACTCCCTTGCTAACCGATAGCAAAAGCGATTACCTGCCTGATGAATTCACCATCGAGTTTGATTGTTATTTCGAGCAGGATGTCTATAGTCAGCGGTACTATGTGAGTTTTTACGGCATAAAAAAACAGAAATCAGTGCTTAAGCGCCTTGTACTCTATACAAACCAGGCACAATACGGAGGCACAGAAATTCAGGGTGTCTATCCCGGTGCAGCCCGATCAAACATTGATAAACAAGCACGCTGGCGCCACATCGCTATCTCGTTCAACAAGAGAGCTTTGAAAGTGTATATGGACGATGCCCGTTTGCTCAACATACCAAACATTGAAGAAAACCCGACCGGCTTAACCCTCGGAACGACAAGTCAAAAAGAAGGTAAATATTTCATCAGGAATATTCGCATAGCGAAAGGTGCAGTACCGCTTTATGATAAGTTCCTTACAGATGGAAAATTTGTGACAACAGGCATCAAATTCGATGTAAACAAAGCCAGCATCAAAGCCGAATCAATGGGAACCATCAATTATGTTGTGAAGATGATGCAAGACCATCCTGAACTGAAATTTTCTGTTGAAGGACACACCGATAGCGATGGGGAAGAGGCTGCCAACCAAAAACTTAGTGAAGCCCGAAGCAAGGCAGTAATGGACAAAATGATCGAGCTCGGCATAGCAAAAGATCGCCTTACTTCAAAAGGACATGGCGAAAGCAAGCCGATGAGCGGCAATGATTCTCCCGAGGGCAAAGCACAAAACCGAAGGGTGGAATTTGTGAAGTTTTAAGAATTATTTCATTGAAGTCTTCAACCAAAAAGTAAATTGTTGGTTAACCTTTGCACATTATATAACATCATCAAATGAAGATAAAACCATTAATTATCAGTTCTGCTTTGATTGTTTTGTTCGTTGCCTTACAATCAGTTACAGCTCAAGCCCAAGGTGCCTCATGTAGTCAGTTGGATGAAACAAGGGTAGGTGAATTGCTTCGTGAGGCTGCCCGCCTCGAACAGTCTGGTGATGAAGCCGGAGCACAGGATATAATGAATCAGGTGACCGAAATGTATGAGCTTGACCTTACTCAAGCCTTGCAACAA
>DISP01000211.1 GCA_002421995.1 Bacteroidales bacterium UBA6207 | reverse complement strand
TTCGTGTGTTTTACCGGGTGTACAACAAGCCCCTTTTACCTTCACTTCCTTTTCAGGGGTTAACATCTTCGTTTTCGGGCTGATGAATGGTATTCCAAGTGACAATCCCCTCAGAATGAACACAATACCAAGCACAACAACAAACACGGGAACAACTTTTGCAAGCTTTGTCCGAAACGAAGCAGTGGCCATATTACCAATCAGAGAAACACTCAACATGATTGGTATGGTGCCTAGGCCAAATAAAATCATAAACAAAACACCAAGCAGCACATCGTTGGTATTGATGGCACCGGCGATGGCTACATAAACCAAACCACAAGGAAGCAATCCATTGAGCAATCCGATGATGAAAAGATTGGTTTTTGACTGCCTTCCAAAAAGGACCCTGAACCTGCTGATAAGCTTCCCTGTAAAACCTGTTGTGTACCGGTCAATGCTCAGTTTTCCCCTGAACAGAACAGGAAAAAAAACTGATAAAACCATCACAACTCCCATGATTATTGAAGCCCATTGCTGAAAACCGGCCATTTGCAGGCCTTTACCGACCAATCCGAATACGGCTCCCAGCAAACCATAAGTGACTGTACGTCCCAAGTTGTATAACAACCCTCCGAGGCTGCGGTCGAGCCAGCTTTTTCGTCCCAAAGGTAAAGCTATGGCGATAGGTCCGCACATGCCGATACAATGCAGACTTCCAACAAGCCCAATTGTTAAACCCGTGTATAACTCAAACATAATTTACAGATCAATTGGTTTTTCAACATAATAGGCTTTTTGTTCACACACCCAATCTATCTTAACAATATACCTGCCTTTGTTTTGATCAACCGGAAGCCAAAACTGTCCTCCCGCGCCGACGGTAAGTGTAAAAAGTTTGTCGCCGGTTTCTGTTACCCTGTCATACAGGTGGGCAGTTCCGGTAATTTTCTCAGGGGGGAAACTAACCGGAAAACGAAGCTTGATAAAGCCGTCCTCAATGTTTATGTGAATACTGTCGGCATAAGGTGCAGCATTTGCTTTTTTGTCAATCATCTGCTGATAAGCCTGCCCTTTAGGGTAATAGTCTTTCTCAACAAGATCAACACTTTCGCGCATCATACGCACGGCAAAGATGATAATCATCAGCATAAAGGCTGCCATGGCGATGGCAAGCTTCGTTCCCCAGTTCCATTTCATAGTCATTTGTTTATTTGTCGAGACTGTTTGGTCCGATAAAAGTAGTATTAAATTTTTCAATTTGCTTGCCTTCTGAATATACCCCTATTATTATGGAGGTGTTACTCGACGAAAGTGAAGTCTTTGGTTTGACAAGCAGGAAGTTGCTTTCAACAACCTTGCCGCCCGAAACGAGAATTGGTCCGCCCATCACAATCACTTCGCCCTCGCCGGTTTCGAGTTTAAGTTCAACAGGCAAATCGGCCCTGGTTTTGTTCACAAGCTGTATTTTATAGACATTGGAGTAATTCTCCGGGCCATATTCCTGGAACAAAGTACCCGGCACCCTTAAAATTGTGGCTTCTACCTCGGTCCTCAACGTAAACAATCCTGCCAGCAAAATGAGCAAAAGCGTGAGAAAAGCAGAGTAAGCGATAGCCCTTGCGTTAAAAATGCTGTTGTGCCCTTCAGCAATACCTTTTTCCGAACTGTAACGAATAAGTCCGCGTGGTTTTTTCACCCTGTCCATGATTGAATCACAAGCATCCATACAGGCAGTGCAGTTGATACATTCCAGCTGAGTTCCGTTGCGGATATCAATTCCTGTGGGACAAACGGTGATACAGTTTTTACAGTCAATACAATCACCTTTTTCAGCCTTATCGCGGTCCTCTAACGGATTGTGTTTTCCCCTGGGTTCACCACGTTTGTAATCATAGGCAACAACGATGGATTTATTATCGAGCAAAACACCCTGAAGCCGGCCATAAGGACATGCAATCAAACAAACCTGCTCACGGAAGAAAGCAAAGATGAAATAAAAAGCTCCCGAAAACAACAGCATGGCGATGAAGCCACCGAGATGGGAAGACGGCCCGTCGGTAATTAATTCTTTCACACGTTCAACACCCACAATGTAGGAAAGAAATGTATTTGCAATCAAAACGGCAATCGAGAAGAAAATTATGTGCTTCAATGACTTGCGCCAGATTTTATTAAAATTCCAGGGCTGACGTGCCAGTTTTTTCTGATCGCCGAAATCACCTTCGATAAGGTACTCAATCTGCCGGAAAACAAACTCCATGAAGATGGTTTGCGGGCATGCCCAACCACAAAAGAGTCTTCCAAAGATCACAGTAAACAGAATGATAAAAACGATCAGGGTAATGATTCCAAGCACAACAAGATGAAAATCCTGCGGCCAGAATAAGTTTCCGAACAGAATGAATTTACGCTCAAGGATATTGAACAGCATGAAAGGTTCACCCTTGTATTTTATCCATGGCGTGATAAAAAGAATGGCTAATAAGATGGACGCAACAATCCATCTTTGATTGTATTTTTTTCCTTTTGGTTTCTTGGGATAAATCCAGGCTCTCTTTCCCTGGTCGTCCATAGTTGCAATTTTGTCACGAAATGATCCCTGTGTACCTTCAAGGATTTCTGAATCTGATTCACTCATTTCTATAATATTTAATTTGGTTTGAAAAAGAATCCCCCTGCGTTGAATTACAGCGCAAGGGGAAGTCACCGATGTTTTACATCATTTTTAGCATGTATAAAATTGCCCTGGGCAATTTACATTATTCGTACAGGTCGCCTTGCGGGGCCTTAGGATTTGCGGGAGTTGTCCCATTGATTTTGACAAGAACGTAGCTGGCAACTTCCAGACGCTGTTTTGGTGTTAGCTGATCTTTATAGGAAATCATTCCTTTCTCGATCACACCATTTTCAATAACAGCAAAAAGGTTTTCAATTTTATTGCCATGAATCCAATACTTGTCTGTCATATTAGGTCCGACCAGTCCACCGCCGTCGGCAAGGTGGCAAACCGAGCAAATCTTTGACCAGGTTTCCTTTCCTGAAGCCATCGCAGCATCATCTGTGAGTAGTTTGATTTCGAAGGCCTCGGTTTTGGCTGTCGCAGCAGGATTTGCTTTTGCATCAACCATCTCCTTGTCAAACTCTTTTTTCTGAACAAGGTCATCTGAATGGAAAACCCACAAACGAACCACATAAATGATCGAAAAAACGATGGTCACGATAAACAGCCACTTCCACCATGAAGGCAGGTCATTGTCAAGTTCCTGAATACCGTCATATTCATGATCCTTCAATAACCGCCTGTTGGTCAGGGTATCAATTTCGTAATCGCCGTCTTTGTGCTGTATAGGTTGCTTTTCTGTAGTCATATTTCTTGATGTATTTACTAATTTATTGAATCATAGTTTCATTGTTCTGATCGTTCTCATTGTCCAGAGGCAGGTGGCTGAATTCCTCCACCTGTCCTTTGGTCAACTGAGCGACAACATATAGCAAGGCCACAAACATGATAAAAAAGATGATCAGGCCTATGATCGGATACAACTCTATATCCGCGATCCCTTCCATTGTCTTTGTTACGATCTTCATGATATTCTTTCGCTTATCTTACTGATTCTTGTGAATGTCCGTTCCTAAGCGTTGAATGTAGGCAATCAATGCAATGACTTCTTTGTCATCAGTCACATCAATACCGCCGTCCCTAAGGCCTTGTGCAATTCCATGAGCCTGCTTTTTGAGATCCTCAACAGCTTTGTCGGAATAGCCTTCAGGATAAGGAACGCCCAATGTCTGCATTACCCTTATTTTCTTGGCTGTTGAACCGGTGTTCAGCGTATTGCTCAGAAGCGAAGGATAAGGAGGCATGATTGACTGTGCAACCATTTTTTGCGGATTTTCAAAGTGGTTATAGTGCCATGAGTCGGGTTTATAAATCTTACCAGTCTTCACGCCTTCACGGGCAAGATCCGGACCGGTTCTTTTTGATCCAAACTGGAAGGGGTGATCATAAACAGTTTCACCTGCTTTTGTGTAATCACCATACCTTTCAACTTCCGACCTGAATGGTCTTACCATCTGGCTGTGGCAAACATAACAACCCTCACGCACATAGATGTCGCGTCCTTCAAGTTCAAGCGGAGTGTAGGGTTGCACACTTGCAATAGTGGGCACATTGTTCTTCACCATAAACATCGGAACAAACTCAACAATGCCACCAATCAAAATGGCAACAAGAGCAAGAATTGTGAACAATACCGGTTTCCCTTCAATGAGTCTGTGTCCTTTGTCCACTCCGTGAGGATGAAGTGCAGGAGCTGAATCTTCTTCAGTTTCAACAAATTTGCCTGCTTTTACGGTATTGATAACATTCACGACCAACAACACAACGCCTGTCAGGTACAAAGTGCCACCTACTACGCGCAGGTAATACATCGGCAAAATCTGAACCACAGTTTCAATGAAGTTGGGATATTTCAAATAACCATCTGCAGTAAATTCCTTCCACATCAAACTTTGTGTGAAGCCTGCAAAATAAAGTGGCACAGCGAAGAACAACATACCTGTTGTAGCAAGCCAGAAATGCGCATTGGCCATCTTCACACTTTTCAACTTGGTGTTAAACAAACGGGGTACAAGCCAATAAATCATACCAAATGTGATCATCCCGTTCCATCCCAATGCACCGATATGTACGTGCGCAATGGTCCAGTCGGTAAAGTGGCTCAGTGCGTTTACGCTTTTCAGCGAAAGCATTGGTCCTTCAAAAGTTGACATACCATAGGCTGTTACACCCACAACAAACATCTTTAATACAGGGTCAACACGTACCTTGTCCCATGCACCTCTCAAAGTGAGCAGACCATTGATCATACCACCCCAAGATGGTGCAATCAGCATCACAGAAAACACAACACCCAATGCCTGAGCCCAGTCAGGAAGTGAAGAGTACAACAAATGGTGAGGACCTGCCCAGATATACAGGAAGATCAGCGCCCAGAAGTGAATGATAGAGAGTTTATAAGAATAGACCGGACGGTTTGCTGCCTTTGGAATAAAATAATACATCAATCCAAGATAAGGCGTGGTGAGGAAGAAGGCAACTGCATTGTGTCCATACCACCACTGAACCAGGGCATCCTGAATACCGGCGTAAACAGGATAGCTTTTCAGTAAACTAACAGGAATGCTGATTGAATTGACAATATGCAGCACCGCAACAGTTACAAATGTTGCGATATAAAACCAGATCGCTACATAAATGTGCTGTACCCTGCGTTTTACCATCGTCATGATGAGATTCAACCCAAAAACAACCCAAACCAGTGCAATTGCAATGTCAATGGGCCATTCCAATTCGGCATACTCTTTACCAACTGTAATACCGAGCGGCAAAGTGAGTGCAGCAGAAACGATGATCAGCTGCCATCCCCAAAAGTGGATTTTTCCCAGTAACTCACTGAACATTAGTGTCTTGAGCAAACGGGGAGTTGAGTAATAAATACCGGTAAACATACCATTACCAACGAAAGCAAAAATTACCGCATTGGTGTGTAAAGGGCGTAAACGGCCAAATGACAGCCATGAAATACCACCGCTCAGATGTGGAAAAATGAGCTCAGTTGCAATGATTAAACCAACAAGCATCCCCACGAATCCCCATAGCACGGTGGCATACAGGAACATACGCGAAAGTTTGTTGTCATAGGTAAACTTCTGTAACTCCATAAAGTTAAGGTTTTGATTTATTGTTGTTTGATTCGGAAATTTCTGATTCTGTATCTATGTTTTTTTTACTATCAAATAACATTCGCACCGATGGTGAATAGTCATCATCATATTGCCCGCTGCGAACTGCCCAAAAAAAAGCCCCAAGAAAACCGCCTGCAACCACAATTCCAACTATTACTAAAAATATTATTGCTTCCATTTAGGTAATGAGGTTCCTCTTTACATTTTCAATCACAAAATTAGTAAAGCGATTCAATAATCTGTTAAGGATTGTTAATTTAGAATATTTCTAAATAGACCTGCTTGTCAGCTAAGCTGGTTTGCTTTATCGCCAAGCTTTTTACCGGCCATCCAACCAATACTCAGCGTCACAAATGCAACCACCGTGATGGAGCTCACCGGCATCAGAATGGCAGCAATTAAAGGAGACAGATTACCAGTTACTGCAAACGAAAGACCTATCACATTATATATCAATGAAATACCAAAACTTCGTCGGATTACTTTGAAACTCTGCGTTGTGAAATCCAGAAATTTACCAAGTTGTTTAAACTTACCCGCCTCGAGAATTGCGTCACAGGCAGGCGAAAAACTAAAAACATCTTCGGCAACACTGATGCCAGTATGGCTCTCCGACAAGGCTCCGGCATCGTTCAGTCCATCGCCGATCATCAATACTTTTTCGCCTTTTGCTTTGAGTTCCTGTATGTATTTCTTCTTATCTGTCGGACTTTGATTAAAAAGCAAGACGCTATCCTGACCAAAGATTTCGCTTAGGTTGTTTCTTTCAGCATCATTGTCACCCGAAATCAGGTGAAGCTTATAATGTCTTTTGAGATCGGTGACCAATTCATGCAACCCGGGCCGGTAGCTGTTTGTAAAAGCAAACCAACCTTTTTGAATGCCATCAATACTGATGTAAACACGGCTTTCGCTCATGCTGTTGTTTTTTGAAAGACCTGTTACAAACAATTCCGAGCCGACATTAATACGTTTTTCATGTACCATTGCTGTCAGCCCCATACCAGGTATTTCTTCATAAGCCTGCACTTCCAGTTCTGTCTTAGCCTGAAGAAAATCATACAATGCAGTACTCAAAGGATGGCTTGAGTGCCGCACCATATTACTGATCATTTCGGTTTCGATTGCATTCAATGAATTACCTTTCCAGGCTACTTCTACTTTTCGGTTAAGTGTCAAAGTTCCGGTTTTGTCAAAAACAATGGTTTTTGTGCGGTAAAGCTGCTCAACGACATCCGTGTTTTTGAT
>DISP01000218.1:3810-9830 GCA_002421995.1 Bacteroidales bacterium UBA6207 | reverse complement strand
ATTTGTTTTTTAGGCAAGGTCAACTACAACGATTTCATCCGCCGGTATGCCGGAGAAAAAGAAGGTCGGATCATCGAGTTCGAAACAGGCAAAATATTGGGCAAACACAAAGGGTTTTGGTTTCACACCATCGGTCAGCGCAAGGGGCTGGGCCTGAGTGGCGGCCCCTGGTTTGTGGTTAAAAAGGATGTGGACGAAAACCTGGTTTATGTTTCAAACGGATACGATCCGGTGGCGCAGTATCATCATCAGATTCCACTCACCGACCTGCAACTGCTTCATCCCGATTTTCAGCTCGAAGCCGGAATGCCGGTCAGGTTTAAAATACGGCATCAACCCGAGTTCAACACCGGTCGTTTGCTCATGGAAAACAACAAAGTGCTGATAGAGTCCGACAAAGCCATTTCGGGTGTTGCCCCCGGACAGTTTGGTGTGTTGTATCATGCTAATGAACCCTATTGCTTAGGCAGCGGCGTTATTGATCAGCATGATTGATTCGGCTTTGCTTCTTTAAATGATATTTGATGTAACAACTCTGGAAAAAGGCTGTTCATTTAACCTGTTTTTATCAAAAACATACAGCGAAAATTCAATATCGTTATCTTTACCACAAAAATTAACGTTACACCAAGTCAAAAAAAAACATTTATGACGCGTAAGGTGGTGGTTTATATTGCGGCATCATTGGATGGCTATATTGCCGGCGAGGGCGATGACCTTGGTTTTTTGGAAATGGCAACCAAAGAAGGCGAAGATTATGGCTATGCCGACTTTATGAAAACCATTGACACCGTGATACTTGGGCGACGAACTTTCGATTGGCTTTTGCGGATGAATGTGTTTGCCTATCCCGGAAAAGAAGTCTATGTTGTTACAAACCAAAACCTTGAAAGCATAGAAGGGATGCAATATTTTTGCGGAGAGCCACAAAAACTGATTGCACAATTGCAAGAAAAACCGGGTCGCAATATTTTTTGCGATGGCGGGGCCTCGCTCATTCATTCGCTACTTTGCGAAAATCTGGTGGATGAGCTGACGATTTCCTATCTGCCGGTGTTATTGGGCAAGGGCATTCCATTGTTTTCTTCAGATCGGGAAAAAACGCTGCTGCAATTCGTTTCTGCCAAAACCTTCGATACAGGCTTGCTGCAAATTCATTATAAAATGCTGAAATAATTATATTTATGAGAAATATACCCGTCAAAACATTCTGTCTGCTGCTTGTTGTTTTTACAGCATTATCACTAAAGACACATGCACAGCCCGCGGCAAGTCCGATTGGCTACGAAAGGCTTCAACTGAAAATTCAACAATTAGACAGCTTGCACACTTTACTTTCAACGCAAGTGATCGGCACCACGGTTGAGGGCAGAAATATCACGGCCATGAAATTCTCTAAAGGTGATTTTGGCACTGATGCCACAAAGATCAAGGTGTTGTTCTTTGCCCAACAACATGGAAATGAGCAGAGTGGAAAAGAAGGAGCGATGCTGCTGGCCGAGTGGTTGCTTCAAGACGAAAACCAACACCTGCTCGACAGGATGGACTTTGCGCTCATTCCTCAAATCAACCCCGATGGCTCGGAAGCGAACAAACGCCGAAACGGAAACAATGCCGACCTCAACCGCAATCACCTGATACTCACCGAGCCGGAAACGCAGGCTTTGCACCAGTTTTTTAATCAATACCTTTTTGAGGTCAGCATGGATGTGCATGAGTATTCGCCCTACAGCGATGATTGGAAAGAATACGGCTACCGGCGCAATACCGATGTTGCACTCGGAAGCTGCACCAATCCCAATGTTTCGGCCGATTTACGTTCGTTTTCGAATGAAGAAGTATTGCCTTTCATGATGGGTGAGATGCAGAAGCAAGGATTCAAATCCTTCGTGTATTGTCCGGGCGGGCCACCCGAAATTGACTACATCCGCCACAGCACCTTCGACATCAACGATGGCCGTCAATCATTTGGCATACAGCAGACGCTGTCATTTATCCAGGAAGGGATGAACGGCACCGATATGTTTTCCGAAAACATCAGCTTCAGAGCCCGCGGACAAAAGGAAGGCATGGAAGCTTTGCTTGTTTTTGTGCACAAAAACGCCAAAGAAATAAAGGACATGGTGCAGGCAGCACGCTTGCAACAGTTTACTTATGACAGCACCCGTAAAGTGAGTATTCAGGCCATCCACTCAAACGATGGTCGCAAATTGCAACTGCCATTGTATTCTTACAAAACAGGAAACGATACTTTGGTAAATGTGAGTGATTACCGTCCTGTTGTGAAATCAATCACCGATGTGGAATTGCCTTTGGGCTATCTTATCCCAAAACAAAACACCGGCCTGCTGGCCTGGGCCGACAGGCAAGGTCTTGTGCGTAGCAATCTGCCATCAGACACAAAACTTATCTTTCATCATTATTATATTCACACCATTGATACCATTGATTTTGAAGGCGATGCAACTGTTGATCCCATGGCAGAACTCCTCGCTTTCAAAGAAGCTGTTGATCCTGTCAATTACGAATTCATCCCTGTGAATCAATTCAGGGGTTTGATGACAGTGATCGCACTCGAACCCAAATCAACCCTGGGACTTGTGACCTATCCGCAATTCAGTTATTTGTTGCAAAAGGGCACTTTTTTCCCGGTCATCAGGGTAACAAAAGAATAACCAAAAACCAAAACAAATGCGTATAGAAAGAATCGAAATCAGGCACACCCGCATGGAGCTTGTGCATCCCTTCACCACAAGTATGGGAACCGAATACGACGAAGAACACATCATGGTAAGAATTGATGCCGAAGGTGTTACGGGATGGGGAGAATCAGTGGCCGAGGGAACGCCTTTTTATTCCTACGAAACCGTTCACACAGCCTGGCACATCATGAGCGATTATCTGATTCCGGCCATCCTTGGCAAAGATTTGCAAAGTGTGGATGAAGCCATCGAAGCCTGGTCGAAAGTGCGCGGACACCGCATGGCAAAAGCCGGAATTGAGGCTGCACTTTGGGATGCTTTTGCCAAAAAAGAAGGTGTTTCGCTATCCAAACTGCTTGGCGGCGTTCGTCAGAAAATTGATGTGGGAGTGAGCATCGGCATCCAGGAAAATGAAAAAGTCCTGTTACAAAACGTTGAAGACTACCTGGCAGAAGGTTACAAGCGCATCAAGATAAAAATTGCACCCGGACATGATCTTCAATACATCGAAGCATTGCGCAAGCACTATCCCGGTTTGATGTTGCAGGTGGATGCCAATTCAGCCTACAGGCTCGATCATGCCGAACTCTTCCGCAAGATGGATCAATATGGTCTGTTGCTCATAGAGCAGCCTCTCGGTTATGACGACATCTACGACCACTCCAAGCTTCAGCGGCAGCTCCACACGGCCATCTGTCTCGACGAAAGCATTCATTCTATTGATGATACACATGCTGCCCTCGAACTCGACAGCTGCCGCATCATCAATATCAAGCCCGGAAGAGTTGGAGGATTCACCGAGTCAAAACTTATCCACGACTACTGCGCCTCGCGCGAAGTGCCGGTGTGGCATGGTGGCATGCTCGAATCGGGAATCGGCCGGGCTGGCAATGTGGCGCTGGCATCGCTGCAAAATTTCACGCTTCCGGGAGATATCTCAGCAAGCAAACGTTATTATAAAAAAGATATCGTTGAACCTGAGTTTGTTGTAAATGCTGACGGCACCATGGACGTGCCATCAGGACCCGGTATTGGTGTGGAAGTGAACCTCAAAACCCTAGAAACCGTTACAGAAAGAAAAGCTGTTTTTGACGCATATAAATAGCGTACTTCAGGCAACATTTGTAAAAACGGCCCACAAGGCAGACGAATTCATTGCTAATCGGCTAAAAGCATTAAACAATACACAGGAAACGGCCTAAGCAAGTGCAGATTTTGTTAATTTCGCGCCCTGAAACTCAAATCTTCAAGAAATGTTCAGAACACACACCTGTGGCGAGCTTCGCCTGACCGATGCCGGAAAAGAAGTAACACTCAGTGGCTGGGTGCAACGCGTACGCGATAAAGGATCGCTGCTATGGATTGACCTCCGCGATCGCTACGGTATCACACAGCTGATGCTCGAAGAGGGCGTATCCGAGCCCGGACTGCTCGAAAAAGCACGACAGCTTGGCCGTGAATATGTGATCAAGGTGAGTGGGACTGTGACAGAACGTTCATCAAAAAACCCGCAATTGCCCACGGGCGACATAGAGTTGGTGCTCAATAGCCTTGAGCTGCTCAACGCATCAAAGCTGCCGCCTTTCACCATCGAAGACAAAACCGATGGAGGTGATGAGCTCAGGATGAAATTCCGCTACCTCGACCTGCGCCGCAATCCACTGCGTCAAAACCTGGCATTGCGTCACCGCCTTGCTATTGAAACCCGCAACTACTTAGACAGCAAAGGATTCTACGAAATAGAAACTCCCTACCTTATCAAGTCAACACCTGAAGGCGCCCGCGACTTCGTGGTTCCATCGCGTATGAATCCGGGCGAGTTTTATGCTTTGCCGCAGTCGCCACAAACCTTCAAACAGATTTTGATGGTGGCCGGCTACGATCGCTATTTCCAGATAGTGCGCTGCTTCCGCGATGAAGACCTGCGTGCCGACCGTCAGCCCGAGTTCACTCAGATTGACTGCGAAATGGCTTTCATCACACAGGAAGACATCCTCAACACCTTCGAAGGGATGGCCCGTTTTCTTTTCAGCAAGGTGAAAGGCATCGAAGTGGGTCCGTTTGAAAGGATGGACTATGCCACAGCCATGCGGCTTTACGGATCGGACAAGCCCGATATCCGTTTCGGAATGTCGTTTGTTGAACTGAACGATCTGGCTCAAGACAAAGGCTTTAGCGTGTTTGACGAAGCCGAACTGGTGGTTGGTATCAATGCCTCGGGCTGTAGTGAATACACCCGCAAACAATTGGACTCACTCACCGACTTTGTAAAGAAACCACAAATAGGCGCCAAAGGCCTTGTGTATGTGAAATACAATACCGATGGAAGTATCAAGTCGTCGGTTGACAAATTTTTTGATGAAGCACAGCTTCGCGGCTGGGCCGGACGTTTCGACGCCAAACCCGGCGACCTGATGCTCATTCTTTCGGGCAAAGCCGAAGCCACACGCAAACAGTTGAACGAACTGCGTCTGGAAATGGGCAATCAGCTCGGCCTGCGCGACCCGCAGGTGTTCAAACCGCTCTGGGTAACCGACTTCCCGCTCCTTGAATGGGACGAAGCCAGCCAACGGTTTTATGCCATGCACCACCCCTTCACATCGCCAAAACCCGAAGACATCGCCCTGCTCGACACCGACCCCGGAAAAGTGCGGGCCAATGCCTACGATATGGTTATCAATGGCGTGGAAGTAGGCGGAGGCTCCATCAGAATCCATGACCGCGGCCTTCAAAAACGTATGTTCAGCCTGCTTGGTTTCACCGATGAAGAAGCCCAAAACCAGTTTGGCTTCCTGATGAACGCCTTTGAATACGGCGCACCACCGCATGGGGGTATCGCGCTGGGTTTTGACCGCCTCACAGCACTCATCGCTGGTTATGACTCCATCCGCGACTTTATCGCGTTTCCAAAAAACAATGCCGGTCGCGATATGATGATTGACTCACCCTCGCCTATCGCCCAACAGCAATTGGATGAGCTGGCGCTGACAGTGAAGAGTGATGCGTGATGGGTGATGCGTGATGAGTTGTGCGTAATGCGTGATGGGTTAATGAGTTTTCGATTTGTCTAAAAGATAGAACTTCCGACCCCGGAGGGGTAGCGTGTTTATAGAAAATAAATCGTTGAGGGTTTTTCGACCCCGGAGGGGTCGTACGGCTTGAAACAATACATAAAATTATTGCTTACATCATTATTTTTTAGCGGATACCCTATTTACCGGATACAATACCTGAATTTCCTTAACAATGTGTCAAAGTTTTGATGCAAAGCCAGAATTTTCTTAACAATGCGGCAAAGTTTTAATGCAAAGCCAGAAT
>DISP01000218.1:0-3708 GCA_002421995.1 Bacteroidales bacterium UBA6207 | reverse complement strand
GTTTTAATGCAAAGCCAGAATTTCCCGTCATCCCACGACCTGCGCTCCCAACCCGGTGCGGGTGATGCGTGATGCGTAATGGGTGATGTGTTCCTGGATGCTTCGATGAGCACATTCACCGAATGTCAGAATCTCCTTTTCTTTGCGTCCTTGCGGCTTTGCGTGAGATTTAATAGACTCAGAATCTATGACTGCATTTGCCAAAAGCCAATTTTAAAAAAGCCAAGAGCCACACTGCGTCAGCCCAAAACCACTCAACCTCTCAACTCCTAAACCAACAAATCAACGCATCAACAAATCAACAAATCAACTTCCATTGAAGCTGCTTCTCCCGGCCGTTGGTCCTGTGGGGTTTGTATTGGTTGAAATGCCTTCCAGTGCCGCTTGTTTCCTTGTGAGTATGCAAGTTTCTTGTTCCTCTCCACAGCCTTTTCGGGACATGATGATTTTTAAAAAGAAGTGATATGAAGACATTGAATGGTAAGAAGAAAATTGAAGTGGCGATTTCGTCAATATGTGGATTTCTACTGGTAGGTGGCGAGATATTGGCAAAGGAGTGGCGGTTAGCAGCTTGTTGCCAACAAGCTTAAAACCCACTACATCTATGGTTGAAGAACGTTGACTTTTTCATAAAAGCTTCAATTATGATTGAAGATATGACAATAATAATCAAAACATTCAATTATGATTGAAGAATATTCTATATTTGCATGTAGTTTAAAATATAGATGAAATGACTGAATACATCGAAAGACCACTTTACATTGATAGATTAAAACCATTTATTGGTAAATCATTGATAAAGGTATTAATTGGACAGCGGAGAGTTGGGAAAAGCTATCTGTTAATGCAGTTGAGAGACCTCATTAAAAAGCAGAGCCCTGATACTCAAATAATTTATATCAATAAAGAGCTACATGAATTCTCAAAAATAACAAATTCAGATGACCTCTTTCTCTATTTGAAAGAAAACGTAAATGGGAACGGCAGTGTAGCACTATTTATTGATGAAATACAAGATATTGAATCATTTGAGATTACATTAAGAGACCTTGCAACGAGAGGTAATTACGATATCTATTGCACGGGAAGTAATGCTAATTTACTTTCAAGTGAACTCGCTACATTTTTAAGCGGTAGATATATTGAAATTAAAGTATTTGGTTTAAGCTACACTGAATTTTTGGTGTTTTATAATTTACAGGATTCAGTTGCTGCATTTCAGAACTATCTGAAATTCGGAGGATTACCATACCTGATAAATTTAAATACTGAAATACAAATTGCTTATGAGTATTTAACAAGTATTTATAATACCATATTGCTCAAAGATGTTGTTGCGCGCTTTAAAATTAGAAATGTAAAGTTCTTAGAAAATTTGATTGCATTTTTAGCAGACAATATGGATAGTTTAGTATCCTCTAAGAAAATCAGTGAATATCTAAAGTCTCAAAAAATAAATATCTCACCTCAAGTTGTTATAGACTATCTTGGATATCTTGAAGCATCATTTTTGATTTTCAAAGTAAAACGAACAGGAATAGAGGGTAAAAAAATATTTGAAATAGGTGAAAAGTATTTCTTTGAGGATATTGGTATTCGTAATGCAATTGTTGGATATAAGTCAAGTGATATTCATAAAATATTGGAAAACGTTGTTTATCTACACTTACGAATGGCAGGATATTCGGTAACTGTCGGGCAAGAGGGGAATAAAGAAATTGATTTTATCGCACAAAAGGCCGGAGAAAAAATTTATGTTCAGGTTGCTTATATGTTAAACAATGAGGGAACAATAAATCGAGAATACGGAAATTTACTGGAAATATCGGATAACTTTCCAAAATATGTTGTGACAATGGATGAATTGACTGAAATATCAACCTACAAGGGGATCAATCGAATGCATGTTAAAGACTTTTGTTTAAAAATGGTGTGACAGATAGTAATTCCTTGAATTATTTGAAGATTTAATCAGTTGATATAGATGCTATTGATTCTTGATAAAAAAGCCGGTTGGCAATATTCATAAGTTCACTCAGCCGGCACGACCCGGCATAAACTCCTGTCTGGACAAACCCCCATTAGAGTCGTTTTCGTTTTGGAAAATGGCAGCTTTTTTCAGACCAAAACCTGTGCCGCGCTTTCCAAAGAAAAGAAAACCCGGAATGTTAAACGCATTCAGAAACAAATCACTAAATTTGCCATGAAGCCGGTGATTTGAAAATTAGTAAAACACAAACAATTATATATCAATTTGTTATGTGGTTTTTAGTCAGGATTATAATGGAAACATAAACTTTAAATTGAATGGCTATGAGAAGCATCCGCATTCTTTTGACAATGGCATTATTGGCAGCATCCATGTCAATATTTGCACAACTTAATCCGATACAGAATCTTTTTTTTCAAGTAAATTCCTATGAATATGGAAATTTTAATTGCCCGGAATTTAATTGCCATACTTTGACATGGACTAAACCAGACAGTTCATATACTGACACATTAATAGGATATAAAATCTTCAAGGACAATCAATTTTATAAGTTCACAACAATAGAAAATGCATCTTGTGATGGCTATTGTCTTTGTTTATATTTGGACTTTTATTTTGATCTTCCATATTGGTTAACAGTAAAGGCAGTATATAACAGCGATTCAATATTGTCTGTTGCAAATGATTCAATTCTTATAAATGATTATGCAATAAATATTGAAGAAATAACAACAAAAGAAATTGTTATCAATGAAAATCCAATAAGATTAGGCGACAATATTTCTATCCTGATACCGTATTGCCAAACAAAGAATGGTATTATTCAAGTAGTATCATACAATGGGCAACTAAAAAAAGAATATCCTATTACTGATCTTTCTGATGGCGATTTGGTTATAATCTCGTCAAGCGGTCTTTCCAGGGGTTTGTATTTAATCAACTATAAAACTGATACGTTTAGTTTGACAACAAAACTAATAATTGAATAACCACTGCCAATAATCAGAAGTTCATATAATCGGCACGACCCATCCGCCAGCAATCGGAAGAACTCCCGTCTGGACAAACCCCCATTGGAGTCGTTTCAGTTTTGGAAAATGGTAGTTGTTGCTGAAACATTAAGAAAACCCGGAATGTTAAACGCTTTCAAAAACAAACTGATAAATTTGTCATGACTTTTGTAAAAAGTGGCGTATGATTGTGGCGTTGTGAATTGCTTTTGGATTGTATCTTTGACTTACTGAACACAACATTGATTTTCTGATGGATGTTCAGATCGGCGTTGTGAATTGCTTTTGGATTGTATCTTTGACTTACTGAACACAACCGTTGGATTTCTCAGTGTTGAGTTGACCAAGTTGTGAATTGCTTTTGGATTGTATCTTTGACTTACTGAACACAACAAAAAAGAATATGAGTCTCGGTAAAGATAAATAAAAAGATGTATCTTAGGAGAAACATTTTTGACATGAATCTAATCAATTTTATGGAACAGTTTCCTGATGAGGAATCTTGTAAGCTGAAATTCAAACTTATGCGCGATGAAGCAGGGGTTACATGCAGGCACTGCGGAAGCAAGGATCATTACTGGCAACAGACCATTTGGATGTACGAATGCAAACAGTGTAAAGCCCGAACGACGCTACGCAGCGGCACAGTAATACAAGCCAGCAAGTTACCCTTTCGCTATTGGTTTATTGCTATGCATCTGT
>DISP01000249.1 GCA_002421995.1 Bacteroidales bacterium UBA6207 | reverse complement strand
ACGAATCGGGCAGTTTTCATTCTTTTTGTATCTTTGCGGCCACACACAACAAATGCTAATTAATCTAAGAATGTTATGGCATATCAATTGCTAAAAGGAAAAAGAGGAATCATTTTTGGTGCGCTCGACAACAAATCCATTGCCTGGAAAGTTGCCGAGAAGGCACATGAAGAAGGTGCTGTTTTCACACTGAGCAACACCCCGACAGCGCTGCGTTTTGGTGAACTTGACGAATTGGCGGCAAAATGCAATGCAACAGTTATTCCTGCTGATGCAACTTCGGTTGCCGATCTGACACATGTTTTCGAAAAGAGCATGGAAGTTTTAGGCGGCAAAGTGGACTTTGTACTTCACTCCATCGGCATGTCGCTGAACGTGAGAAAAAAACGCGTTTACAATGATTTGAACTACGAATACCTCAACAAAACCCTGGATATCTCAGCCATTTCATTTCACAAAATGCTGCAGGTAGCTTTTAAGCTGGATGCCATTAACGAATGGGGATCGGTAGTTGGTCTGTCGTATGTGGCTGCACAGCGCACCTTGTATGGCTATAATGACATGGCCGATGCCAAAGCATTGCTCGAAAGCATTGCCCGCAGCTTTGGGTATATCTATGGTCGTGAGCGAAAAATCAGGGTGAACACAATCTCACAGTCGCCAACAAAAACCACCGCCGGAAGTGGTGTTAAAGGGTTTGACGGGCTTATTGATTTCACAGAAAGGATGTCGCCGCTTGGTAATGCAACCGCAGAAGAATGTGCCGACTATACGATAACGTTGTTTTCGGACCTCACCCGCAAAGTAACCATGCAAAATCTCTTCCACGACGGAGGTTTCTCAAGCATGGGCATGAGCCTGAAGGCCATGACAATGTATAATAAGAGCATCAATTGCGATTGTCCGACACCAGAGGAGGAAGAAGAACTGGATTAGTTTTTTATTTCCATTAAAAGTTTAACTTCGGGCGATAATTCAACAGAATGGCCCGAAGTTTTTTTTGGCTTTCAAAACAATTCATTCGGGAATCGCAATCATTCATTATGGCTTATTGTAGTAATTTTGTCATTGATTTAATCCCAAATAATCCTTATGAAGAATTTACTTGTTTTACTGACCGTATTTGCAATTTGTAATCCAATGATGAGCCTGCCCCAGCAAGTTGATCCTCAAAAAATTAATATCGAAGATTCGCTCACTGTTTCTATAATCCAAAAACTGAAACAACAATCATCAGCAGATCAGCACCTGCGCATCGAAAAAGGTGTACGGCAAGCGGCTTCTTTTTGGCAAAATACAGACGGCACAACCGAGGATTTCGAAGCCTTGTGCCTCGCCCACTCAGCAAAAAACGCCGAAGAGCGCGAAGCGATCTTTCACAGACTCGAAAACAATATGGAACTACTTTCAGGTAGTTATAACAGGATGAGCGTTGGCTTGAAAATACCGCTGCACGTGGACGAAGGCGAAATTTTGCCCGTTGACCGCATTTTCGGCGGATACAATCCCGGCGCTCACATGAGCGATGATTTTTTCGACAACAAACTGGCATTCATTACAATATTAAACTTCCCATTTTACAAACTCTCCGAAAAAACAGCTTTAGGCGAATCATGGACACGTCAGCAATGGGCTTATGCGCGCATGGGCGATGTTTTTAAATCACGTGTGCCTGCAAACCTGCTCCAGGCTTATTCGCAGGCAAGCAGCGATGCCGATGCTTACATCTCCGATTACAATATCTATACAGGCAAACTGGTTGACAAAAAAGGAAGGTCCAGCTTTCCGGCCGATATGAAGCTCATCTCGCATTGGGGACTTCGCGACGAAATCAAATCGCAATATGCCTCGAAAGATGGTTTTGCAAAACAAGCAATGATTTATGAAGTCATGCAACGTATTGTCCGCCAGGAAATACCATTGGAAGTGATCAACAGTCCCTACTATGAATGGAATCCTTTTTCAAACAAACTTTTTAAGGATGGCGTTGAAAAACCATTTCAATCCGAACCGGACAGCCGTTATCAACAGTTGCTCAATCTGTTTCAGGCCACCAAAGGCATAGATTCCTATTCTCCTCATTTTCCGGACTATATACAAAGAAAATTTGATGACGAAATGGAAATACCCGTTGCCGATGTCGAAGCTATCTTTGTTGACCTTGTGTCGGATCCGGTGCTCAAAGAGCTCGGTCAACTGATCGAAAAAAGATTGGGCCGGAAACTTCAACCCTGGGACATTTGGTATGATGGTTTTAAAACCCGCTCAACAATAGACATTACAAAAGTTGACGCGATGCTCAAAGCCAAATATCCCAATAAATCGGCATTCGAAAATGATCTGCCCCAAATACTGATGAAGCTGGGCTTCAATCAGGATTCTGCCTTTTCCATCGCCTCAAAAATAATCGTTGATCCTTCGCGTGGTGCCGGCCACGCATGGGGCGCTGCCATGAAATCCGACAAAGCACGGTTACGCACACGCATCGGTGCCGATGGCATGGACTACAAAGGCTACAACATTGCAATTCATGAATTTGGTCACAATGTTGAGCAAACCATCAGCCTGCAAAATGTTGATTACTACATGCTTAACGGAGTTCCAAACACATCTTTCACCGAGGCACTTGCTTTTGTTTTTCAGGCACGCGACCTCGAATTGCTCGGTATGGAACAAACCAATGAGCTGACCAAACACCTTGCGGCACTCGACAATCTATGGTCAAACTACGAAATTATGGGTGTTTCACTTGTTGACATCGCCGTGTGGAAATGGCTTTATGCACATCCCGATGCCACAGCAGCCGAACTTAAAGTAGCCGTTAATTCAATCGCCATCGAAGTATGGAACAAGTATTTTGCACCTGTTTTTGGCATCAAAGACGCTCCCATTCTTGCCATCTACAGCCATATGATTGACAATCCGCTCTACCTTTCGGCCTACCCAATCGGTCAGCTGATAGAGTTTCAATTTGGCGAATACATCAAAGGAAAAGATTTCGCTGCCGAAATCTACCGCTGCTTTACACAGGGCAGAATCATTCCACAACAATGGATGAAAGAAGCTGTCGGGCAACCCATCTCTGCGCAACCGGCTGTTGAAGCCGCAAAGGAAGCATTGAAAGCCGTTAAATAGTGCCTGTCAATAAAGTCTGCTGCTTGAGCTTTAATTTTGAGGGTGCGGCATGTACGGAATGATTGTCAGGAGTTTACTAATGCAAATGACTGACGAGAATGATGTTCATAACGAAGCCATCGGTATTAAAGACAAGGACTAAATAACCTACAGAAAATTCTATCAAATGTGATTAAAGAGGCTGCCGGCCTCTTTTCTTATTCAAATACCTACATTCAGGTATTTAATTACTTGTTTTCTATTTTTAATTTTGTGCAAAAAATATATGAGTGAGCTAATAAATAATTCCAAGGAAAGAAAATCAAGGCTTAAAGCACTGATTTTGAAACTTCACAACGGCGTTTCAGAAAAAGAAGTCAAATATGAATTGATGCAAAGTCTTAGTCATATTCCTTACGGAGAGGTTGTTGAAGTGGAGCAGGAACTCATCAGCGAAGGTCTTCCGGTGGAAGAAGTGCTACGGCTATGCGATGCACATTCGGCAGTTTTGCATGGAAATATTGGCGCATCGTCCAGAAAAGACATTCCCGACGGGCATCCTGTTGACACCTTTCTGAGAGAGAATGAAGCATTGAAAAGCCTTTGCAACGAGATCAAAACCATAATTCAAAGTATTGACACGAACAATGAAGATGAAACTGCAAAAACGGTTTTAAAGCTAAGAGGTCATTACAATAGTCTGCTTGATGTTGACAAGCATTACCAGCGCAAAGAATACCTGATCTTCCCTTTCCTTGAAAAACAGGAAATCACCGGACCTCCCAAAGTGATGTGGGGCAAACACGACGAAATCAGGGAACTTGTCAAAGGGTCAATTGAGCTGTTGCAAACGCCATCAATTAGCAGCGACGAGCTCATTGCAGCTTCAGAAATGATATTGCAACCGGCAGTGATGGGTGTTTTGGACATGATCATAAAAGAAGAAGAGATTCTGTTACCCATGACCCTCGATGCTCTCACCGAACCAGATTGGTATGAGGTTCAAAAACAGTCGCTTGAGATTGGTTTTTGCCTATATGACCCAACTACATTTTGGAAACCGGTTTGGGCAGGTAATAATTCATTGCAGGAAATGAACAAAAACGGCGCGCACATAAAGCTGCCTTCTGGTGGATTCTCGGTTGAGGAACTTCTTGCCATCTTGAATACTTTGCCTGTGGACATGACTTTTGTGGATAAAGACGATAAAGTGAAATACTTTTCACAGGGAAGCGAACGAATTTTTCAGCGCAATCGTGCAATTTTGAACCGTGATGTACGTCATTGCCACCCTCCCGCAAGTGCGCATATCGTTGATAAAATTATTGATGATTTTAAAACCGGAAAAGCAAACAGAGCTCCATTCTGGATTAATATGAAAGGTCAAATGATTCATATAGAGTACTTTGCATTGCACGGTGAAAACGGAAATTATCTAGGCACACTGGAGGTTTCGCATGACATCTCAAATTACAGAGCCCTTGAAGGCGAACAAAGAATCTTATCTTATTCGAAATAAAATGGAAAAAAATCAACTTATTATCAGTCCAAAGACAAAGGTGCTTGAGCTGATCGAAACATATCCGCAGCTGGAAGAAGTGCTCATAAGTTATGTTCCCGCCTTTGTTAAACTCCGAAATCCGATATTGCGCAAAACAGTGGCCAAAATCACCTCCCTGCAGCAGGCCGCTGCCATCGGAAACGTCAAAACAGAAGATTTGATAAACAGGCTTCGTCAGGAAGTTGGGCAAAACACCGAAAGCATTGCAGTATCTTCATCATGCAACAGACAAAAGCCTGCATGGCTAAACACGCAAGTGGCATTGCCCGGACTGGATGCCTCCGAGCTGTTGGCGAGAGGAGAACACCCCGTAAATCAGGTAATCGCAGATCTTAGAAAGCTTTCAAAGGATCAGGTTTACTGCCTGCAAGCACCATTTTTACCTGCCCCGCTGATTGACAAAGCCAGCAGTCTGGGTTTTAATCATTTCATTGAAGAAGATTTCGGGCAACAGTTTAAGGTGTATTTTTTTATGGCAGCACTATAATCGCGATTTATTGATTCATGTTAAAAAACTTTAAATCAATACTATAAGTCACGTCTTCGGTTAAGAGACATGGAGTTACTTACTCTTTTCCTCCTCAACAATCAGGTAGATAACTTCATTGTCTTTTTTGAGCAGGTATTTTTCCCTTGCATACTGCTCCATAAAAAGTGAATCATACTGAAAGCGTTCGATAAGCTGCTGATTATTCTTGATCTCCTGCTGATAAAACCTTTTTTGATGTTCCAGGTTTCGCAGGTTTGTTTTAAGTTTCATCTGATTGAAAAAGTTATTCTGATCAAAAAACAGCATCCATACCCCGAATGCAATCAGAAAGTAAAGGTACTTGAAGCGTGACAGATGTTTGTAAATCTTTTTCATGATGATAGCTGCGCAAAAGTAATGAAATGAAGCATGACTTTCGTTTCAGAGGCCCGAATTTCTTGGTTTAATGATTGTCAATACCGGCACGCATAAAAAGTAAATGGCGCAATGTCTTCACAATTTCGCCCATATATTCCCTTACGGCTTTCACACTTCCGGGCAAAACATACACAAATGACCCATTCATCAATCCGGCTACTCCCCTGCTTAACAAAGCGTTGGGTTTTTCACTGCCAAATTTCATACGAATCGCTTCCATGATGCCCGGTATTTCCATATCGAGTTTTTTCTTTGCAACTTCAGGGCTAAAGTCGCGCGGGCCGATGCCAGTGCCGCCGGTAGTGAAAACCATATCGAAATGATTTTGCGAAGCGTTATCAAGCAAAGCTTCAAGAGCTACCGGATCGTCGGCAATCAGATGGGTTTCAAATGTAGCCTGCCAACGGTTCATCGAAAAAAAAGTCTGGAGTGATTGCTTTATCTCCGGGCCGCTCTTGTCGTCGTATTCACCCGACGAAGCGCGGTCAGACAAGGTGATCACCATCACCTTAAAAATCCTGGGATGGTAAGTCATACGATCGCCCGCCCTGACAACACCGCCCTCCAAAACCCTCGCGAAAATTCCCTCTTTTGGCATTACACAACTTCCGACTTCGGTGTAGATAGCGCAGGCCGTGCCATGACATTTCTTGCCTATCTGCGTGATTTCGAGCCTCACATCACCGATATGCAACTTATCGAAAGGAGCCATTTCATACAATTTCATACCCGAAGTAGTGATGTTCTCGGCAAACTCGCCATAAACAAGCTTGCGACCCGCTTCCAGCTCAAATTTCTCAAAACTCTCCGTACCCAACAAACTCACCATCCGGTGCCAGCTTCCTGAATGTGCATCACCTTCAACTCCTTTGTTAAAAAGCCTGATGAATTCAACCGGTTTTTTTATCGTCCCTTTTTCTTCTGAGATATTGACCGACACCACGGTCATATTGTTTTTATGTTGCGTCATGCTATTTTCTGCTAAACAGCAAAAGTACAAAAATCAGGAAAATCGGAGCGTTTGGATAAATGACAGATAGCTCATTTCTAATTTATGATAGCAGTGTCAACATATACAACAAACTGTATATTAAATTGTTAGATACCGAAAGTATTGCTTTACAATTTATTAACCATCTATATCACTGTATTTCAACAAGTCTGCATAATTTTACAAGCCGGGTAAATAGTTTTAATGAATTTAACATGACCAAAATCATGTTTTATCGAAAAATTAGTACAAATTTATTCAAACTTAACCATCTGAACACTTAAATAATAAAACAGATGAAAACACTATACATCGTGCGGCATGCGAAATCTTCATGGGATTTTCCGGAAGTTTCAGACCATGACAGGCCTTTGCTCGAGAAAGGCAAAAAGCGCACCAGAAAAATTATTGATTTTCTCCAAAAAAAGAAAGTCAAACCAGATCTTATCATAAGCAGTTCGGCGCTTAGAGCAAGAGAAACCGCCGGATATCTTGCAGTAGGCCTTGGTCTTGAAAAAGAAGCAATTCTCATTGAGCCAAGTCTTTATTCAGCCGATGGAGAGCACATCTTTGATCAATTCATTGACATCTCAGATAAAAATAACGAAGTAATTATTGTTGGACACAATCCTGCACTTACCAATTTTGTAAATTTGTTCCTTGTTCCATCCATTGACTGGCTACCTACTTCGGGTGTTGTGGGCCTTGACTTCAAGACCGATCGCTGGGATATGATTAAAAATGCAGACTTCGAAGTGAAGTTTGTTATATTCCCAAAACTCTTAGATGGATTGGAATGAGACAGAAAAATTGGAGAAGATGAATAATTTACAACTAATCAATCGGGAAATCAGCTGGTTACACTTTAACGCGAGGGTCTTGCAGGAAGCAACTGACAAGACAAATCCGCTGTTTGAGCGACTGCGTTTTGTGGGCATTTATTCCAACAACCGTGATGAGTTTTTCAGGGTGAGGGTTGCCACCATGCGTCGTTTAAAAGAGTTGCAAAAAGAGAAACACGAGATTCTGAACTACGACCCATCCAAAACACTCAAGCACATTCGGGCAATCATTGACCAGCAGGAGCAAGCATACATGGATGCTTATATGTCCGTACGTGACGAACTGCGCGACAACGGCTTCAACATTGTTGGCTTTGGCGATCTGAACGCAAACCAGATCAGGCAGGTGAAAAAATACTTCACCCAGTCAGTGAGGCCCTTTTTGTTTCCTATCATGCTCAGTGGAATCAAAGATGTGCAGGGTCTGCGCGACAATTCAATTTATCTGGTAGTACGGCTCAGGAGCTCAAAACCGGAAATCAAAGATGATTATGCCCTCGTGAAAGTTCCAACAAGCAGGGTATCAAGATTTTTCTTACTCCCTGACGATGGTGTGGAGTCGGTGGTTGTGTTGCTCGACGACATTATCCGCTACAACCTGGAGGAGATATTTCTTCCTTTTTACTATGACATTTTCGATGCCTACTCCATGAAATTCACGCGTGATGCCGAACTTGATCTCGAAAACGACCTTTCGAAAAGTTTTCTTGAGATTATGGCCGAGAGCCTGAAACAACGCAAACGCGGCGCTCCCGTAAGATTTATTTATGACCGCGATATGCCTGCCGAAATCCTCGACATGCTTCTCAAAAAATTCAAAATCAACAAAAAAGACATTCTCATTCCTGGATGGAAATACCATAACTTCCGCGATTTTATGGACTTTCCGCATATCGGCGATGAGAACTTATGGGCAAAACCCTTGCCACCACTACGACATCCCGACCTCCCCCCCTATCAAAGCATTTTTAGTGTGATACGGTCCAAAGACATCATGTTGCATTATCCCTACCATACTTTTATGCACATCATTGACCTCCTGCGCGAGGCGTCAATTGATCCAAAAGTCCGGAGCATTAAAATGACGCTTTATCGTGCAGCACGCGATTCGAACGTGATCAACGCGCTCGTGAATGCTGCAAGAAACGGAAAAGCAGTCACCGTTTTTCTCGAACTGCAGGCCCGGTTCGATGAGAAAGCAAATATTTTCTGGTCAGAAAAACTTCATGATGAGGGTGTGAAGGTCATAAAAACCATCCCCGGATTGAAGGTTCACTCAAAGCTTTTGCTAATTCGCCGAAAAGAAGCCGAGGGCGATGTTTATTATACAAATATTAGTACCGGCAATTTTAACGAGTCAACAGCAAGGGTGTATGCCGACGACAGCTTGCTGACAAGTAACGAACAAATCGGCCTCGAGGTAGGACAGATGTTCAGGCTTTTTGAGGCTCCATATAGCCCGCCTGCGCTGAAAAAACTCGTGATCTCGCCTTATTCAACCCGTAAGCATTTCCTTAAGCTGCTCAATATCGAAATACGCAATGCAAAAGCAGGTCTGGACGCATGGTGTATTCTTAAGATGAACAGTTTGGTTGATGATCTTTTAGTCAGCAAATTGTATCAGGCCAGCCAGGCAGGCGTGAAAATCAAGATTATCTGCCGCGGCATTTGTGTGCTCATTCCTGGTGTGGCCGGAATGAGCGAAAACATCGAAGTAATTAGCATCATTGATCGTTTTCTGGAACACAGCCGGGTTTTTGTCTTTGCCAATGCCGCAAAACCATTGTATTATATTGCTTCTGCCGATTGGATGGTTCGCAATCTCGATCATCGTTTCGAGGTGGTTTGTCCGGTTGAAGACCCCGAACTTCAACGCGAACTGCATGACATGCTCCACATCCAGCTGGCCGACAATTGCAAGGCTCGCCTGATCAATCACGCCGACAGTACCGAGGTGAATGCTTACCGCATGCGCAGTGAAGAAGATGATGCAGTGCGTTCGCAAATTAAAATTTACGAGTATTTCAAATCAAGAAGCTGAANNGCGGCTTTTGTTATGCTGTCATAAATTGGTTAATCAATCACCCAGGTAGGACCGCTGTTGAGCAGGTCGTCCACGGTTTTGATGGCCGAATTTTCCTTTTCCTGCTCAATTGACGCCATCATTGCATCATTAAAGGTTTCGGAAACAACTGACCGTATAACACCCAGTGCAACAGGATATTCAGGCGGCATCATGGAAGCAAGCATCGAGTGCACGCCGGGATCTTTTTCAAACTGATCGTGCACGAGAATGTCATTTTCTGTAACTCCGTTTTCGCCCAATGTAACGATCTCGAGTTTTGTACCTTTCAACACGATCCCTTTATCTTTGTTTTTACCAAAAAGCAAAGGTTTTCCGTGCTCAACAAAAAGCTGATTGTCGTCTCTTGTTTCGCGGCTTGTGATCAGATCGTGTGTTTTATTGGCAAAGATGACACAGTTTTGCAAAATCTCAACCACCGAAGTCCCCTTGTGCTTTGCTGCTTCCAGAAACACTGCCGTCATTGCCTTTGGATTTGTATCAAGCGT
Source organism: Bacteroidales bacterium UBA6207 (assembly GCA_002421995.1). Lineage (GTDB taxonomy): Bacteria > Bacteroidota > Bacteroidia > Bacteroidales > F082 > JALNZU01. Next base: position 1,498 of record DISP01000249.1, on the reverse strand, counting down.
GCGGGCGAAAAACGTGCCTTGAGCGCCGATAACCAAAACTCCGGGATTGAAAGGACGTTCAAAAGTACCCTGAGGGCTTGTCTTTGTTTTAGAACCTTTTGGTGTTGTTGGTGAATACTGGCCCTTTGTAAGTCCGTAGATTTTATTGTTGAAAAGCAACAGGTTGATATCAATATTACGCCTGATGGTGTGAATGAAATGGTTTCCGCCAATGGCCATTGAGTCGCCATCACCGGTAATCATCCACACACTCAGCTTTGGATTGGCCAATTTAACGCCGGTGGCGATGGCTGCAGCTCTTCCATGAATGCTGTGAATACCGTATGTATTCATATAATAAGGGAAACGGGACGAGCATCCGATACCTGAAACTACAACAAAATCTTCCTTCGGGATTCCCAACTCCGGAAACACATTCTCCACTGCATGCAGGATGGCATGGTCGCCGCAACCCGGACACCACTTAACCATTTGATCGCTGCTGAAGTCTTCTTTCGTTAATTGTACCGTACCGGTTTCTATGATTTGATTTTCCATGTTCTTAGTCATTTAACAGTTCATTAAACTTGGCTTCGAGCTCTGCAACCATGAATGGGAGACCTTGAATCTTGTTGTATTGAAGGTACTTAAACTGCGGAAAGTTCATCCTCAAATACTTGACAAACTGTCCGTTGTTAATTTCACAAACAATAATCTTCTTGTAACGTCCCAACAATTCTTCGGTATTTTTTGGCAAGGGCATTATGTGTTTAAAGTGTGCAAGGGCAACAGATTTACCAAGCTCCTGCATTTTTTCAACCACAGTGAGCATCACACCAAAAGTTCCACCCCAGCTCACAACAAGCAGATCAGCATCGTCGGCGCCATAAACTTCCTGAAGCGGGATGTAGTCTGCCACTTTTTGAACCTTTGCCTCACGCAGATAGGTCATTCTTTCATGGTTAAGCGGATCATGAGACACATTGCCACTTCCATCTTCCTTTTCAAGTCCGCCAACACGATGACGCAGGCCTTCGGTTCCGGGAATAGCCCATTGCCGGTTCAGCTTTTCAGGATCGCGGCGATAAGGCTTGTAAGCCGGGTCGTTGGCTTGTGCCAATGGCGGATTAATTGATGGGAGATCGGCAACAGCCGGAATTTTGAATACCTCTGAACCATTTGCAAGTGATCCATCGGTGAGCAGAATTGTGGGCGTCATATGTTCCAGGCTAAGCTTTGAGGCTTCATAAGCGCTGTAGAAACAATCAGCCGAACTTTTGGCCGCCATCACAATCACAGGAGCCTCGCCATTGCGGCCAAAGAGTGCCTGCATCAGGTCGCTTTGTTCTGATTTTGTCGGCAATCCGGTCGAAGGTCCACCACGCTGAACGTCAACAATCACCAGCGGCAATTCGGTCATCACTGCCAAACCGATGGCTTCGGATTTAAGCGAAAGCCCCGGACCACTGGTTGTTGTGATAGCCATGGCTCCGGTGTAGCTGGCACCAATGGCCGAAAC
>DISP01000243.1 GCA_002421995.1 Bacteroidales bacterium UBA6207 | reverse complement strand
AAACACCCTGAAAAATCCGCTCCGCAAGCCAATAGTGGCGAAATTTGATGAACTTTGCAGTCAGACCAAATTATTTTCAACACCATGAACAAGCAAAAAATTGAGACCCTGCTTAAAAATAGTATTGACAACCGCAACATTTTCGGAATAAGCTTGTGTATAAGCAAGGATGAAGCTGAATATTGCGACGCATTTGGAAATCTGAGTACTGATCAGCCATATTTCATTGCCAGTGTCACAAAATTGTATGTTACAGCAATTATTCTGCGTTGGCAAAGCATGGGCATGCTTGATGTGAATGATCCGATTACCAAGTATCTTTCGGAGCAAGTGACTGAAAAACTGCATTTATATAAAGGAACAGATTATTCAAAAAATATCACCATCAAACATCTGCTGTCGCAGACATCCGGTTTGCCCGACTATTTTGAAGACAAAGCTGACGGACAAAGTCTTCTTGATCACATTAGNNAGTTGAAACCACACTTTGCCCCGGGCGCAAAAAACAAGGCACATTATTCCGACAGCAACTTTCAGCTTCTTGGAAAGATCATCGAAAACATTGGAAAAAACACCATTGCTGAGATGTTTAATCAATTGATATTTATGCCATTGAATCTAAAACAAACATGGCTTTATGTTAATCCGGAAGATCGTCGGCCTGCAAATATTTATTACAAAACCAAAGAAATGAATAATCCGTTGGCGTTGTCATCCTTTAAGGCTGATGGAGGCATTGCTTCAACAGCAGCAGAGACGATGGTCTTTCTGAAAGCATTTTTCTCCGGTTATTTCTTTCCGCAATTTTATTTTGATGAGATGCAACACTGGAACAGCGTGATGTTTCCGCTTCAATATGGAATGGGGATCATGCGGTTCAAACTTCCTTGGATTATTTCGCCATTCAAACCCATTCCGGAGTTTATTGGTCATTCAGGGCTATCGGGATCATTTGCGTTTTATGTACCCCAAAAGAAAGTCTATTTCGCCGGTACAGTCAACCAGCTTTCAAACCCGGGCAACTCTTTCAGGCTGATGATGCGATTGCTCAATCAGCTTTAGTGTTTTGATTGTCAACACCCTATATCTATAAAGCATTGTACGAACTGCAAATGTTGCCCAAGCAAGAAAAAGGATATTTTTGCAACCCGGTTTGCAATCCGTGATTCGGGTAAAAAAAGAAGAAGGTGAGATTAGCTGCAATTGTATTGTATTTTGTTTTTATTCCATTGATTTTCAATGGTCAGAGTGTTGGTGAAATTAATTTCTCAACTGTGGAGACGCTCGAAGTTGTAAGCTGGAACCTGGAATATTTTCCTAAGAACGAACAAAATACAGTTGACTATGTTGCCGCGATCATCAACAAACTGGATGCAGATGTGATAGCATGTCAGGAAATAAGCGACCAAAGCGCATTTAACAGCCTGATAAGCAAGCTCAACAACTATTCCGGCTATTATGTCCAGTCAACACAGGGTCTTGCTTTTCTGTACAATAATCACCGTGTTGATGTCAATCAATTCTACGAAATCTACACCGGATCGGGCTACTCAGGCCCATTTCCACGGCGACCGCTGGTGATGGATTTCAACTTTCAGAACAAACATTTTATTGTCATCAACAACCACTTAAAATGCTGCGGCGATGGCTATTTGAATATCTCGGACAGTTGGGATGAGGAAACAAGGCGACTGATAGCGATGGATCTCCTGAAATCGCACATTGATCTTCATTTTCCCGATAAAAATGTGTTTGTCGTGGGCGATTATAACGATGAATTAACCGATCCGGTTGGAAACAACATATTCCGTAATGTGCTGGACGACAAGGAAAACTATTTGTTTGCAGACATTGGCATCGCCACTGGCAATCCTTCCGGCTGGTCTTATCCAGGCTGGCCATCGCATCTTGACCACATCTTGGTCACTAATGAACTTTTCAGCTCGCTTGACGATGATGCCTCAAAGATTGAGGCGCTAAAGCTGGAATTAGTGCTTGGAGGAGGCTGGGACGAGTACGAAGAAAATGTTTCGGACCACCGTCCTGTTGCCCTGCGGCTGATGCTGGCCGAAAACCTTGGCAACGATCCACTGTCAGCCTCTCAGTTCGCACTTAAAATCAGTCCCAACCCGGTTTCAACCGGCTTTTCCATCACCATTTCTGATGACAACTCTTATGGTTCAATCGAGCTGCGCGACTTGCCCGGCCAAGTGATTGCCTCAATCCCCACCAATCCCGGGCAGACCCAGTACTATTTTGATGCTTCACAATTTAAAGCAGGTTGTTACATTGCCTCCTACAAGTCTTATGGTAATCCTCTCATTACTTCGTCACTTTTCTTAAAAATCTGACATTCCAAAAACCGAAAGAAAGTCTGGCCTTGAAGTGTAAGAAAACCGAAAGAAGTTTTTCTACTTTACGCATCCCAAAGGTCAGTATATGGCACAATTGTTGCTTAAAAACGAATAATTCATTAATTTTTCTTAAAAAACTAACATCATGAGACCAAAACCATCCCCTAAAATTCTCGCGCTCATTTTCGTCAGTATGATTTTTCTGACATCTGGATTATTTGCGCAAACTTTTGAACTGAAAGATTACAAAAACCCTGATTATCAGTTTAAAATGCTTGAAACCGGATTCTCATTTGGCAGTATTACCAGTGGAAACAGACAAAGCTACGCCGGGAGCCATAGCTGGCCCGAGTCGAAAAACGACCGTTTTGAAATCAGCGGACTTCTTACGCCAAATTACTATGCCTACAAAAACAGGCGTCATTATCAGGGCAGCCAAAGACTGCAACTGGGGCTAAACCCGGGATATATCTCCGGAAATAATGAATTAATCAATCAAAACAGCACACAATCAGAAGAAAATAAACACCGGAGTTTCATCGGCGACTTGTATGCAGAAACAAACAACAGGTTCTATAACAATAAGTTACAGTTTTTTGAGGTAAACACAAAACTTCAATACCGCTACAACGGCCAAAAAAACAGTCAGGACAAAGATCCGGTTGATTATCAGTCAGCTCAAAGCGCCATTGACAGAAATCAGGAAATCAATCTTTATGTTCCATTGCTTATTGGGACGGGAAGGATCGAAAGTGTGCAGGATGCCAGGCTGGCACTGTATATTTTTGATGATCTGAAAAAATCAGGAAATCTCAAACACGAACCAAATAAGGAAGAAATTGAAACCTTTGCCTCATTTATTACACAGTTAAAAAACAAAAGGCATTTTGACAGCAGGTTGCGAAAAATCAGCGAGATCACAGCAGTTGATTCCATGCTGCAAACCATGGGTCTGAAAACCGGATCGGAGGCATCGTGGTTTACGCTTCTCAACGACAACTGGAATTTTGCGGCCGGGCCACAGCGTGAATCGGGTAGCAGGTTTTCGTTTGGTGTTGCTCCCCGAATGATGATTGACTTAAACTTTGGCAGAGATAAGTATCTTGATGCAACCGATCAGGAATCAGTTTTAGAGAACAAAGGTCAGAACCGTGCAATTGGTGCAGATATTCTGGTAAGCTACCTTCGTTCTGTGCCGACAAGTGCTGAATGGCAACACGATACCTATGCCGAAGCTGTATTTTCACCATTGAATACCTATTCTGTCACCAAAAGCTTTGAGGATGATATCATGACCTCTGAAGCTGAATTATTTTACAAAGAGCCCTCTTTTGGCGCCACTGTCAGCCATGAGATAGGATATTATCCAAACAGCCGGACATCTGTTTCGCTTCTTGGTGAGGCAGGATATCGGTATTTTTATAAAGCAAAACGCAAAGTTGATCCGCTTGAAGAAGAAGAGTCGAGAAACAATTTATCAACAAGACTCAGGCTGCAAGGACATTACTACCTTTCGCCCCAGTTGACTTTCAATGCTGTGTTGGCTGGTTACTACAACAGCAATAATTCTATGATCCGTTCCATTCAAACTTCAGCTGAACTTACATCGTACGACAAGAATTTCTCAGGTGAACTAAGCCTGGGCTTTACCTATAAACTCTTTTAAAAGGAATCACGGATCAACGGGAATTAGGTTCGATAATCATTTGAAACGCCAATGAATAGTGGATTCATTGGCGTTTACTTTTTGTATTTTTGTCCTAATTGAAATATACAGAAAACACCGTTTGCATGGAAACCATTACTCAGTTAACAGCTTCCAACATTGCCGCCGAGCACATCTGCTGTGCCTTTTCCGACAAAAAATGCGCAGCCGGCTACCAGGCCAAAAAAGAATGGCTTTTGCAACAATTTGATGAAGGCTATGTTTTTAAAAAGTTTGATATCAGGGGTAAGGTTTTCATTGAATACGTCCCGGCAGAAAAAGCCTGGGTGCCAATAGATGCGCCGGGCTATATGTTGATCAATTGTTTTTGGGTATCAGGCCAATACAAAGACAAAGGATATGGCAAAGCACTGCTGCAGGAATGCTTGAAAGATGCAAAAGGAATGAAGGGAATTGCCGTTGTTACAAGCTCAAAAAAACAACCTTTCCTTTCGGATAAGCAATTTTTCATTAAAAACGGCTTCAAAAAATGCGATGAGGCTGCCCCCTGGTTCGAGCTGTATTACCTCCCATTGACAGATGACGCTCCTGCTCCCGGGTTTAAAGCTTGCGCAAAAAATGCAACTTCGGACGTGAAAGCCGGTTTGAGTGTTTACTATACCAATGCCTGTCCATTCACCGAATTCTATGTCAAAGAACTGGAACAAATTGCAAAACAAAGACAGCTTCCGATAACCATTGTTCCTCTTAGCACACGCGAGCAGGCACAAAATCATTTCATACCCCACACGATCTACAGCGTGTTCTATCAGGGTAAATTTGTGACCCAAAACATACTCAACGAGAATTATTTCGCAAAATTTGTGCAACCGCTCCTTGAAAGAAAGGGTGGGTGAACAAAAGTTTTCATTTCATTGTTAAATCGAACAATAAAGAAGATACAATGACCAAACTTTTTAAAGAATTCTTTGAGAGTGAGAAGGCCGGTGGCATGATACTTATTGCAGCCACAGTGCTCTCGTTGGTATTGGCCAACACGGGTTTTGGCGAAGATTATCAGCATATCTGGCATTTAAAATTAGGCAGCCACAGCCTCGGACACTGGATCAACGATGGTTTGATGGCCATTTTCTTTCTATTAATTGGCCTTGAGCTCGAAAGAGAAATCTACAAAGGCGAGCTGTCAAACATCAAAGATGCGCTGCTCCCAATATTTGCAGCAATCGGCGGCATGATAATACCAGCCGGAATTTATTTCCTTTTCAACAATGGAACCCCAACCCAGTCGGGGATCGGGATTCCGATGGCAACCGATATCGCTTTCGCGCTTGGGGCGCTGTCGCTGCTTGGAAACCGTGTGCCGCTCTCACTGAAAGTATTTCTGACAGCATTGGCTGTGATTGACGACCTTGGTGCAATTCTGATCATCGCTTTCTTCTATTCAAAAGACCTGATGCTGACCAATTTGTTCATCTCTTTAGGGATATTTGCTGCGCTTCTAATTTTGAACAAACTGAAGGTGAGATACATATTGGTTTATCTCGCTGGTGGTGTGGCCATGTGGTATTTCATGCTTCATTCCGGTGTTCACGCAACAATCACAGGAGTTTTGCTTGCCTTTGCCATTCCGTTTGGGAAAAGTGATGCCGATTCGCCAAGCTACAAGCTACAGCATTTTTTGCACAAGCCCGTAGCATTTATCATCTTACCGCTCTTTGCGCTGGCCAATACCGCGCTGACACTCGATTCTGATTTTAGCCAGCTTATCAACGAACCATCCTCGCTTGGCATTGCGCTTGGTCTGGTGATCGGAAAACCATTGGGTGTTTTTCTGATGAGCTATCTTGCTGT
>DISP01000143.1 GCA_002421995.1 Bacteroidales bacterium UBA6207 | reverse complement strand
ACCATAAAGGTGCTCTCAAGCAGGTCAATATAGTTTTTAACAACAACCGAAGAAATCCCCAAAGCCCTTCCAAGCATGGCATATTCTACAGTTTGGCCGTTTAAGTGTGCCAGCATTTGCCACAATTTTCGCATGGTGGCAGGTGTTACATTTCGCCAAAAGAGCAAATCTCTCTCAAGATATGTGGCAATGAAATCGCTTCGCCACTCATAAGAAGCACGCTCATCGGCAGCCAGTAAACTTCTGGGAAAAGCACCTCTCGCAAGATAAATCTCCGATGAAAACCTTCCCTGTATTTCGGATAAAAGAAAAGGCGTAAGTCTTTTATAACTGATTCTGCCTGCCAGCGACTCCGAGCTTTGCAAAAGCAACTCGCGTGAGGCTGATCCAAGAATTAAAAAAGCCCCGGGTTGATTCCATTCATCAACCAGACTGCGTATGAGCGGAAAAAGCTCCGGTTTGCGCTGTACTTCATCAATACAGATCAGCTTTCCTTTTTGGGTACTCAAAAACCATTCGGCATTTTCCAATTTTAGTAAGTCCGATGGCCTTTCCAAATCAAGATAGATGCTGTGCGGAATTTCCTGTAGCATTTGTTTAACCAAAGTTGATTTACCACATTGACGAGGCCCGATCAATGCCACAACCGGATTGTTTAGGAGAGCTCTGCGTACATCATTCTCAATTTCCCGAACTAAATACATGACAATAAAAATCCAATTAACCGTGCAAATTTAAACTTTAAGTTTAATATTACACGGTTAGACTAATTTTTTCAACGTCTAAAAGGTTAATGATAACGTCTTAGTTTACTATTCTTTTGTTTGCACTATCGGCTATCCTATCAGTCATTAGGCTGCAACAAGCTTGTTTCACCACTTCAATTGCCCAATCTTTTGCCTGATCTCTGCTGCTGAGGCATCGGGAGGCAGAATGATATCCGGGGTCAAATAGGTGAGTTGGTGTTCGGCTTTGTATCTTGCCTCTCCCCCTCCGGTGATGTTGATCATCACGGTGGCATCAGCAGGAATGCAATTATCATTCACAGCCTGAACGAGTGAAGCCACAGCCACAGCCGCAGCCGGATGGATGTCAATTCCTTCCAATGTTTCAAACAAGGCTGCTGCCAAACGTGCTGCTTCATTGTCAACCAGCAATACATCGCCTCCGGCATCCGTCAGCGCATCAAATAAGCCACCAATGATCGGATAAGGCGGTTTTCTGTTCGAAAGCACTTTGGCATCAATTTCTTCCACATGTTGGCGGGCTTCAGCATCATCATACGGCAACATGGCTCTTGATTTGGCTTTCCAGGCTTCATAAATTGGCTGAAAAGGCGCATTCTGCGAAACCATCAGCTTCATTTTATGCTTACCAAACCGGCCATCGGCAATCAGGCGGAGATTGGCTTCCCAGGCCGCAATCGCACCGGTGCCACTGCCAACAGCCTGAAAATAGTAATCCGGAATGCTTCCAATAAAAGTTGTGGCCGACAGCATCGTCGTACCCATCCCATCACGCCTTGCCACATTTTTTGCTCCGCCTTCTGCATAAAAACCTTCAAAACCACTGATGATGTTTGATAGATGAATGGCATCGAAATAATCACTTCCCTTTGATGTACAGACCAACTTAACACAAGGATTCAGCGCATTACTAAACCATAAGGCATCGAGATTGTCTTTCGGCACACAAAGCAATAAGGGAATTTGATTGGCAGAGCAAACTTTGGCAAAAGCGCGAGCCGTGTTTCCGGCCGAAGCCACCACCAAAACCTTCTTTTGCATATCTGGCGTCATCCTGCCGCACACTGAATATGCCTCAGTTTCCTTGAACGAGCATGTTGGCATGAACACACCTTTTTCGGGCCACCAACCACTAAAGGTAACAAAGAGGTTTTGGAGCCCCAGATGAGCTGCCAGGCGTTCACTTTTGTAGGTTACAGGTGCCGAAGACCCGTCAAAAACCCTGCGAAGCGGCAACCAATCGGCAAAGCGAAAAAAACCATTCTCATGTTTGCTGAAATCAGGTTGAATCGTATCATAGACGGCTCTTACAAGGGCAGGTTGGTCTTCACCGGGAGTTTCGAGTAGCCATCCTGAATCGTGAAACTCAATGCCTGACGACATGGATTTCAGCCGGTAAGAGGTCGGTTTAAAGTTTAAAGGCATAACAACTATCAATTTGTACAAAAATACAAACTTCGACCGAAGCGCCAACCCACCTCATTGCGATTGTGCCACACAACCTCAAAAATGCGTTATCTTTGATGCAAATTCATAAGAAAAATTTATGACTGTTGCCCTACAGGAATTCTTTGGTGCTGAAGCATATAACTGGGTAGTTTTACCGCTGCTCATAGCTTTGGCACGCATCATGGATGTTACCATCGGCACTATTAGGCTCATCTTTGTTTCGCGCGGGCTTAAAAATCTTGCGCCGTTTCTGGGTTTTCTGGAAGTGATCATCTGGCTTTTGGCCATCGGTCAAATCATGCAACAGCTCGACAATTTTATGTCATATATTGGATATGGCGCCGGTTTTGCAGCAGGCAACTATATTGGGATTCTGCTTGTTGAGAAGATGTCGATCGGCAATGTTGTCATACGAATCATTCCAAAAAAAGATACCAGTGATTTGATTGCGCATCTGCGTGCTGCCGATTACGGTGTAACAACAATGGATGCCGAAGGCAAGACCGGCCCTGTGAAAATTCTGTTCAGCATCGTGAAAAAGAAGGATCTTAAAGATGCGCTGGAAATCATCAACACACACAATCCCAATGCCTTTTACACCATCGAAGAAGTGCAAAAAGTAAACGAAGGCTATTTCAAAGCGCATCAACGCAAAGGGAATCTGTTCGGTAATTTGTTTTCGGTTAGTCAGCTAAGAAAGTAATTTTCTGTCATGCTGAACGAATTGCACGATTTTTGCGTTTTACTATACTCCAGAATTATAACACATGGACAACGAAGCTTTCAAAAAACAGTTGGATGAGCTTTTCAGACTCTTCAACAGGCTGATGGAAAAACACCCTATAGATGAAGTGCCCGGCATCAACCGGATGCAACTTGAACAAATGCGTCTGTTTCTGAAAAACTACGAGATGATGAAAGACCAAATCACTTTTGAAATGATGGGACAGATGAATGAACCTGTACGTCAAATGATTGGCATGTTTATCAAACAACTGAGAGAAGAGCTGGGCGAAGAGGATTATACCGAAGTCACTGTTGTTCCACCTGCCACAAAGCCTGACAGTTTAGAAGCAATTGACGAGATGCTCAGAAGACCGGGACTTTCTGAGGAAGAGATTGACCGCCTGCTCGATGAGCGCGCCGGAATTGTAAACCGGCAAAAGGGGATTACGGGCTAAAACCAAACGATAAAGAATGAAAGAATACCTTCAAAAACGCTGGAAAACATATTGGACTACCAAAGGCTGGTTTAGCAAAATAACCGATCTGCTGTTTATTTTTTTGATCATCGGCATGATAATTCCTGCCAGCCGCAAAGAAATAAGTGCCTTTATGGCAGGATTAATGGCGTCGTCGCCCAAAACAATTGAGTCCGATGCACAACAGACGCTTACTGACGAAGTCTGGAATTGGCAATTAATTGACATGAAAGGTCAGGTTGTGAACCTTGGTCAGTTCAAAGGACAAACAATTTTGCTTAACTTTTGGGCCACCTGGTGTCCGCCCTGTATTGCGGAAATGCCCGACATTCAGGCATTGTATGATGGTTTTGGTGACAAGGCGGTATTTTTGCTTGTAAGTGACGAAAAAACCTCTACCGTCAACGAATTTGCGCAGAAAAAAGGTTACAATATGCCATTTTATCAACAAGCAAGCACAACGCCGCCGGCATTTAGCACAAACAGCATACCAACCACTTGGATTATCAGTCCTGAAGGAAAAATTGTGATCCGGAAAACAGGGGCAGCCAAATGGAACAGTGCATCCATGCAAGAGCTGATAAGCAGCTACTACAAAAGCAAAACTGATTTTTAACGAAGCTTAAGAGAGGCATCACAAGATTGTTGTATCTTTGTCCGTTCATGACAAATAAATCCTGAAAATTATTAGATATGAAAAAAGCAGGTCTTTTAATCGCGTTGTTGGCAATCATTTTCACATCACAGGCTCAGCTTATTACAAGCAAGACGAGCAAAAATGTTAGCGTCGGCTTTGATGTTTACACAGATATCCTTACCAAAGCACCGGCTGGTGTTGAAATGCGGGCAATAAATCAGGGATTCAGCTTTTCGACAACTTATAATTTTAAGGTAGCAAAAACAAATCATATTTTTGCTATTGGTGCCGGCTTGCGAACACACAACTTCTTCAGCAACAGCAGGATTGATGATGTTAGAGCTGATACGATTGTTTTTACACCCATTGATGAAAAGCTAAACTACAAACGCAGCAAGCTTGGCCTTGTTTACCTGGACATTCCGGCTGAATTTCGATTCAGGTTCAAAGAAAACTGGAAAATTGGACTGGGATTCAAGATGGGTATTGCACTCGACAGCAAAGTCAAATACCGCGGACAAACAGAAGAAGCAGGCCCATACAGGCTCTTAAAGGAAAAGCGCGTGAATGCAATTGAAAAATATACATTTGGACCAACTTTGAGAGTTGGTTATAAATGGATCAATGTTTTTGCTTTTTATCAACCCACAAGGGTTTTCCAACGCGAACTTGGCCCCGAGATGTATCCGCTTTCTGTTGGTTTAACGATTACGCCATATTAACAATTGCATCGTTTAGCTGGCTTATTGCTATTAATATAAAAAGAAGCTGCTTGCATAGTCAGACAGCTTCTTTTTGCATGTAATTCATGTCAATTATTTACATTAGCAACCTCCAGACATTCCATTCTTTGCATGCGCGCTTTCGAATTCAAAGCTAAAGCTTCAGGCATTTTGGACAGACACAAAACAGAGCCTGCCGAAAAGCACTTCGATTTACAAATGATAAAGATTCAGATTATAAATCAGATGTAAGCATAAAGCAATCAACCAACCATCGCTGCAAAAAGCGAAAAAATCACACTAAATCCCAACAATAGTCCGGCGTAAACTTCTGATTGCGAATGTGTTTTAAGTTTCAAACGTGAAAAAGCGATCACACCCGTAAAAATTACAACAAGGGGGACGAGCTGAAAATAAGCCGGATTCAAGAAGTAAGTCAAGGTTGAAATTGCACCCAAAAGTCCGCCGGCTCCAATGGCGTGCAGACTTATTTTCCACCAATAGTTGATGAGCATTGCAACGAGGCTCAGAATCGTTGCACCAAGCATATACAAACCAAAAACAGGATCAATTTCCCAATTGCGTGAAAAATGAAACAGCATATAAAAAAAGACAGCTGTTATCAGTATTGGCACATTACGCTCATGCCGGCCGGGCATCTCGAGTGCGCTGATCAAACCAAATCGCAGCATCAATAAAAAAACAGCAACCGGAAAAACAAAAGTGAGCAGGTTGATATAAAATCCATATATCAGAAGCCAAAGATAATCCTGTTCATGCTGCACCGGATCGCCAAAAAACACGATTGATAAATAGGCCCACGAAGGCATCAAAAGCGGGTGAAATAAGATGGAAACAACTTTGGAAATCCTTGTTTCAAAACGATTCGGATCAATCATTCTAAAGTTCTTTTCTAAGCCTGGCAACGGGAATATTAAGCTGTTCACGGTATTTGGCAACCGTTCGGCGGGCGATGTTATAACCTTTGTCTTTTAGAATGAGTGTCAGCTGCTCATCGGTGAGTGGTTTGTCCTTCACTTCTGCTTCGATACAATCACTTAAAATCTTCTTGATTTCACGCGTCGAAACCTCCTCGCCATCATCCATTTGCATGCTTTCGCTAAAGAAACTTTTCAAAAGAAAAGTGCCAAATGGTGTTTGCACGTATTTGCTGTTGGCAACCCGCGAGATGGTTGAAATATCTAGTCCAACCACTTCGGCAATATCTTTCAGAATCATTGGTCGAAGCGTGGTTTCGTCTCCACTGAGAAAATAGGCACGCTGGTATTCCATGATGGCTGCCATGGTTCCGTAAAGCGTATTTTGGCGTTGCTGTATGGCATCAATAAACCATTTGGCCGAATCAATTTTCTGTTTGATAAACACCAGCGCTTCCTTTTCGGAGCGGCTTTTCTTGCTTTCTGCCAGCATTTCTAGCATTTCGCCATAGGTTTTACTCACCCTCAACTCAGGCATATTCCTGCTGCTGAGGCTTAGCTCAAGCTCCCCATCATTGATATGGATAATAAAATCCGGGATGATATATTGATTCTCTCTTGCAGAATCAGAAACGCTTCCACCAGGCTTGGGATTGAGTTTTAATATCTCGTTTAATGCTTCTTTGAGCTCCTCCTCGGTGATTTCGGCACGCTTGATGATCTTGTCGTAATGCTTTTTCGTAAATTCATTGAAAAACCTGTCAATGATCATTATCGGAAGACTGTAATCCTTATCCAGCTCTTCGGATTGAAGACGAATCAATTGCAGCATCAGACATTCCTGCAGGTTTCGGGCACCAACTCCCGGCGGATCAAACTCCTGAATTATCGCCAGCACCTCTGCCAGTTCCTTACGGTTGGTTTTGAGATTCATACCAAACAATAAATCGTCGGCCATTGCATCCAATGGACGTGACAGATAGCCCGAATCATCGAGATTGCCAATGATATATGTCCCTATCTTTACCTTTCGTTCATCAAGTTTTCTGTATCCAAGTTGCTGTATCAAAAGCTCCTGAAAACTGTCTGAACTTGCAAAAGGAATATCGTAGTTGGCGTCGTCAGGGCTGCTGTTGTTGATGCTCGTTTTGTAATCCGGAATTTCGTCATCGTCATCAGCAATGTAATCATCAAAGGTGAACTCATCATCACTTTCATCATAATCATCGTGTTCGTCCTCATCGTAATCGCCATCATCGCTGTAATCCGTTTCTTCCTGCTCGGCTTCGGGCAACTCTGAGCCTTCTTCCAGTTCAAGGGCGGGATTTTCTTCAATCTCCTGTTTAATGCGCTGCTCCAGTGCCATTGAAGGTATCTGCAACAGCTTCATCAGCAAGATTTGCTGAGGAGAAAGCTTCTGAAGAAGTTTTTGTTGTAGCCTTTGATTGAGCATAAGCACTAAAATATCTGTTCCGACTGGCAATATGGCCAGAATTCCATCACGAATTTACAATAAAAATTTTCTGAATTACAAAAAAAACTATTCAATGAATTTTAACTTATTCATAATTAACATCTTAAATGTGTTTTACCAAAATCATGCCGATTTAAGATGATTATGAACGAACTTCACAGGTACTAGAACTCACAGTTTTGTGGTGTTCGCGGAAAAGGAATCACATCGCGGATATTGCCCATTCCGGTTACAAAAAGCATCAGGCGCTCAAAGCCGAGCCCAAAGCCGGCATGAGGAACTGTTCCGAACTTCCTTGTTTCAAGATACCACCACAGACCTTCCGGCTCAACATGCATTTCTTCCATACGTTGCAGTAGCTTGTCATAGCGTTCTTCGCGCTGCGAACCACCGATGATCTCGCCGATGCCCGGAAACAAAACATCCATGGCCCGTACCGTTGTTCCATCATCATTTTGCTTCATATAAAACGCTTTGATGTCTTTCGGATAATCAGTCAAAATTACCGGTTTCCTGAAGTGTTTTTCAACGAGATAGCGTTCGTGTTCTGATTGCAGGTCGGCGCCCCATTTTTCAATCGGATAGCTGAATTTACCTTTTTTATTGTGGTTCGAATTCTTTAAGATGTCAATGGCTTCGGTGTAGGTTATTCTTTCAAAAGGGTTTTCGAGCACAAAATTGAGTTTACTGATAAGTTCCATTGATTTTTCATCAGCTTTTTTGTTCTTCTCTTCTTCTTCGAGACGCTTACTAAGGAAATTCAAGTCATCCTTACAGTTCTCCAAAGCGTAGCGAATGAGGTATTTAAGCATTTCTTCAGCCAGATCCATATCATCATGGATATCAAAGAAAGCTACTTCAGGCTCTATCATCCAAAATTCGGCCAGATGGCGCGATGTGTTTGAATTTTCGGCCCTGAAAGTAGGTCCAAATGTGTAAACCTTTGACAAAGCCAGGGCGGCAAGCTCTGCTTCAAGCTGCCCGCTCACCGTAAGGTTGGCAGAGCGACCAAAGAAATCTTGCTTGAAGTCAATTTCCTTTTGTTCGTTTAAAGGAAGATTATCAAGCTTTAGAGTTGTAACCTGAAACATTTCTCCGGCACCTTCGGCATCAGAGGCTGTAATGATCGGCGTGTGTATATTATAAAATCCCTTATCGTTGAAAAACTTATGAATTGCAAAAATCATCGCGTGACGGATTCGGCTGACGGCTCCAAACGTATTGGTTCGGAAGCGAAGATGAGCCTTTTCGCGCAGAAATTCAAGTGAATGCTTTTTAGGTTGTAGCGGATATTCATCAGGGTTTGCTTCGCCAAGCAATTCAATAGAATTTACCGAAAGCTCAACGCGCTGACCACTTCCGGCCGAAGGAACAAGATGACCTGTGGCTGACACTGCAGCGCTCGTGTGCATGAGCGCCAGTGCTTCTTCGGGGATTTTCTCCAGATCCACAACCAATTGCAGATTGTGTATGGTTGAACCGTCATTCAAGGCTATAAAAGCTACATTCTTGCTTGCGCGTTTTGTTCGCACCCAGCCTTTCACATTCATTTCCAGCTCAAAGTTTTCACTCAGGAGCGCTTCTTTAATTTCAGTACGTCTCACGTGTTTTCGGATTTTGTTGAAAAGTTTACAAAAAAACAAAAAAAGCGCTTTGCTTGGTTCAAAATTCTGAAAATTAAATTCTTTGATATTGTATTTCAGTTGATTACATATTTGCCATTGATAATTGAATAGCTGATTAAAAACATATACGCGTATCACTTGTTTTATGAGTTGTTGTAATAAAAGTAAAAAAACAAAAGGTATCATTACCTTTGTTGCTGACAAAAACCCATGAAGTTGAATAGTCCCGGAGAGGAGAATCAGACGGCAGAAAACAGTTTTGCACCCATGATAATCAGTGGCCCATGCAGTGCTGAGAGCGAGGAACAATTAATCAATACTGCATTGGGGTTGAAAGAATTGCCACGGCTCGACTATTTCAGGGCAGGCATATGGAAACCACGAACACGACCGGGTGATTTCGAAGGACTGGGTGCTCAGGGCTTGAATCTGATGCAAAAGGTGAAAGAATTAACCGGATTTCGCCTGATGATTGAGGTTGCAAAACCCTCGCATATTGAACAGGCATTGAAACATCAGATTGATGCTGTGTGGATTGGAGCCCGCACCGTTGTGAACCCCTTTTCGGTGCAGGAACTCGCCGAAACCATGAAAGGCATCAACATTCCTGTTTTTATAAAAAACCCTGTTACACCTGATCTTAAGTTGTGGCTGGGCGCCATCGAGCGCTTCCACAAAGTGGGAATCACCGATCTGGCTGCCATCCACAGGGGCTTTCATTACTTTGCCAAATCGCCTTACCGAAATGCCCCGATGTGGGAAATACCAATCGAATTGAAGCGCTTATTGCCTGAAATTCCTATAATTACCGATATTAGTCATATCAGTGGAAAGCGTTCTACTTTGGCTGTGATAGCTCAAAAAGCCCTTGATCTTGATACCGATGGCCTGATGATTGAAAGTCATTTCGATCCGGATAGCGCAAAAACTGATGCTGCGCAACAAATAAAACCCGGCGACCTAAAGCTTTTAATCAACAATCTGAAGGTGCGCAAACACCACAATTACAGTGGTTTCGACATCACCCTCGAAAAACTCCGGACCGAGATTGACAAACTTGATGGTGAATTGCTGCAATTGCTTGCAAAGCGTATGGAGATAATTGATGAAATCGGTCGGTATAAAAAACAAAACAACCTTTCGATTTTTCAGCTGAAACGCTGGCAACATATCCTCGACGACAGGCTGTCCATCGGAACAAATCTTGGTTTGAATCAGGCTTTTCTGCTGCAAATGCTCGAAATTGTACATAAAGCCAGCATCGGCCAGCAAGAAAAAATTTTCCACCCCGTCGAAGCAGGTGAACCCAGAACTTCTACATCCAGCGACGGCGCCTGAAGTAAAAAATCATTCCGATTGTGAGTGCGCCCATTCCAATCACAAGCACCCAAAAGGCAATGTGCAAATCTTGCATAGGCAAAAACACATTCATGCCATATAAACTCGTGATAAACGTGAGAGGAAGTATAATGACCGAAATCAATGTCAGAATTTTCATGATTTCGTTGGTCTTGTTTGTTTGCATTGAATCAAAGGTTTTTGAAAGACCTTCAATCAAATCTTCGTAGTCCTCGGTCATATCCCACACTTTTTGGTAGTAGTCGAGAATATTTCCCCAATACTCTTCCATATTGTCGGCAAAACCGCTTATCTGACCTGTCTCAAACTTATGAAACAGCCTGAGCTGAGGCTTGAAGATGGTGTTAATGAGAATTATGTTCTTTCGGGTCACAGAAATCCGTTCAATGATTTTGACCGGTTTGCTGTTAAACAACTCCCTGTTAATAAGTTCAAGATCAAGACCGGTTTTACGCAACAGGTAGATTGATTCCGACATAAGTCGCTCGATCAGCTTATAGAGCAAAGCATCCGACGTGCCTATCTCAAAATCTTCATCGTTTTCCTCGATCTTCTTGTATTCATTAAACTTTTGTGTTGTGATCCAGGGGTTTTTCTCGATGGTGATTATATAATCTTCGCCCCAGAAAATCTTAACCTCCTTTGTCTTGATGAAAAGATTTTGCTTGTCAAAATTTGGGAAATGCAGGATTAAAAAATAATAGTCATCATAAATATCAATTTTTGGCCGCTGGTTCAACGACTTACAGTCTTCAATATCCAGAGGGTGAAAATGAAATTTGTCATGCAGAAAATCAAAATCTTTGTCAACAGGCTGGTGGATGTGGTGCCAGCGCAATCTCCCCATTTTAACCGTTTCAATCATAGGCCGACCAATAGAGTAATTAAACTTCGGTTGATGCCACCCGTTCCCTCCCCGGATGTGCGACACCAAAGGTACATTAAATTGTGCAGTGCGCAGCTTTTCTCTATTTTTTTCAGAAAAGCTTGCAAAATTCATTGCCAGATCAATGAGAATAATCAAACCCTTTTCCCTGTAACAGAAAGAGGGTTTGACTAATAATTCACTATTTTATAATTAAGCGGGCAGGAACACTTCCACTTTGCTGGTGATGAACAAGATACACTCCGGCAGGAATTTCTGATACCGACAGCTCAATTTGTGTTGTACTGTGACCGGAGGTATAGCTTAGAAGTACACGACCCTGCATATCAACGATTTGAATCAGATCACCTTGCTTGAATCCTTTCTCGGTGCTTAAAACAACAGAAGTGTTTGCAGGATTCGGAAACAGGTTCAAAGATGCCGGCTTTGTCTTTGTTTCGTCTATCGAAGTTTCAACATTAAGCATCACCACTTTGATATCGTCGAAATAAAATCCATCTCCAACCACTGAGCCATCACTTGAGAGCGCAAATTTCAGCTGGAATGAGCTGCCGGCATACTGGGTAAGATCAATTTGCTCTTTGACCCATCCAGATGTTCCATCGTACAAAGGCTGACCAGGCAATTGATTGCTTCCTCCGGGAATGGTGTACAAACCCGTTAAAGGCACCCATTGAAAAGTTCCTGTGGGCTTGATGAGCACCTGCACATAATCCCAATCTTTCTCAATTTCCCACTTAGCCCAATAGCTAAGCATTGCATAAGGTGTTTCAGGCAGATTAACAGGTTGTGTGAGCGTGATGGATGTGTTTGCATTGCTGGCATAATTTCCCGATGGTGAGTCGGTAATTGAAGCGGGAGCCGAAACGAAAGAACTGGTGGATATTCCCCAGTTTGTTGATGTCCAGCCGATTAGTTGATTGCAGTTATCATCGAGCAGGGTGGTTGTTGTTCCAAACATCTTGGTAATAGTATCGCTAATGACATACTCACCATTGTCGAGCTGAAGCAAAAATTTGAAAACAGCACCACTCTGAATCTGGTCATTCAACGTGATTCCTATTGAATCTTCAATTGTTTGAAACATATTTAGCGATGCAATCTGCACTGGCTCGTCCACAGCAACAATTATATCATCAACCGGTACGATTCGCACAGTCCAGCCGTTTGACTCACCAAATCCGACACGTTGCAGGCCAAAGTGCAGCTTAAAGTTTTTTTGACCAATGATAGGTTCTGACAGATCAGAGATTTTTCCAAAGCCGCCGGCCAGATAAGCAGCATACATATTCTGTATCATGTTTTCCTGACAAAGTGGAATGATGCGGTTCATTGATGGCCAAAACCCATCAGATGAACTACCAAGTTCGGCTGTGTAAGCAAAGACAGAGTTTCTGGTCTCAGTGTCTCCATACATATAATCATCTGATCCTCCATTTGTTGGATATATAGTTGTACATGCCGGACCAAATGTATAATTGTTGTCGCGCGTCATCATTGTGGCATGTGTATGAAATATAGCATCATCAGGGCAAGGCACATCCGTATAACCCCAGGGATAGAGCAGCAGATTACTGTAAGAATGGTAATTCAAGGCAATAGTAAAATGATGCTCTTCAACAAATTTCTTCAAATTCTGTGTTTCAGGTTCGCTGAATGGTGAAGGCCCGCGATAGGTATCGTCGGATGGATAAGGTGATGAGCCTGTGTTGTCCAAGCCCCATTTGTAGCCAAAGTTCCGGTTTAAATCCACGCCATACGATCCTCCATTGTTACGCCTGTTTTTGCGCCACATTCCACCACCGGACGGGTTCGTCTGCTGGTTGTACTTGTATCCGTCAGGATTAACAACCGGCACAAAATAAAGCTCCCGGTTGTTTACAAGTGCATGGATGTTAGGATTGCTTTCATAGTTTTCGAGCAGATGCAGCATGAAATAAATCATTTGCTGAACACCAATTCCTTCTCTGGCATGGATGAGCGAGGTGTATAAAACTTCGGGTTCGTCTTCGTTTATATCAGGATTGTCACTAATCTTTACCCACCAGACAGGATTTCCCTGATGAGAAAGATTCAATGGATCAATGGCTTGACGCACCGAAATGAGGTTAGGCCATTGTGCAGCCATAAAATCAAGCTTCGCAAGCACCTGATCATAGGTATAGAATCCTCCCATACTGCCATATTCCCAATTGGCGGGCACCGGAAACTCATCAGCAGGATTACGTTGGCCTGTTGTCCCGCTTGCTTCGTCAAATCTTTGTTGATAATAAGCAGCAACATCATTGATCAAGGTTTCAACTTCAAACCCGGCTGCTTCAATGCGGGCAATGTTGGTGACTGATAAATCGGTTTGAAGAGATTCGCCGGCCTTAAAAATTCCTTCGGAAAGGTCAATACCTGCTTGACCAAGCAAAGCCAAGTCTTTTCCTTCCAGCTTGATACGCACTCTTCTATACGTTTCCTGCTCCTGTGCGTAAGCTCCATTTAATAACAAGAAAACGAAAAACAAAACGAAAAAATGTTTCATCAGATGTAGGTTATAAATTTCGGCGGTAAAAGTAAGAAACATTCAGCGCGGGTTTCATGCGCTGTGCAGATAAATGTGAGAAACATTTATTTCCACCTCAGCGAGCCAACCAGATGTAAAATATCTGATTTGATATGCTGAATAACGGGGGCAACTGAATCGTTTTCGGGTCTGAAATTAAAATATAAGGCACCACGCACAAAATGATTGGTCGAGTCGGTAAGGTAGAACTGCATGGGCGATGCAACGCCTTTACCGTTAATGTAATAGACCATACCATACACTTTTGAACCGGGCATCAGGATCAGGCTGTCGGCTATTGAGCTGGCTTTTGGCAAATGCTTGAGCGCCATAGTTCGTGCATCTTCCAGAAAAACAGGCAGATCCGAATTAATTTGCTTATAGCTTAAGTAAATGTCGGCCTTAAAATCCGGATAGTGTATTGTGTACCAGTCATCCTGCGAACCTTCCCCGGTTTTGGGCTCAACAATTGCCTTGCTTGAATATTCAAAAAGATAATGATTTGCTTTTTCGTATGGAAGGTAATTCTGCCGGGGTAAATCTATTCTGAAATACCCGCGTGGTTTTGGGGTATAATCTGCCTCACAGGCTGTCAACAACATCAGGATGACAGACCACAAAATGCCTTTTCGAAGCCAATTATGCTGTTTCATCATGTGTGAGTTGCGTCACCTTTATTTGCTTAATGCGACGTGTGTCGGCATCAGTTACTTCAAATCCGAAATCTTTACAGCTCGTCAAATCTCCCTTCTCAGGAATACGACCTAAAAGCTCGAGCAGCAGACCGGCCAGCGTATCTGATTCGCCCTGAACATCTTCGAAGTAATAATCATCGAGTTCAAGCACTTTACAAAAGTCATTCAGGTTTGTTTTGCCATCGAAAAGATAAACACCATTGCCTAATTTACGAAAATAGCTGCTGCCGGCATCTTTATCGAATTCATCGCTTATCTCGCCCACAATCTCCTCTAAAATATCTTCGAGTGTTAAGAGGCCTGCTGTTCCTCCATACTCGTCAACCACGATGGCAACATGTATCTTTTTTTCCCTGAATTCCTGTAAAAGGTCGTTGATTTTTTTATTCTCCGGAACAAAAAACGCCGGACGGATCATGTTTACCCAATCCACATCGTCGTGGTGAAGAAATGGGAGTAAATCTTTAATATACAGAATACCAACAACTTTATCAATAGTTCCGTCATAGACCGGGATTCGGGAAAAACCACTGTCAAGGATCACGCTAATCACTTTTTCAAAGCTTGTGTTTATTGACAGCGCTGTTATGCTGACCCTTGATTTCATGACGTTAGTCACCTCTTTTTCGCCAAAAGAAGCGATCCCCTTTAGCATTTTCTTTTCTTCAGGCAGGGTGCTTTCGTCGCTGGTGATGTCAATTGCCACCGAAATATCACTCATACTAATGCCGGCATTCCTCTTTGAAAGACGGTTGTCAATAAAAGAAGTTGAAGCAACCAGTAAACTACTCAATGGTTTGAAAATATACACACATACGTTTAAAAATGGTGCCAGAGCAAGCGCCAGTTTCAAAGGCTCCTTGTTGGCATAAATTTTAGGCATTATTTCGCCAAGCAACAAGATAAGCGAAGTGATCAGTATAACCTGTACCAGAAACTCAATAACTGCATTTCCTTGAAAATCAATCATTGCTGAAGTAAGGTACGAAGCAAGTATAACAATGGCAACATTAATCAAATTGTTGGCAACCAGAATAGTAGCAAGCAATGTTTTTGGCATTTCGCGTAATCTGATCACAAGAGAGGTCCCCTGTCCGGTTTCATTTTTCAGGAATGCAAGATCATTCGGTTTAAGCGAGAAAAAGGCCGTTTCGCTTCCCGAAACCATTGCGGAAAGGATTAATAAAACGAACAGAACCACCAATTCCAAGATGATTGGCAGGTCAATACCATTAAAAACGATTGAGGTAAAAAGTGCGATTAAACTCGCATAAGGGTCAGGATCAGGCGTTTCCAAAACAGATTAATTAGAATTCCGAAGCAAAATTACACAAAATCTATTGGTTTTAAGTTAAATATAAAAAAATCCGTCAAAAGGGCAGGTCGTCAGCTCCATGATCAGACATCGGCGCAAAAGGTTCTTCCGTTGAAGGATGAGATTCAGAACCTGTGGTTCTTTCATATTTCACTCCTTCAGCTCCGGGATGTCCCTGGCCTCCTCCTTTGGAAATAAGGTTCATTTTTTCGGCAATAATTTCTGTGATACTCCGATTTACACCTTGGCTGTCAGTATATTGCCTCGATTTAATTTTTCCCTCGATAAACAACAGATCGCCTTTTATATAGGAGCGTCGTTTTTCGGCAATGTCTGCCGCAAGGTTTCCCCAGGCAACGATATTGTGCCATTCGGTTTGGTCCTGCCAGTTTCCATCACGATCGCGATAGCGTTCGCTTGTTGCAAGGGTGACGGTCATTTTCTTTCCGCCGTTTTCAAACGAAATCACATCGGGGTCTTTGCCCAGTCGTCCGATCAACATTACTTTGTTCAATCCAGCCATTGTTTATTACTATTAGGTTCGTATAAGGTGTTAAAATTCATTCTGTTGCAAATAACGGTCTATCAAACGCGGAATGGGATAGTTTCCAATCTCACTTTGATTGATCAAAGATAGTTTATTTTCCTTCATCAAATCAAGCGGGGTTTCAAAATTGAGGTGAAAGAATTTTGCAATAATTTTCTGATGTGTTAACTGATGTGTAACCGGTGCTGATTGAGCCCTGATGTTAAACCTGTTGTTTTGCACTAATTGCTGAAAAGCAGGCAAAAGAGTGATTTCGTCAAAATGAACCGGTTTCTCGGTTTCGATCATGGGAAACTCATAGAGTCCTTTCCAGATATCGTTATGCAATCGTTTGTCAAGAGCAACCCAGGATTGGTTTCCAGACTGCCATCTCATCCATATGTAGTTGAAATATCTAATCTTTTGAGTTGGTTTTTTTTGTTTTCGGGGCAAGCTTGCTGTCAGTCCATTCAAAAGCGCATAGCAGCTTTCACGAAAAATGCACTGACCGCATTGTGGATTAGCCGGCAGGCATTGCAAAGCACCAAACTCCATGACAGCCTGATTATAGTTTCCCGGGTCTTCATTGTCAATGTGTTGCCACGAAAGGTCGTCAATTTGTTTCTTTCCGGTTTTTCCGTCCACGGCCTCCAAAACTCCAAAAACCCTGCTCAGCACACGCTGTACATTGCCATCAACTGCCGGAAATGTCTGACCAAAGGCAATGCTCGCAATGGCAGCCGCTGTATAGGAGCCAATGCCTTTCAACGATTTGATCGTGTTGTAGTCCGAAGGAAAGCTGCCATTAAAGTTCTGCACAATCAGCTTAGCAGTTGCATGCATATTTCGGGCCCGGCTGTAGTAGCCCAAACCTTGCCAGAGCTTCAGCACATCGTCTTCAGAAGCCTTGGCCAATGCGCTCACGTTTGGCCACGCTTTCATAAAACGCTGATAATAAACCATTCCCTGATCAACACGCGTTTGTTGCAATATGATTTCGGAAACCCAAACCGCGTAAGGATCGTTCGTCAATCTCCACGGCAAATGCCGTTTATTCGTGTTGTACCATTGCATTAAATGCTTCGCAAAATCAAGTGCCATAAAGGAAAATCTTTATTTAGAGCCTTTTAGGTTAAAAAAAATTGAAAAAAATCTTTCAAATATAAAAATGTTCTTACCTTTGCCAGCCAAATAAAATACCACAGTATTAATCTTTTAAACATTTAAGATATGACTAAAGCAGAAATCGTAGCCGACATCGCTACCAAAACCGGAGTTGAAAAAGTAGCTGTTCAAGCTGTAGTTGAATCATTCATGGAAGCTGTAAAAGGCTCAATGATGAACGGAGAAAATGTATATCTGAGAGGTTTCGGCAGCTTCACCATCAAAAGAAGAGCTGAAAAAACCGGAAGAAACATTTCCAAAAACACCACAATCATTATTCCTGCTCACAACATTCCAACTTTCAAACCTGCAAAATCATTTGTTGCCCAGGTTAAAACCAGTGGAAAATAATTAATAGCATTCATTTTTAACAATTAAAGTCATGCCAAGCGGGAAGAAAAGAAAGAGACATAAAATGGCGACACACAAGCGCAAAAAACGCTTGAGAAAAAACAGGCACAAGAAGAAATAGTTTTTGTGATTGTTGAATGCGAGGATAACACAACGCTGCTCATTTTGGTGCCGCGTTGTGTTATTCCATTTAAGTACAAATGGATTACAGTCCTCCGGAAAACACCCTTCAAAACAAGCCTAACTTGAAGATAATAAATTTGTTGAATAAAAATCAAGAATACAAGTGAACAGAGAACTTATAATAGATTCTCGGGCTTCGGAGGTTGATATTGCTCTGTTGGAAGACAAGCTTCTTGTTGAGTTACATAAGGAAAAGACGAATAATAACTATGCAGTTGGCGATATTTACCTTGGCAAGGTCAAAAAAATAATGCCGGGTCTCAATGCCGCCTTTGTGGATGTAGGTTATGAAAAAGATGCATTTCTGCACTATCTTGACCTCGGTCCGCAAATCAAATCCCTTAATAAGTACGTAAAACTTGCCCTTGCAGGCAAACCCGAATCGGTGACCATGGATAACTTCCGTGTGGAACCCGACATTGAAAAAACCGGCAAAATCACGCAAGTGTTGGCCTCTGGCGCTCAAATACTTGTTCAGATTGCCAAAGAACCCATCTCGACCAAAGGCCCAAGAATTTCCTCTGAAATTTCCTTTGCAGGCCGCTATCTTGTGCTTGTTCCTTTTTCTTCGCGTATTTCGGTTTCCCAAAAAATAAGGAGCAGCGAAGAAAGAAACAGACTTAAAAGATTGATTCAAAGCATTAAACCAAACAACTACGGGGTAATCATCCGAACAGTGGCCGAAAACAAAAAAGTGGCCGAACTTGATGCTGACCTACGCAGTTTGGTTGAGAAATGGGAAAAAACCTCTGCCAAATTATTGAATGCCAAAGCACCTGTAAAGATAATGAGCGAGCTGGATCGCACCTCAGCCATACTACGCGATCTGCTCAACGAATCATTCAACAGTGTGCATGTGAATGATGCATCGCTCTATGATGAGATCAGGAGTTTCATTCATACAATCGCTCCGCAAAAAGTGGACATTGTCAAGCTTTACAAAGGCAAATCAAGCATCTATGAGCAATTTGGCATTGATAAACAAATCAAGGGATTATTCGGAAAAACCGTAACGATACGAAGTGGTGTCTATCTCATCATTGAGCACACCGAAGCCATGCACGTGATTGACGTAAACAGTGGTCACCGTGTAAACAAAGAAAATAGTCAGGAAGAAAACGCGCTCGAAGTAAACCTTGAAGCTGCAACAGAGATTGCCAGGCAACTGAGGCTCAGGGATATGGGCGGCATTATCGTGATTGACTTTATTGACATGCACGACAGCAAACATCGCAGAGACCTGTATCAGAAACTCAAAGATGAAATGGCGCGCGATCATGCCAAACACACGATTTTACCACCAAGCAAATTCGGCCTGGTGCAGATCACACGTCAGCGCGTGCGTCCGGAAATGAATGTTGAAATACTGGAACAATGCCCGGTTTGTGAGGGAACAGGAAAAATCAAACCCTCGATAATTTTCCTTGATGAGGTTGAAAACAATTTGAAATACCTCCTTCAGGATCAGAACGAAAAAAATGTCACCCTGGCACTTCACCCCTACATTTTTGCATTTATCACAAAAGGCTTCTACTCCATACATATGAAATGGATGCTGAAATACAGAAAACGTTTCAAAGTCAGGGAGATGAAAAACTTTCATGTGATGGAATACAAGTTTTTTAACCAAAACAATGATCCTTTAAGTATCTGAAAACTAAAAAATCTGAAATTCCCGTTTATGTTTTAAACGGGAATTTTTTAAACATAAAAACTAACTTTGCCCCATGGATATCGTATTAAGCGGCATAAGGCCAACCGGAAATCTTCATCTCGGCAACTTTTTTGGAGCAGTGAAAAATTTTGTCAAAATGCAGGAAGAAAACAACTGCTATTTTTTCATTGCTGATTATCATTCACTTACAACCCATCCAACACCTCAGGATCTGCATGGAAATGTGAAGCAGGTGCTTGTTGAATACCTTGCCGCCGGGCTTGATCCCGATAAGGCCACATTGTATGTTCAGAGTGATGTTCCAGAAATAGCAGAGCTGTATCTCTTTCTTAATATGAATGCATATCTTGGTGAGCTTGAACGCGTTACAACATTCAAAGAGAAAGCACGCAAGCAACCCGACAACGTGAATGCAGGTTTGCTCACCTACCCAAGTCTGATGGCTGCCGATATTCTAATTCACAAAGCCCATAAAGTACCAGTAGGAAAAGACCAGGAACAGCACCTTGAAATGACCCGAACCTTTGCACGCAGGTTCAACAGGATGTATAACATCGAGTATTTTAACATCCCACAGGCATATAATTTTGGTGAGGAGCTGGTGAAAATTCCAGGGCTTGATGGTAGTGGGAAGATGGGAAAATCTGAAGGTGAGGGAAATGCAATTTTCCTGATTGATGATGCAAAAACCATCCGAAAAAAGGTGATGAAAGCCATGACAGATGCCGGCCCGACCATGCCGAATCAACAGAAACCTGATATGATTGAGAATCTGTTCAGCTTGCTCAAAGTGGTTTCAACTCCTGAAACCGTTGCGTTTTTTGATGATCAGTATAACAACTGCAGCATTCGATATGGCGATTTGAAAAAACAATTGGCCGAAGATATGATTCTGTTTACAGAACCAATACGCGAAAAAATTCTTGCACTGGCAGCTGATGAGGCGTATATTAGCAAAGTGGCTCGGATAGGAGCTGAAAAAGCACGCGAAAGTGCCGCGAAAACGGTGAAAGAGGTGCGCGAGATAATAGGTTTCAGACATTTTTAACCTTTGATTATGAGTAATATATTCCGAAGAAACTTAAACAAAATTGTTACCCTCCTATTAAGGACGGCCACAGTTTTGTACTTGCTTTCGGTTGTTTATCCTTTTCTGGTTGAACCAGGATTTGAAAACAATTTCGGCAATTGGGCCCTTCGTTGGGGACTAATCATTGCACTCGCAGCAGCCACTATGGGTATGTTTATTATGAAAAGGGCTGATTTTCTGTTATATGGATTCTTTATTGTATTTATTGCAGGCTTCTATCAGCTATTTGCAACCTTGCTAAGCAAAAATCCATTGCCCGACATTTTTTTTCACCTGTATGTTTTCGCGACGGCCATCTATTTTGTGACCAAAGATATCCGAAACACGCAGAGCCATCACCACCATCGCAGTTCAAAAACCGGGAATCATACCTAATACATGTCGCGTCTTCCATTTTCAGAACCACAGGCAGAAAGAGCAGTCGTTGTTGGCTTGATCACCAGGCATCAACCCAAAGAAAAAGTTGAGGAATACCTGGCCGAACTTGAATTCCTGCTTGAAACCGCAGGTGGCATACCGGTAAAACGTTTTATTCAGGCACTCGACCTTCCAAATTTCCGTACGTATGTTGGCAGTGGAAAACTCGAAGAAATTGCACAGTACATCAAAGCTGAAGACATCAGGCTGGTTGTGTTTGATGATGATCTGGGGCCTTCGCAATTGCGCAACATCGAGCGTGAGCTGGAATGCAAAGTGCTCGACCGAACAAACCTGATACTGGATATCTTCGCAAAAAGAGCACGTACTTCACACGCAAAAACCCAGGTTGAACTTGCTCAATACCAATACCTGCTTCCGCGTTTGACCCGAATGTGGACGCACCTTGAACGCCAAAGAGGCGGCATCGGTTTGAGAGGCCCCGGCGAGACCGAAATTGAGACTGACCGAAGGGTAATCCGCGATAAAATAAGCCTGCTCAAAGAGCGGCTGAAAGAAATTGATATGCAGCAATCTGTGCAGCGCAAAAACAGGGGCAAGCTGATCAGGGTTGCACTCGTTGGCTACACAAATGTCGGGAAATCAACACTAATGAACCTTGTCAGCAAATCGGATGTGTTTGCCGAAAACAAACTCTTTGCCACTTTAGACACCACTGTCAGGAAAGTAGTGATAGAAAATCTTCCATTCCTGCTATCTGATACTGTTGGTTTCATACGCAAACTGCCACATGGACTGATAGAATCATTCAAATCAACGCTTGATGAGGTGCGCGAATCGGATATATTGCTCCACGTTGTGGATATCTCCCATCCCGAATTTGAATCACAGATAGAAACCGTTCATCAAACCTTGCAGGAAATAGGAGCCGGAAATAAAAAAACCATCATGGTTTTTAATAAAATTGATGCCTATACCTTCGAGGAAAAAGCGGAAGACGACCTTACGCCGGCTACAAAAAGAAACGTTTCGCTTGCAGAGTTGCAAAAAACCTGGATGGCCAAGAGCGATGACATTTGTATTTTTATAAGCGCCCTAAACAAAGATAACTATCAGGAATTAAGAGAGTTATTATATACAGAAATCAAGGATATGCACGCAA
The DNA here is from genome assembly GCA_002421995.1 of Bacteroidales bacterium UBA6207. Classification (GTDB taxonomy): domain Bacteria; phylum Bacteroidota; class Bacteroidia; order Bacteroidales; family F082; genus JALNZU01. The sequence continues at coordinate 17,384 of DISP01000143.1, read as the reverse complement.
TCCGCTATCCTTTTGATAATTTTCTTTATTAAGCGCAATAGCTTTCAAAGGAAAATTAACCACAAAGTAATGCTGCTGAACGGTTCGTGAAAACAGAAGATCACTAATTTTGCTCAAAAAGTAAAGGATATGAACAGGCTTCAACGCTTTGGTTTGTCTTTGTCAACTGCTCTTCTTTTAAGCCTTGCATGGCCGGCAAATGGTTTTGCTCCACTTGCTTTTTTTGCGTTCGTGCCATTGCTCCGGCTTCAGGATGAAATGGGTGGAACAAAAGGCAACGCACGCATTAAAGGTATGTTTGGGTATGCCTATCTAAGCTTTGTTGTATGGAATATCCTCACAACATGGTGGATATGGAACTCAACCGATTTTGGAGCGATCATGGCCATAGGCCTGAACAGCTTGTTTATGACCTCGGTGTTTTGGCTTTTTCACCTCACCAAAATCAAACTCTATAATAATTCGAAAGGATTTTTAGTGCTCATTTTTTACTGGATGAGCTGGGAATGGTTTCACCTGGATTGGGATCTGAGTTGGCCCTGGCTTAATCTTGGACATGTGTTTGCATCAAAACACAGCTGGATACAGTGGTATGAATACACCGGAAGCGCAGGTGGAACATTTTGGGTCTTATTAAGTAACATATTGATTTATAAGACATATAAAGCTTATAATGAAAGCTCACTCCGGTCTGTTTCGTTTAAGAAGCATCTAAGTCTTACGCTGATAGTTTTGGTTTTCCCACTTATTGTCTCCTTGCTCATTTACCAAAACTACACCGAAAAAGGCAAATCTGCCGAAGTTGTTGTTGTGCAGCCCAATTTTGATCCTTATACAGAACAATATGAGTTGCCGCCTTCAGAAGTTGTAAACAGGAATCTGAGTTTGGCAGCCAGAGCTATAAGCCCTCAAACACTGTATGTTGTGTCGCCAGAATCGGCCATACAGGAAGAAATCTGGATGGAGCTCACTGACAAATCAGCGAGTCTGCAACAAATCAAAGACTTTATTGGACAGCATCCGAACATCACGTTTGTTATAGGTGCGAGTACCTTTAGCCACGTTCCGGCTGGCAAAGAAAACGACCATGCTGCAAGAAAATTCAGACGATCCGAAGGATATTATTTTGCACACAACACAGCCTTTTGCCTCGACACGAGTGCAAACACACAGTTTTACCATAAATCAAAACTCACACCCGGTGTTGAAATGATGCCGTCGTGGCGTATTCTTCGCCCACTGAATGATTTTGCCATCAATCTGGGAGGTACAGTTGGAACACTGAAAGTGGACAACGTCAGAAAAATATTCAAACATAAAGACGGCAGCTTCAGGGTGGCACCTGTAATTTGTTACGAATCAGTCTATGGCGAATTTGTTGCAGAATTTATCAGAAATGGAGCCAACCTTATCTTTATCATCACAAACGACGGTTGGTGGGGTAACAGCCCGGGCCACAAACAACACCTTAGTTTTGCGCGACTCAGGGCCATCGAAACCCGCCGAAGCATTGCACGCTCTGCCAATACAGGCATTTCGGGCTTTATTGATCAGCGTGGCGATATTTATCAAGCCACTCCTTATATGGAGCAGGCAGTTATCAAACAGCAATTGCTTGCCAATGAATCGCTTACATTTTTTGTAAAATATGGCGATTACCTTTCACGTATTGCAGTGTTTATTAGTTTAATTTTTGCTGTGAGTACCATCGCACGAATGCTTCTGCCTAAAAAATCACTTCCTAATCAATAAGATTAAGCTGCTTTGAAGAAAACAGAACTGCACCTTGGCCCATTTCAAGGAATTACGGATGTTCATTTCAGAAATGTGTTTGCTGATCATTTTGAGGGAATAGACAAATTTTTTACTCCTTTTTTCTCGGGAATTCACACCGAAAACAGCAAAAATCTGCGCACGCAAGAAATTGCTCCGGCAACAAACAACATACATAATCTTGTTCCTCAGCTTCTTAGCAACGATCCTGATGAAATAATACGCTTTAGTGAACAATGTGCGAAGCTTGGCTACAAAGAAGTGAATCTCAATATGGGCTGTCCCTATCCGCAAGTTGCCCGAAAAAAAAGAGGCTCCGGACTCATGCCCTATTCCGATTTGGTAGCCAAAATCGCACAAGGAACTGCCGGAAATTTCAAAACAGATTTTAGTATCAAATGCAGATTAGGTTACTACGGAAGCAACGAAATTGACGAACTAATTCCGATTTTTGAACAGATGCAGCTGAGTGAGCTCATTGTTCATGCACGGTTGGGCACACAGATGTATGGCGGAAAGCCGGACCACGAAAAGTTTGCAAACATAGTATCCAACTATACGGGATCAATCGTTTACAACGGTGATATTTTTAATTTGACTGATTACACTTTGCTCGGAACGCGATTTCCGCAGGTCAGCAAATGGATGCTTGGCAGGGGAATACTGGCCGATCCTTTTCTTGCTGCCGACATCAAAGCGATTGCACCAAATGACTATTCAATCCGAAAAGATATAGTTTACCGTTTCATCATGCAACTCTATCTTACGCGCAGAAAAGCAAAAGCCGACAACCCGGCAGTGATTGGCCGAATGAAAGAGCTTTGGTCATATCTAAGTCTTTCGTTTTCAGAGCCAACGCTTGCCTGGAGGCTTATCCGGAGAAGCACTGACTTTGAAAAATATGAAGAAGCAGTGGCGCAAGTTTTTAAAAATCAATCATGGATTGGAGCCGGTTTTACTTCTTCCGGTAAGATGTATTAGAGAAAATTGGCTTAGTGATCTTTCGCCCGCTGATAAAACTATGATGTGTAATTGCCATAATTAACTACATTTGCATCAACTGTTTAGACACATATTAAGATGCGGATTCCAAAGCTGAAATTTCATCTCAGTTACCAGATGATCGTCTGGTCGCTGGTTAGTATAGCCCTGTTGCTTGCAGGTGGCTACCTGATCATTTCATACATTTATCAACTACAGGAAAACACCCGCTTGCTAATCACAGAAAACGTGATAAGCACCCGCAATGCGCAGGAGCTTCGGCTTGCGCTCTACCGCGTTAGAGCAGCTTCGCTTACGCACCTGTTTGACAAAAGCGATGAACAGCTAAAGGTTGTTGAATCAGAACAAAAAACATTTTTAGGTTTGCTTGAAAAGTCGGGACAATCAGCCCAGAAAGAAGAAGAAAAGAAGTTAATCTCCCAAATATCAGCACTGTTTTCCAATTATGAGCAAACAATGCGGAACGCCATCGAGATGCACCGCCAGGGTAAGCTGAGTCAACCCAATGCACTGATTGTTTTGGCAAGTCAGGATCTGATCAACACCATTGAAGAAAAAACAAATACACTGATAGATATTAAAGAGCAAACGCATGCCGTGCTTGAAAAAAGCATACAAACCAATGACAACATCATCACTGTTTCGATCTATTCACTTGGAATCAGTGGCATCATTATGGGTTTGATACTCGGCTGGTTGATTGCCCGAATCATTTTGAATCCGATATATAAGCTTGTTTTAAAGGTGCGGGATGCAGCCGGCAGCGAAGTAGTTGAACATATCAGGATGACACCCGGCAAAGAACTCGAAGAGCTTGATTTGCATATCAACAGGTTAATCGGGCGCATCTCCAAAGCCAATGAAGACCTCAGACAAAACCGCGAATTGCTCGAACGTTCGGCACGATTTGCAGCTATCGGACGCATTGCCCCTGCCCTTGCACATGAGATACGTAATCCGCTCACATCTATCAAAATGTTAATACACAGTTTGTTAAACGAATTACAGGCAAATCAGGAACAAAAAGATGATCTGGAAATTATGCTTCATGAAATAAGCCGGATGGAAGATTTTCTGCAAAACTTTCTCAAATATGCACGACCAGCCAAGCCTCAACTCCAAACAATTACACCTGAAGACTGTATCAAACCCGTTTTGCAGCTCATGCAAGCGCGTTTCAAACAAAGCAATATCGAAATTGAAACATTGGTTGAAGACAACAGCCTTACACTACGCGCCGATCCAAATATGATTAAACAGGTAATGCTAAATTTGCTCAACAATGCTGTTGAAGTGATGCCAAAAGGTGGAACCATCCGGATTATCAGCCGTAAAGAAATCATTGAGCCACAACTGATTCCAATGCTGGTGATTGATGTTGTTGACGCCGGACCAGGCATTCCCGACGAAATCCGCGACACGCTCTTCGATCCCTTTGTGAGGGCCAAGGAACAAGGCATCGGACTGGGACTCAGCATCTCGCAACGCATCGCCGACCTGCATCACGGCTATATTAAAGCCCGAAACAACACCAAAAAAGGCGCTTGTTTTTCGCTCTTTCTTCCACTTGACAACGTTTATAAGGCATGAAAAAAATTCTGATTGTTGATGATGAAGACAATGTGAGGTATTCGTTCCGGAAGTTTTTCCGCGACAATGAAACTTCCATTTCAGAAGCAAGCAATGGACTCGAAGCCATAAACATTTTAAAAAAAGAAACGTTTGATCTGGTTTTGATGGATATTGAAATGCCTGGCATCAGTGGCCTTGAAGCCATTCAGCGCGTGAAAGTCATACATCCGAATCTGCCGGTAATAATCATGACAGCTTTTGGCACCACTGAAAGAGTTATTGGCGCGATGAAATATGGTGCGTTCGAATACATCGAAAAACCTTTTGACATCGAACGACTCAAAACCCTGGTAAAAGAAGCTTTAAGCATTAAAGTATTATCAAACAATGAGTTGTCGCGAAATGAACAAACACAAAACATCCATCCCGGCGAAATTGTTGGTCAAAGTGCTTCGATGAAAGAAGTTTTCAAAATGATCGGGAGGGTTGCGGCAGCGGATGTAAGTGTACTGATTTCGGGCGAGAGTGGAACGGGAAAAGAACTGGTGGCGAGGGCGCTTCACAGGTATAGTGACAGAACTGAAAAGCCTTTTATAGCCATAAACTGTGCCGCCATTCCGGATAATTTACTCGAAAGCGAATTGTTTGGGTATGACAAAGGTGCATTTACCGATGCAAGTCAACCGAAACCCGGAAAGTTTGAACAAGCCAACGGCGGCACACTCTTTATGGATGAAATTGCCGACATGAGTCTCACGCTTCAGGCAAAATTGCTGCGTGTGTTGCAGGATGGAACTTTTGAGCGCCTTGGAAGCAACAAATCAATTTCGACAAACGTGCGTATCGTATCAGCCTCCAATAAAAACCTGGAACAAGCCATCGCAGAAGGACGCTTCAGGGAAGATTTGTTTTATCGGCTGAAAGTAGTGACCATTACCATCCCGCCATTGCGTATGCGTGCAGGTGATATTCCTGTGCTGGCAAATTATTTTCTGGCACGTTATACAAACGAAATGAAACGCCCGGCTACCTCACTCCCACCCGAAAGCCTTGATTTACTTATGAATCATCATTGGCCGGGAAATGTTCGTCAGCTTGAAAATCTGATAAAAAGAACAATTTTGCTTAGCAAAAACAACGTTATTACCCCGGATTTATTAGAGTCGGAACTTAAATCTGATATTAAAAACAATCAGCAAACCCAAAAAGAAACCAGGTTAGCCATTCCTTCAGATCTTGACGCCTACGACGGACACCTTTATAAATATGTGATTGAGCAAACCGAGAAAGAACTGGTCGAGAAAACCCTGCACCATACCCGATGGAACCAGGCCAAGGCATCGCGTTTGCTTGGCATTTCAAGGGCGATGCTCTATGAACGCATGGAGAAGTTTAAAATACACCAGCAGGAGAATTCTGAAAATTAGTGTATTTTTTTTTGACAGACTGTCTGAAAAAAAGTCAAAAAAACAGGCAATTCAGCTTGAAAAGAGCAGCGGCTCAAAACCGAATATTACTATTTTATTGACATTCTGTTTGTTACGTTTTCTGGCACGGTGTTTGAATATTAGGGACACGATTAAATACTATTATTAACAAATAACAATTATTAAAATGAGAAATCTCTTAAAAACCGTTTTTGCGTTTGCAATTGCCGGCGTACTTTTCACAAGCTGCGCTAAAGCTCCTGAAGTAGAAATCACCAACGCTAAAGCTTCTATCGAAGCTACAAAAGCTGTTGAAGCAGAACGCTATGTACCAGCTGAATTCAAAGCATTACAAGATTCATTGAATGTTGCTTTGTTGGAAGTTGAAAACCAGAATGCAAAATTTGCTCTTTTCAGAAGCTACAAAAAAGCTACTGCTACTTTGAACAACGTTATGAGCTTGTCAGAACAAGTTAAAACCAACGCTGCTACCCGTAAGGAAGAAGTAAAAAATCAAGCACAACAGTCTCTTGCTGAAGTTACAACATTGGTTGCTGAAGTAAAAGAATTATTGGCTGCTGCACCCAAAGGAAAAGAAGGCAAGGAAGCTCTCGAAGCCATTCAGGGGGATGTGGTTTTAGTTGAGTCATTCCTTGCCGAGGTTTCCACCCTCATCAACAACGGTGACTACCTCACAGCTCTTGACAAAGTTAAAGCTGCCGGCGAAAAAGCTGCTTCTTTGAAAACTGAATTGGAAGAAGCTATTGCCAAGAAAAAAGGCGGTCGCAAGTAAGATCTTCTTACCTCACAGTGCATTTTGAATCACTGGAAGTAAAGCACTTACAACAAAACCCCGGAAGGATATCCTCCCGGGGTTTTGTCTTGTTTGAAAACTATACAGAACAAGATTTAGCAATGTAAAAATTCAATATTTTTGCAGCCGTGAAAAAGAGGGAAAATTTTTATTTAGCATCTGAAAGTCAACAAAGAAAGAAAACAGCCACAAAATCGCCAATGAAAAAAATACTATTTATCCTTGTCATACTATTATTTCTCACACTCTCTACTTTTGCGGCACTTTATATTTTATCGCCAAATCCACCGCTTTCAAGCCTGGAGCTTTGTCACAGAAGCATTGCAACAGCCAAGGAACAGGAAGCAGAAAAATACGCCCCTTCACTCATAAAAGAGGCTGAGATTTTTTATGAAGGCGCAAAAGAAGCCCTTCAAAAAGAAAATGAGAAAGCATTCTTTCTTCGGAATTATAAAACAGTGATCCAACTGGTTGAAAGTGCCAGCTCTAAAACAGACGAAGCTGTAAAGAAAATGACCGAAGACAAAGCAAACCTGAGTGAATCTTTGCTGAAGAAACTGGAACTGGTTAGTCACAAAATTGATCATTTCGACGAAAACTATGCCGACTTACCGTTAAACAAAAAAGCAAGAAAAGATTTTACCAATGCCAAACTAAAATACCTCGAATCAAAAAAAGCGTATGAAAGAAAAGCTTATCTGCTCGTTGTAAACAACCTTGATGAGGCCAACAATCTGATAAGCAAATCAGTAGATGCAGCACATGCGCACCTGAGCAGTTACTTCGCCGACCTTTCAAAATGGAAACGCTGGCATCAGGAAACAGTTGACTGGTCGCGAAAAAACGGTTCAACCGCAATTGTTGTTGACAAATTTGCACAAACCTGTTACGTTTACAAAGACGGAAAAGAAATCAGGCGATTCAATGCAGAGCTTGGCCAGAATTGGATCGGTACAAAAAAATTCAGAGGAGATAAAGCTACTCCGGAAGGCAAATACTTCATAACAAAGAAAAAATCAGGAAGTCAAACCACATATTATAAAGCATTGCTGATTAATTATCCTAACGACGAAGATAAAGCCAGATATAGTGCCAACGTACGTAACGGAAGTATTCCCAAAAAAGGAATCGGAAACCTGATCGAGCTTCACGGCGGTGGTGGAAAAGGACTCAACTGGACCGACGGATGTGTAGCTCTCACAAACGATGATATGGACCGATTATGGAATTATGTTAGCACAGGAACACCAATAACCATTGTTGGATCGCTTAGGAGTCTTCATGAAATTAACGGAAAATAATGTAATGAATCAATACCGCAATACACAAATACAGGATACAACGCCTGTATCATCTCAGCGAAAACAGTCGTCAAACAGCGGTGGCAGAATAAGAAAAGCCAGGTATTTTGTGCTCATTTCAGCCCTGCTTCTATCTTTTTTCCTGACATTTAAACTGTTGCAAAACCAGCTTTACTTTCAGGAAATAGCGTTGACATATCTTAAGTCGAACAACCACGAAGCATCGTTTGCCAGACTTGCTTCATCGAATCCCAAGAAATATCAAAAAGAGTTAAAAGCAGAAGTTGATAATACCGACAAGGCATTAAAAGCCTTCCTGCCAAAACAATCCTATATCGTGATTAACACAACAACCAATCATTTTAAATTGTATGACGCCGACAGCAAACTATTGCGCGACGGATTGGTTTCGACCGGAAGTTTTACGGTTCTTAAAGCGAGCGACAACAAGCAATGGATGTTTAAAACCCCCAGGGGCCAGCTCAAGGTTCTCAAGAAAACAAAAGACCCTGTGTGGAAACGTCCGGACTGGGCCTTTATCGAAGAAGGACAAAAAGTGCCCTCAGCCAATCATCCTTCCCGGTTTGAGTATGGCACTTTAGGAGACTACAGCCTTAGTCTTGGCTACGGTTATATGATTCATGGAACGCTGTATAAACGTTTTCTCGGACTGCCTGTAACACATGGCTGTATCCGCATGGGAGATGAAGATCTGGAAGATGTTTTTAACACCTTGAAAATGGGTTCAAAAGTTTACATTTACTAGTGCATTGAATTATGAGTCAATCAGTTTCAAATAATACAGGATCAAGCGAAGAAAAAAAACAAAACTTCATTGTTTGGTTTCTTTTGTGGTTCATCCGTCGTCCGGGCATGCAGTTTTTATTTCTGTTGACTGCCATATTGCTGCCTGCCGTTGCACTTGTTTTTACAGTGATTCTGCCGGCAATTACTTTTGAGCCTATTCCGGTTAATGAGCAGCGCATACACGCATCAGACACACTGAAAACAAAAACCGCGGAAATACCGAGAGAGCAAGTTCCATTTTATATTGACCTGCTAAACAAGGAACAAAAACTTAGTTTTCTTCAAAACAGGCTTGAGTTGGCACGTCAGGACTCGATTTATCTTGTATTGAATCTGCAGGACAGCCTCCTTGATATTGAGATCAAAGGACTTCCTGTGCAGCGGTGCAAACTTTTATCAGTTGATGCAAGTAACCGCCTGAAAGTTGCCCCGCACGAGGACATTCAAGCCTGGCTTGGAAAACCATTTACACTCAAAAAGGAGTTTGCTACGATTCCGAAAGTGCCTATGTTGATCGTGGATGCGCCGAAAGACACCAATGAAGCAGCAAAACTTCCTAAAAAACCAATGGAACCGGAAAAAACCGCTGTATTTTTCACCTTGATGTTTGACCGAAACTTAGTTTTATTGGTTGAGCAAGCCGAAGCTGTTGTGCCTGAAGAAGAAATGCTTGTTGCCGGTTACCGGCAAGTCAATGACTCACTTTTCAAAAGATCATTCCTTGAAAAAGTAATTCAACCCATGCCGTCAGATCTTCCGGTATTTATCAAAGTGAAGATGAATGAAGGCGATGCGCGTTCGATTTACCGCTCAATTCCACATGCCGGGGTGGCAAAATTGCTGATAAATCCGCTTAACGAGATAAAGTGAACTAAAGCTTTTTTCACCGAAGCATCATTTTCCCAGGCATTGGAATAGTATGTCTTAGTTATTAACTATCAAGCATTTCATCAGCAAAATTTGCATTTTATTTTTGCAATGCTTACTTTCGTCGCGATAAATCAAATCGTGTGAAAAATATCCGGCCAATATTTCTTCTCATCCTGCTGCTTCCAACACTGGTATTTGGTCAAAGCAAGGCTGCGCAACCAATATTGCGTTATGGCAGGATTGACCGGCACGAAATGTTTCGATCATCTTATGTCGAAGCCAGAAATATTGATGTTTGGCTTCCGGAAAACTTCGATCTGCATACAAAATATCCTGTAATTTATTTTCACGACGGGCAAATGCTTTTCGACAGCACAACCACCTGGAACAAACAGGAATGGCAATTAGATGAATCGGCCGGCAGTTTGATTGCCAGCAATAAAATTCGCTCTTTTATTGTTGTTGCAATCTGGAACACTTCGCTGCGTCACTCCGAATATTTTCCTCAAAAACCGTTTGAAACACTTACCGAGTCTTACAAAGAAAAGTTATTGACTGATAATTCGACGGATGAATATTTTAACTTATTTCACGGCATGATTCGTTCTGATGATTACCTGAAGTTCATCGTGACAGAGCTGAAACCGTTTATTGATCACAACTACCCTACCCTCACAGATCAACAAAACACTTTTATTGCAGGTTCGAGCATGGGTGGTCTCATCTCAATGTATGCAATATGCGAGTATCCCGATGTGTTTGGAGCAGCAGCTTGTTTATCTACACATTGGCCAGGCTTGTTTAGTCTTGAAAACAATCCCCTTCCACAATCTTTTGTTGATTATCTTGATAAAAACATTCCGCCCCCTTCCACACACCGCTGGTATTTTGATCATGGCACCGAAACACTCGACGCCTTGTATCCTGTTTTGCAACAACAAATTGACAGTGTTTTTCGTTCAAAGGGATATGGAGAAAATCATTACGTTAGTTTTGCGTTTGAAGGAGAGGATCACTCAGAGAAAGCCTGGTCTAAAAGACTTCAAACACCTTTACTATTCTTGCTTTCCACACCAAAAAATTGACATGAAGATGAACAAATTGACTTTTTTCAACCAAAAATATCTTGGCATTTTTATTTTTGCTTTAATCTTGTTATCTCACTTACCACCATTAAACGCGCAAAGCCACCCATACCAGGAAACAAGCCATCGGCATGATGAGTATAACGCCTGGGCAATCAGATTGGCAGGTGGAACAGGTGTTTTTATGGGCGATATCAAGCAAAACCCATTATTACCTTCATCTACACCAAAAAATGAGTGGAGATTTGGCGGATCCTTAGGTTTGGAATACAGACTCAGTCCTGTTCTCAGCCTGAAAGGACAGGCACTTTTCACGCAATTAGCCGGCACTAAAACGAAAAACGGGAATTATTTCGATGCCACTGCGATTGAAAGCACTTTATCCCTTGGCCTGTATCCTGTAAATCTTTTTTCGTTAAATAACGGAAGGATAGCCGAATTTTATTTTTTTGGAGGTGTCGGACTTGTAAATTTTGATGCAAAACTGTTTGATTTGACAAACGAATAACTCCTTGCTTCGTCGGGCAATGGAAATGGAAGCGGATTGACAGGCAAAACGCTGGAACCATTGCTCTTAGCAGGATTTGGAATTGATTTTCCAATTAATACCCATTGGATGATAAGTTTTGAAACGAGCAACAAAGCCATCGGTAACGACAGAATGGACCTTGTTGTGTCGCAGTTTAAATATGACGTTTACAATTTTACAAGTTTAGGCATCACCTACAGATTTGGTTCAAAGACAGCGAAAAGGGGACAAAAACAAGCAAAAGAACCAGTTAAGCAAGATTATGCGCAATCATATTTAATGCCGGAAACACCTGTAACCGTGGATACAGTCCAGCCTGAACTACCTGTTGAGGAACTTCCTTCATTCAATAAAGTCATTTCAATCCCATCTGATACACTGACCAGTGTTGAACCTACAGCCGAAAAACCGGAAACGATTGCAACACCCATTGAATCAAAGCCTCTAAAGATTGAAAACAGTGGTTACAGAGTTCAGATTCTCGCCTCCTCGCGTCAGTATGATCTTTTGAAACTCTCAAATAAAACCAGAATTCTGCCGGAAGACATTGAGGAAAGTCAGTTCAACGGTTTGTATATTTATGTGACCGGTTGGTTCAAAAATATAGAAGAAGCTGTTGTTGCACGTGACGCCATCCGTAAAAACCATGCCACGCCTGATGCCTGGATTGTTTACTTCGAAAACGGTCAAAGACAAAAGACCATTCCAAAAAGTAAATAAACCGGCTATTTGGTAAAATGCTTTATTTTTGTGCTACAAAGTTTCTAAACCATGCATAACAGCGATTTTGACTATCAGCCTGACAAGGATAAACTTCCAAAAAACGTGATGTTTTGGATTATCATTGCTGCATTGGGAGCGGCGCTATATCTGTCGCAGATTCTTGTCTGAAACCACTTTAATCAAGCTTTAACAGCTTCCCGCTCACAATCTGATTGCCGAACTGAAGCTGGTAGTAGTAAACACCCCGCGTAAGTTTTTCACCGTTAACATTATCACCATTCCACTGCAACAGCTGTTTGCCTTTATTGACAGTAAATGTTTTTCGTGACACAATGGTGGCTGCTGAATTGAAAACAGTAAGCTCAACAACAGTATAGTTATTCGGCACATCCAATTCAAAGCCAACATTTGACCTAAAAGGGTTTGGTAATACCTTTACAGATGGAAAAGCCTGCTCGGCAACCGAACTTATCAGATCGAAGTTGATCATCACCGGAAGCTTTAGTAATCCGGCTGAGGAATGTATCATCACGCTGTCTTTAACGAAAATGTAAGCTGCAGGATTGTCAGTAATCAGATTCAGCACAAGATTCAGCGAAAGCTCCTCACCCGGATTTATTGTCAAAGGCAACTGTGGTGGAACATCAAAATCGAGCAAACTGCCATACGAAAAGCTTTCGATTGTTACAGCTGCAGGGGTAGGATTGTTGACAACAAAGGATTCCAGGTAATTTGTTATAAAAAACACCGTATCAGGAGTCATCGTCAGCTGCGTTGCCGGCATTTGCCCTGTTATAAACTGGTGTGGGTCAAGTTGTGCCATGTAGGGATGGCGCATGCTGCGACCCGAAGCATCGGCTGCACCAACATAATACCTTATGGTATCAAAGCTTCCGTAGTTTTTTATCCAGGCGCTGTATTGATTGCCCAAACCCGGCAAGAGTTGAGCTTCTGAAAGCGCACCGCCGTTGATGTTGTAATAGACTTTGAGAGAGTCGGCTAAAAGTTGCTGACCTGAACAAGGAATGATTTTAGCCTGAATCTGAATCGAATCCTGCCACTCCAATTGGCCATAAAGCGGTCGGTGGTCAATAAACAACATGCCGAGATCGGCAATCTCATGTGTGCGACAATGCAGAGCATCGGTATCGAGCCAACCACTGTAAGGAATCCCGATGATCTGATAGCCTGGCATTGCCTGCTGATAAACAGCCAAAGCAGCTGCATCATGCTGGCTTCCGGTTTGCGGAACAAAGACCCTGTTATTAAGAATCAGCGAATTGGTATAGGGAGTAGCAGGATTGCCTCCCGGTGTCATCACACGATAAACTTTGTAAGGATAGCCATAAGGACAGGCGGTGGTGGCAAAATAGTTGGCAACAGCTTCAAAATCAGCATATCTTGAATCGGTTGTTGGTACTTTGCCAAGGAGAATTTTATCAGGCGCCAGGTATTTACCCCAGCAATCCACATGCTTGATATAATCGCCAAGCGGATCGTTCATCACATCATAACGTGTGATCCCGAGGTAATTGAGCATTTTCGCATTTACCTGGGCAGCTGTTTGTGTTGTGTTTTCTTCATAAACCAACTCTGTGGATGCCGCCATTCCCAGTCCGTCTGCCATCATATTTCCTCCGGTATGCGTCACATTCATTCCAAAGAGGTTGATTCCCAGATGTTGTGCAACTTTCGGTGGAATATTGTTATCATTGGGTCGAGGCCGGTTGTAGGGAAAATCCACAATTCCCGGCTGGTTTTGGCCGTCAAAAATAAACCATGGGCCATAATCGCGTGTCCAGTATGAATCGGAGGGTGCAATTAAGTAGCTGCAATTGGCAGTGTTGACATTATTACTCACATAAAGATTATTGACAGTTGTTGCCTGGCTGCTGTTTGCAACAACTGTTATCACTTGAATATCCATTGCCATTTCCCGGATGAGAGAATACGGAATACCAAAGGTGTAGCGAATCAAGACAGCCTGTTGCGGCTCAAACTCACCAACCATACGCACCGGTCCGGAGGGAGGCGGGGTTTCGGTAAAATCAACATTGAATTTTGACCTGTCAAGATTCATTTCCTCTTCTGAGAGGTAATGCAATCGGCGGTAATCGCGACCTTTAGCTTCAGCTTCCTGAGCGCTGATAGTGGTCCACGACAAAACACAAAGCAACGAGGCTATCGAAATAAACAAACGCATAAATGAAAAATTAAGCAGCTAAACAACCAAAAATTTAATAGGCAAAGGTAGCAAAGCCCAATGAATTCGCACTTAAAAATAATTGTATATTTGCCTCGTCATAAAAATGAATGTATATGTTAAGTTCAATATTATTGGGTGTTGTTGGACCTTCGCAGGTTATCATCATCGTATTGGTGATTCTTTTGTTATTTGGCGGGAAAAAGATCCCGGAATTAATGAAAGGAATTGGAAAAGGCGTTAAAGAGTTCAAGGATGGATTGAATGGTGTTGAGGAAAAAGATCCTCAACAGAAAGATAAAGAAGCTCAGCAATAGGGATCAAAAAATTATCATTCAAGTCGCGTTTCGGGGCATGTTTGCACACTCAAAATCATTTTAAGTTTATGGGTAATGCAACATTGGTGCGATTATTGCGTTGACAAATGAGAGAAGAAAATAATCAGATAATCAAAACTAATTTATGAATAAAACTAAAATCCTGACTTTTAGTTTATTGCTAACATTGTCAATCAGCATTTTTGCACAGTCAGAAATTGAAGAACTTTTGCCGGACACAAATGAGATTTTAACAGGCGACACAACACATAAGATTTCAGAGGACTTTATTGAGGAACAGTCCAGACAGTTATTTTTGGAAGATTCCCCAATTGTCAGAGCACTCGACAGCTTGTTTCAGATAAGATATTTCAACGACAGTTTGCACATTTTCGATTCGGCTATTTTAAACCGTTATGGATATTCGCCCAAAGAAATTCCAACTTTCAGCGACAGTGTTTATAGGGAGCGCATAGCAAAGCTCAACAGAGAAACCACAATACCTTTGGTGTATAACCAACATGTGCTGGATTTCATCAATCTGTATGCAGTTCGCAAGCGAGGGCTTTCAAGCAGAATGCTTGGCTTATCCTATATCTATTTTCCGATGTTTGAGGAACTGTTGGACAAATACAATATTCCGCTCGAAATGAAGTATTTGGCAATGGTTGAATCGGCTTTAAATCCAACTGCAGGCTCTCATATGGGAGCCAAAGGTTTATGGCAATTTATGTATGGAACAGGAAAGGTGTATAATTTAAAAGTTACATCACTTGTTGATGACCGTTTTGACCCTTATAAAGCCACCGAAGCGGCTTGCCAGCATTTGCAGGATCTTTACAATATTTACGAGGATTGGTTTTTGGTTCTTGCAGCCTACAATTCAGGTGCAGGAAACGTGAACCGTGCTATACGCCGGGCCGGCGGAACAAAAGACTATTGGGCCATTTTGCCATATTTACCACGTGAAACCCGCGGCTATGTGCCTGCTTTTATAGCTGTGAATTATGTGATGAATTATGCTACTGAGCATAATTTATACCCTGTACATCCGGGCATGATGCTTTCAGGAACAGATACAGTTACTGTTAAAGATCTTTTGTCTTTCGATCAGCTGCATGAAATGCTAAAAATTCCGAAGGAAGATATCAGGTTTTTTAATCCACAGTTTAAGGCAGGCATTATCCCTGCAACACCTGAAAACCCTTTTATTGTAAGAATTCCTTCTGAATTTGTGGGAGATTTCATTAACAACGAGCAAAATCTTTACGGTTATAAAACCAAGAAAGGTATTGAAAAGGAAACGCTTCAGGCAGAAGTCAAAAAGGTAAGCGATCGTTCTTTACATACAGTGAAACGCGGAGAAACACTTGGTATGATAGCCAAGAAATACAGGGTTTCTGTGAAGCAACTTCAATCATGGAACAATCTCCGTGGCACGAATCTTCATATTGGGCAAAAACTAACCGTGTTTTCTTCGGGAACACCAGTCAATTCGCCGGGCGAAACACCTGTTGCCAGATCAACACAATCAAAATCCCACACAGTTAGCAAAGGCGAAACACTCGGTGCCATTGCCGCTAAATACAAGTGCAGCGTTACCGACCTCAAAGAATGGAATAACCTAAAAAACAACAGTCTTTCTATCGGTCAGAAACTTAAAGTTTATCCAACTGAACAGCAAACAGTTGAAAAATCAAACAACAATGGTAAGGGAACTTATATCACCTATACCGTAAAAAGCGGTGATACGCTTTGGGATATTGCCAGAAAATACGATGGCGTAACTGTTGATCAGATCAAGAAATTAAATAACCTGACAAATAAATCCAAGCTGAAAATCGGTCAGAAACTGAAAATTGCAGGAGTCTCTTAGCCGGTTATTGGTATTCCTTTCCCTTACGCCTGGATTTGCTTGTCGCAACAACTATTTGCGTTATGAAAACTCCTCGCTATCAAGTTTTTACAATCATTTTCCTGCTTTTCCTGTTGTCTTGCAATGAACCTGAGCAAAGAATTGCCCGGTCGGTTGGTGCAACAGGTGAAATCCTGGTGGTTTCGCAAAACGACCTTCAATGGGATGGACAAATTGGCGACTCAGTGAGGGCATTTTTCGGGCAAGACCAGTACGGACTGCCACAAAGCGAACCAATTTTCAAGCTTTCAGAAATCAAGATTGATAAGCTTTCTGAAATGTTTAAAAAACACAGGAATCTGTTTGTTATTGAAATCAATCCAAAGCTTAGCGAAGCACAGGTTGAAACACGGAGTGATTTGTGGGCCAAGCCACAAAGGGTTGTCAAAATTTCTGCCCCAAACGCAGAAAGCTGGGCAGAAGCCTTCGCCAAAAACAAGGAAGGATTTCTTTTATTGTACAATCAAACAGAAAGAGAGCGATTGCTAAATATTTTCAGACCCACTGCCAAAGCCGATCTGATGGAAGAAGTCTATAAAACCTTTCAAATGAAAATGCTTATTCCGGAAGGCTTTTACGTGGCGAAACAACTTCCGGGCTTTATGTGGTTGCGGAAAGAAACCAACGATATGAGCCAGGGTTTCATCCTCTACCAGCGTCCGTACAGAGACACGGCGGATTTTAGTCTGAACAAATTTGTGAAAGTGCGCGATTCATTGCTTTTTCAATACGTTCCCGGCCCGTCAGATGGATCATTTATGACAACGGACAAAGAGTTTGTGAAACCAAAATTGGTAAAAACAACCCATTTCGTCACCGATTATGCAACAGAAGTGCGTGGAATGTGGAATGTCACCGGTGACTTTATGGCCGGCCCCTACCTGTCCTACACTTTTGTTAATCCGGCAAGCCAACAATTGGTTACTGCTGAAGGCTATATCTATTACCCAAATAAAGACAAAAGGGATCAGCTGCGTCAACTGGAGGCGTTGCTCCACAGCATCGCCTTCAATTGATTATAAATTATATGAGTATCAGTTATCATG
>DISP01000206.1 GCA_002421995.1 Bacteroidales bacterium UBA6207 | reverse complement strand
TCTGTACTTTTATCGGACAATAGTGGATTGAATTTTTGATTGGATGAATCCTTCAATTCCTTCAATATCCTCCGGGTCAAACCACTGGTATTCACTGTTTTTTTTGAACCATGTCATTTGTCGTTTGGCGTATTGCCTGGTGCTGATTTTGATTTTGCTGATGGCTTCTTCCAGGCTGTCATTGACTTCAAAATGCGCGAAAAGTTCTTTGTAGCCAACCGTATTTAGCGCGTTGAGGTGGCGCAGCGGGTAAAGCTTTCTTGCTTCTTCTATAAAACCGGTAGCAATCATTTGGTCGGTGCGCGCATTGATGCGTTCGATGAGCTGCGCGCGTTCGCGTTGCAAGCCGATATAGATTGTGGTGAAAGGACGTTCTGCCACACCTCCTTTTCGGAGTTCGGAATAGGGTTTACCGGTTTGAAGACAAACCTCGATGGCGCGCTGAAGTCGGCGCGGGTTTTTAATGTCAGCCGTAGCAAAATATTCAGGATCAAGCGTCAGGCAGCGATCTTGCAAGCCTTTAAGGCCTTGTGCTGCATAGAGTTGATTCACTTGTTGCCGTGTTTCTTCACTGATGTCGGGCAGCGCATCAAGCCCTTTGCAAACGGCGTCAATGTATAAGCCTGAGCCACCTGTCATCACAATGATGTTGTGGTTTACAAACAAGGATTCGAGCAAAATCGTTGCTTCGGTGGCATATTTTTGCACATCGAAATCGTTGAGTATGCTGCGATCCTGCACAAAGTGATGCTTTACTGCGGAAAGTTCTTCCGGAGAAGGAACTGCGGTGCCGATGGACATCTCGCGGTAGAATTGGCGGCTGTCGGCCGAAAGAATTTCTGTTGCAAACCTGCCGGCAATGTGTATGGCTGCCCGGGTTTTCCCAACAGCTGTCGGACCGGCAATCACTATCAAATACTTATGCAATGTGTTCATACAAAGCATTTTATTGCGGAAGCGGGTTGTTTTCGGTGATCACTTTTTTGGCCGTGATGTCTTTGAACTGTAGCTTTAGCTTTGAGCCTTCTGCTTTCATAAATTCAAAAGCCTCTTCAAAGTTATTGCCGATAATTCCATCAAGAATGGCTTCGCGGATGGCTGTTTTGATGATACCCACCTGTCTTCCGGGTGGCAGGTCGAAAGCTTCCATAATGATTTCGCCGCTCACCGGTGGTTGCCAGTTGCGGATTTTATCCTTGGCTTCAATGTCTTTGAGTTTCTGCCTGACGAGTTCAAAATTTTCGCGGTACTTTTTTACCTTATATTCATTTTTTGAGGTGATATCGGCATCGCACAATTGCATGAGTGCATCAATGTCATTACCGGCATCGAATAAAAGTCGGCGCACTGCCGAATCAGTTACGATTTCCTGTGCCAGAACGATGGGTCGCAGGTGAAGCAAAACCAACTTTTGCACAAACTTCATGGGTTCGCTGAGCGGAAGCTTGAGGTTTTTAAAGATGCCGGGAACCATTTTGGCACCTCTGAATTCATGTCCGTGAAAAGTCCAACCTTGCAGCGGCTCAAACTTCTTGGTGGGAGGTTTGGCAATGTCGTGAAGAATGGCAGCCCAGCGCAACCAGAGGTCATCGGAGGTTTTACACAGATTATCAAGCACTTCGAGTGTGTGCAGAAAGTTGTCCTTGTGACTCTTTCCGTTGATGGTTTCAACGCCTTTGAGTGCCGACATCTGTGGAAAGATGATCTGCAACAAACCGGTGGCATCCAGCAATTTAAAACCGATGGAAGGTTTTGCGGACAGGATGATTTTATTCAGTTCATCGGTGATTCGCTCCTGCGAGATGATTCTGATGCGGTTTTTATTGCGGTTGATCGCTTGCAACGAATCGGGATGGATGTTGAATTGCAGCTGTGTTGCAAACCTGATGGCGCGCATCATCCTGAGCGGATCATCGGAATAGGTGATGTCGGCATCAAGCGGGGTGCGTATGATTTTCTTATGAAGATCGTCCATGCCGTTGAAGGGGTCAATGAGCTGCCCAAAATCATATTGATTGAGGCTGATAGCCAATGCGTTGATGGTAAAATCACGGCGGCGCTGGTCATCATTGAGGTCGCCGGTGCTCACCTCAGGTTTGCGGCTCAGGTGCTGATACGACTCTTTGCGCGCACCAACAAACTCAACCACATGGTCTTTGTAACGGATCATGGCTGTGCCAAACTGCCCGTAGAATTTGGCGTCTTTCTGGCTTCCGAGGACTGTTGCAAGATCCTGCGCAAACTCAATTCCATTGCCAACTACCACTATGTCAATGTCTTTTGAATCGCGTTTGAGCAAAAGATCGCGCACATAACCCCCTATGACATAGGCCGCTTCGCTCCTTTGCTGTGCGATGGTTGCAATGGAGCTGAAAAGTTTGCCCGAGATATGTGGTCGTAAATCATTCATTCGGCGACAAAGGTACGGAAAAGACCCGAATTGATTGTTTTTCGGTCAAGGGCTTGTTCTGCACATCTTTAAGCGATCCTATATTTTTTTCCCGGCAGGGCAGTGAGGACGCCATCAAATTCGAGTGTAAGCAATATTCCTGCAAGTTTTGAGGCGGGGAAACTGCTGCGGAGCATGATGTCGTCAACGCCGCATTCTTTTTCAGCACCGAAGGTGTCTAATATTTTTTGTTCGTCCTCACTGAAATCGCGAAACAGTTTTGTTTGCGCACCGGATTGTTGCACTGTGTTCCAGCCCAGCATATAGCGCAGGTTGATCGTGTTTTCGAGCAATGCAGCCCTGTTTGTCCGAATCAGGTAGTTGCAGCCTTCGCTGAAAGCATCGCCTACACGACCCGGAACAGCAAAAACATCGCGGTTGTAGGAGTTTGCAATGTCGGCTGTGATAAGCGCACCACCTTTTTTGGCTGATTCAACTACAATCAGGGCATCAACCATCCCGGCTACGATGCGGTTGCGACGTGGAAAATTTTCACGGTCGGGGATGGTCCCCGACATAAATTCAGTCAGAAGGCCGCCGTTAAGGAGCATTTTCTCCGAAAGACCTTTGTTGGTATAGGGGTAAATGCGGTCGAGACCATGGGCCAACACACCCACAGTCGGGATGCGATTTATGACCGAAGCCCTGTGTGCATGGCTGTCAATGCCATAAGCAAGTCCGCTTACAATCAATACATTGTCATGTTGAAGCTCTTCAACAAAGCGTTCGCACCACTGCCGGCCGTATTCGCTTGCATTGCGCGTACCAACAATTCCAATCACGCGTTGCGGGTTGAGGTCGGCATTACCTTTGTAATAGAGCATCATGGGGCTATCGGCACAATGTTGCAGTCGCTTGGGGTAGGCTTTGTCGAGGTAAAAAAGTGGCTGGATTTCTTTTTTTTCGATGAAAGCCATCTCGTCTTCAGCCCTTGAAAGTACGTTTTGTTTTAAAACACCCTGAACGGTTGCGCTTCCGATGCCCGGAATTTTTTCGAGTTGTTTTTTCTTTTCACGAAAAACGGCCTCAGGACCCCCGCAGTATGCCACGAGTTTTTTGCCCATAACATCGCCAACGCCGGGTATGAGAGTGATTCCTATTTTGTAGAGAAGTTGATCGGTCATGGGGTCAAAATTAGTAGATTTATGCTAATTTTGTTCAGCTAAACCCAAATTGTTGAAAGCAAAAAAAATTCTGGTTGCTCCTTTGGACTGGGGAATCGGGCACGCAAGCAGGTGTGTTCCTCTTATCAACGCATTGCTTGAGCTTGAACAAAAGCCTTTGATAGCTGCCGGAGGCGCTGCTGCAAGGTTGCTCAAAGAACGTTTCCCCGAACTGCCTTTTATTGATTTTCCGTCGGCACCCATCCACTATGGAACAGGAGACACTATTCTGTGGCCGATGCTGAAACAATTGCCTTCTATCTTCATGCAAATCAAGCGTGATCATCGTTTTGTTGAAACAATAGTGCAGCAAACGGGAGTGGATGCAATCATTTCCGACAATCGTTTTGGAGCCTACAGCAAAAAGATTCCTTCGGTTTTTATAACACATCAACTCCATATCAGTATGCCGGACGGGCTGGGTGGTTTTGCTTTCGTTGCTGAATCGCTGAATAGGTGGGTTATCAGTAAATTCGGCGAATGTTGGGTGCCCGACTTTGAAGAAACGTTGAATCTTGCCGGACAGCTTTCTCATCCGGCAATGCCGCATACCCTGACACATTATGTCGGGCCATTGAGTCGGTTCAACGACAAAAAGCCAACAGCTGACCCATCTTTTCGCTATGACTTTCTTGTCATGCTTTCGGGGCCTGAGCCACAACGGAGCTTGTTTGAGCAAAAAATCATCGCCCAGTTTGAAAAACGTAAAGAAACTGTTTTCGTTTTGAGAGGTTTGCCGGGTGAAAAAGCAATTCCTGCCACAACACACAATATTGTAATGCAAAATCATGCGGGTGATGAACAGATTGCTGCCTTGCTGCGCTCATCGGATAGGATCATCGCAAGGGCCGGCTATTCAACAATTATGGACCTGGTGGCTATGCAACGAACAGCTTTGCTTGTTGCCACACCGGGCCAGCCCGAACAGGAATATTTAGCCGAATTGATGGATGCACGGTCTTGGTTTTCAACAGTTAAGCAAGGTGAGTTGAATGAAAATTCTATCATGAATGCCGCTGAAGGCCGGTTGCCCGAAGAGCTGACCCGGGCTGACAAGCTGCAAAACCATCTTCGGAATTGGCTTGGCAGCGTGTAGTTTGCTTACTTTTGCAACATCAAACTATTGTATATGCTCATCAATCAGGATATGAAAATGGCAGATGTCATTCATCTGAACCACCATTTGTTGCATGTGATCAACCGCTTTGGCATTCAGTTGGGTTATGGCGAGAAGACTGTAAAACAGCTCTGTGCGGAGCATGATGTCCCGCTTTCTTTTTTTCTTGAGATCGTCAATACATTCCACGATCCGGGTTATTTTCCTGTCGAAAACCTGTTGCAGTTCAAAGCCAGCCGCCTGATCGCCTATCTGCACGAGACCCATCGCTATTACCTTGATTTCAGGATTCCTGAGATTGCCAATTACATTCAAAGACTTAGGGATGATGATGGTTTTGGGCCTGAAGTGAAGCTTTTGATCCAGAGTTTCTTTAGCCAATATACACATGAACTGACCCAGCACATCAACCGTGAGGAGCAAAGGGTCTATCCGTATGTTTTGTCGCTCGAAAAATACCTTGAGTCGGGAGGAGGTGATAAAGAGTTGATCGGGAGTCTGAAACAATATTCCATTCATGAGTATGAAGAAGAACATGATGATGTGGAATCAAAGCTTTTCGATCTTAAGAATATCATTATCAAATACATACCTTCTCCGCGCGACAGCCGGGTGCTGAACCTGATACTTCACGAGCTTTTTGAATTGGAGAACGACCTCAACAACCATGCGCATATCGAAGACCTGATTTTGGTTCCCATCGTTGAAAAAATGGAACAGGAATTTTTGTCCGGATCAAATAACCCAAAGATCCTATGATTGAGGTTGTAAAGATTTTATTTGTCGAACCATCCTATATTGTCAGGGAAGGCCTGAAAACTGTGCTTAGCCGCATGGGCATTGCTTTCAGGGCCGAAGAAGCAGAGGAAGTGCGTGACAATTTTCAGCGACTGCTCGAAAAACACAAGCCGCAGATCGTTTTTGCAAATCCTGATTTATTGGCAAAATCATGGCATGGCAACCGCAGTGCCGCCATTTTTGAAGGCGTGGTTTTGATTGGATTAATGAGCAAGGAATCAGGAGAAGCCGATTCGGCGCATTTCGACTTTTTGATCAATACCCGCCATCCGCGACAGGAAATAACGCAGGCTTTGATGAACATTCTCAGCAAAAACGGGTTTATATCGGGTGAAACAGATTCTGAAAACATCAGCGATCGCGAAACGGATGTTTTGCGCCTTGTTGCGCTTGGCTTCACAAACAACGAAATCAGCGACCGTTTGTTTATCAGCGTTCATACTGTGATGACACACCGCAAAAACATCACCAGAAAGCTTGGTATCAAAACGGTTTCGGGTTTGACAGTGTATGCGATCCTCAATAAAATTATTGAGGCAGGCGAGGTGAAAGGCAGCTCGCTGTGACAAAGAATGTTGTTTAGCAGGGACATTCACTAAAGTTAATTCAAAGCTTTTTTACAACTTTGGTGAGCAATGTCCGTTGAAAATGCTATTTTTGCGCCCTAATTTAGAAACAGTATAAATAATACGTGATGGAAAAAGTTGGTATCTTTTACGGATCAACATCAGGAACAACAAAGGCAGCAGCTGAAAAGATTGCCAAAGCATTCGGAAAACAGGCCGAATTGCACAACATAAAAGAAACGACACCTGCAATGATTGCTTCATTCACCAATCTTGTTTTTGGAACAAGTGCATGGGGCATTGGTGATATGCAGGACGATTGGGAATATTTCATTGACGAGCTCACGCAGATTGATTTTGCCGGAAAGAAAATTGCTTTGTTCGGCCTGGGTGATCAGGAAGAATATCCCGAAAGTTTTGTTGATGGTTTGGGAACACTTTATTGCAGGTTGCCTGAAAAAAATGGCGTTGTTGGCTTTTGGCCTACCGATGGTTACAAGTTCTATTTCAGTCTTGCCGACAGGGATGGAAAGTTTGTTGGGTTGGCACTCGACGATCACCATCAGGCTGATAAAACTGAGGGGCGCATCAGGCAATGGGTCGAGCAAATCAGCAAAGAATTTGTCTAAAAACAATAAATGAGACCAAAAAGCGTCCGGCGAAAGCAGGGCGTTTTTTTTGCAGACAAGAATACCTAAATGTTGGTAAAATTGCCTTCGGCCAGATGAATATACGTCTTTATTTCGAATTTTGACTACTTTTGCAGCATCAGTCAAACGTATGAAAAAGGAAAATACCTCCAGGGTTATCAAATTGATAATGGCTTTTGCCATTTTCTGGATGGTTATTGGCGATTTGATTACTTACCATCAGGAGAAGATTTTCGGCACAAACTTTTACGAACACCATTCTCCCTTTACCAAACCATCCGGCAAAGATGATGGAAAGACCACCCACCTGAAGATTTCGAAAGACTTTGATAAACAATCGTGGCATATTATCGGCCTGCCGGGCTTTTTTATTGCTGATTGTTTGTTGCCGATACCTGATTTTAGTTGTTATATAAAGCCAAAGCCTTACCTTTTGCTTCGGCACCGGTCACTTTCGCCGGTAATAACGCACAGGGGGCCTCCTTCATTGGTCTGATATCCTGCATTTTAATGCTATTATATTGTCCGGACTCCTTGTTTCGGCCAATATTCTTGTTTGGTTGTTGCTGATCGCAGCAATCATACATTTATTCATTTAAAAATCTTCAAATTAAAATAATTATACTATGAGAAAAATTCTACTTTCTTTGGTAGTGGCTGTATTCATTGCAGTTGCTTCAACAGCAGGCAATCCCACCAACGATACCGTTGCCATGGGCGCCGGTTATGCCAATGATGTTTATTACAGTCTTGCTAACGGGATTGTAAAATCAGAGACACGCTCCAATTGGGAGCTGGCGTTTTATACCAACCGCTGGAGCGCCGGTATTCAAATCAATGATGGTGCGGGTGTGATGCTCTATACCTATCCGCTTGGCGATATCAGTGCATGGAACAACATTGACGTGAGCGGTATCGAAGGCTGGACAACTCTTGTAAACAGCGATACCGTATGGGAAGACGGGGCTTTTAACCGCAATTCTCTCGGACATCCTGATTATGGCTGGGGCGTTTACAACAGCATCAGCCACGACGTGCTGGGCGACTCCATCTATATTGTAAAACTTGCCAATGGCAGCCTCAAAAAGTTGTTTATCGAGCGCAAAAACTCAGTAACAAACACCTATTATTTTAAATATGCTGAGATTGATGGCACCAACGAGGTAAATCAGGTGCTTGAAGTTACGCCTTATCAGGATAACCGCCTGTTTGTTTATTACAGTCTGATGCTGGGTATGGTGGTTGATCGTGAGCCGGACATCAACAGCTGGGACCTGGTTTTCAGCCGCTATTCAGCTATTGTGTTTGACAATACCGGAGCGCCTTCCAACTATGTGGTTGTTGGTGTAGCCTGCAACAATGAAGTTGGCGTTGCAAAACACCACCCTGTTGAAATCAGTTTCAGCGACTGGACTGCAAAACCGCTTGAATATTACCGCACACCGATTGGTCATGGCTGGAAGACTTTTGATATGGGGTCGTTTCAATACCTTATTCAGGATTCACTTGTGTTTTTTATACAGAACCGCGGTGGCGACATATATAAGTTTTACCCAACTTATTTCAGTGGTTCTGCCAGCGGCAAGACCGGCTTCGTGAAGGAGCTTATCTCGTTGGTTTCGGTAGAGGAGCAGCCAGCCAACCAAGCACAGCTGGTTTATCCAAATCCTGCTGTTGGCAATATTTTCATCAATACCGGGGCTGCAGCAGGTCAATCTGTTGAAATCAATTTATTTGATCTCACCGGAAAACTCCTTTCCTCACAGCAGCATATTCAGGGTGCAAATGCCATTCAAGTTTCTGTAAGTGGCTTGCAATCGGGTGTTTATATGGTAGAATCAAAAAGCAACGGACAACGCAACGTCAGCAGATTCGTTGTTGGTAAGTAAAGTTTATGATGAAGAAAACGACTTTTATAAGTCTCATGTTCATTCTTGGCTGCGTTCTCACCGGACGCAGCCAGGAATCAACATTACAGCTTCAGGATGCACGCACGCGCGAAGCTGTTGCCTATGCACATATCGTTTTGACAGACTTAAAAGGTGCGAACCAGCAAATGCTTGTGAGCGATCTGTCAGGCAAGGTAAAAGTCGTTACATCCGCAAAGCTCCTTTTCACTGTAAGCGCCTTAGGCTACAGATTGCTGACTGACACGCTCATGCCCGGGCAGAACAAAAAAGTGGCGCTCGAAGCCTCTGTTTACAATATGGACGAGGTGGTCGTTACAGGGCAATATACGCCTCAGGCAGTGGATAAATCCATTTTTCGCATAAAGGTGATTGGAGCAAAACATATTGAACAAAAAGCATCAAAAAACCTTGGTGAGCTGATGGCCGGTGAGCTGAACATCCGAACCTCGTATGACGGCGCTTTTGGTTCAACAATCAAGATGCAAGGGCTTGGAGGTGAACATATTAAATTTCTTGTTGATGGAGTTCCGGTTGTGGGCCGGCTCAACGGAGAAATTGATCTTGGCCAGCTTAACCTGCACAATGTGAAACAAGTTGAGATTGTTGAAGGTCCTATGTCGGTCATCTATGGCAGCAACGCCCTAGCGGGAGTGATCAACATTATCACCGGAGAAAACAGCTATTCGACCTTAAAAGTCAACAGCTCGGCCTATCTTGAATCAGTTGGTATTTACAATTTCACTGCCGATGCCACCCTGAAAAAGAAAAAATGGATGGGAAGTCTTGCGGTAGCTCGCAATTTCTTCGAAGGTTTCAGCCTGACTGAGGATACACGAACAATGCGCTGGAAACCAAAACGCCAGTACAATGCCGATGCCTCGATCAATTATACATCAAGTGATTTTCAACTTAAGTTCTCAAGCGCATTTTTTAATGAGATGATCAAAGACAAAGGTGAGCTTCTCAAACCCTATTTTGAGACTGCCTTCGATAGTGATTTTATCACCAACCGTCTGACTACCAATCTTGATGCGAAAGCTAAAGTGGCCAAAGACCGGTATATCAATGTGTTGGCAAGTTATTCCTATTACAACCGCATAAAGAACACCTATTTCATTGATCTGACCACCCTTGATAAAATATTATCAGCCAATGCCTTTGATCAGGATACTTCTGTTTTTGGACAATACCTGCTCAGGGCTGAATTTAGCAAAAGTACGCTAAACAGCAAGTTCAACTATCAATTGGGGATTGACCTGAATGAAGAGACGGGTTATGGAAAACGTATTCTGGACAAAAGACAGCAGATCGGCGACTTCGCAGCTTTTCTGAGTGTGAAACTCCAACCCGTTGTCAGGTTTATGGTTCAGCCGGGTTTAAGGGTGGCCTACAACACAAAATACAAAGCACCCATCGTTTATTCGCTCAATACGAAATGGGATATGCTCGAGGACCTAAGCCTGAGAGCCAGCTTCGGTAAGGGTTTCAGAACACCATCGCTGAAGGAATTGTACCTTGAATTTGTTGACGTGAACCACAACATACGCGGCAATGAGAACCTGAAAGCTGAAGATTCAAAGAATGTGAACATGGCACTGAGCTATCACAAAGAGAAAGCCACCTATGATTATGGTGCTGAAATAAGCATGTTTTACAACTACATCCACAACCAGATAAAGCTCGCCATCCTTGATTATGACGAAGCGCTTTATACCTATATCAATCTGGATGAATTTGTTTCGCAGGGCTACCAGCTCACCTTCAACAACAGGCTCTATAACTGGCTCGAAATAAAGACGGGTTTTGGTCAGACAGGCCGTAAGATCATGCATGGAAAATCATTGAATTCGCCCATGTTTTACAGCACAGACTTACTTGCCACCATCAACTATTTATGGCGAAAGACTGATGTGAAGTTTGCGCTCAATTATAAATACAATGGTGATTATCCTGAAGTATATGCCAACAGCGATGGACAGGTATTTTCGGTGATCACAGGAGCATATCATACCATGGACGTAAATGCTTCGCGCTCGTTTTTTGACAGGCGCCTTGATGCACAGGTCGGGGTGAAGAATCTTTTTGATGTCACCGGCGTTGCCGTGAGGGGTGATGCAGGCGGAGGAATTCATGGTGGTGGTGGCAGCGGCGAATCGGCTGTGGCCTGGGGAAGAACTTTTTTTGTGCGTCTGGCCTATCGTTTTCACAAATAATTTTTTGCAATGAATAAAACCTGGCTACTGTTTTTGATTCCACTTTTTCTATTCTCTTCATGTTTTAAAGAAGACGAAAGAATAAAGCCTTATGACCGGGGCAATGTCATCACTGACACCATTGGCATGACGCAAACCTACAAATACCAGGTTTATTACAGCCTGGACGATTCAACGGTTGTGAGTCAAAACAACAAAGGTATATTTGATCTTGTGTTTGACAACGCTTCGGACAAAGCGGGCGTCTATCCGAATACGGCCAACTTTGCCAAGGTAGCCCGAACCGGACAGCACGATCTATCGGCAGTCAGCAGTATTGCCGGCTTGTCTTTTGGGTTTGATGCTTCGTCGGGCAATACCGATTCGCTGGCTTTTGGCAATTGGTTTGTTGTTGAAAACACCGATACACTCTGGAGCAACGAAGTTTTTGTGGTTGATCTCGGCTATGACGATGTTGGCAATGTGCTTGGGTACAGAAAAGTTGTGATTGACAGTCTCGTTGGCGGACGCTACCATTTTCGCTATGCCCTGCTCAACAATACGCAAACTTGGACAGGAACGGCTGCTAAAACCGGAAGCAGCAATTATATTTATTTCTCTTTTTCAACCCATGAGCAGGTTTTTCCTGAGCCCCCACGCGAAGACTACGACCTGCTTTTCACGCAATACACCACCTTGCTTTATACCAACGAGGGCGAGCCTTATCCTTATATTGTAACAGGGGTTTTGCTCAACCGCTTTCAAACCCAATGCTATTTGGATACAAGTCTTGTGTTTCAGGAAATAAACAGCGAAAGTGTTCGTGATCAGATTTTTACACCGCGTCCGGATATTATTGGCTACGACTGGAAGGAGGTGAAAGGAGATGTGAATACCGGCAATGTTTATTACGAAGTGAAATTCGGTAACAGTTACTTCATCAAGGATCAAAAGGGATTTTATTACAAGCTGCGTTTTGCCGGTTTTTACAACAGAAGTGGCGAAAAGGGCTTTCCGGTCATCGAATTTCAGAAGCTTTAGTTTTTTTGGAAGTTGCTTCGTTATTTATTCTTAAACATTGGGTCTTAAGCGTGGTTTTCATTTTTTGACAAGCTTACTGTTTGTATGAAAGACATATCTTTGTCAAAAAAAATAATCGCATGGTACTCTCTGTTGTTTGGGATTTTTCTCCTGTAATGTTTTCATTTCCTGATTGGTTGCCCCTGATGGGCGGCAGGGAAGTGCGTTGGTACGGATTGCTTTTTGCAGCTTCGTTTGTGGTTGGATACTGGATCATGCAAAAGGTTTTTCGGCGCGAAAACATCTCCAATGATGTGCTCGATCAGCTTTCGACTTATATGTTGATAGCCACAGTTGTAGGAGCCCGATTGGGTCATTGTTTTTTTTATGAGCCTGCTTATTATTTGGCCAATCCCATCGAGATATTCAAGGTGTGGGAGGGCGGTCTTGCCAGTCATGGTGCTGCCATCGGGATCATCATCGCGTTGTATTTCTTCTCCAAAAAACACCAAAAACCGCTAATCTGGGTTCTCGACCGCGTTGTGATTGTGGTGGCATTGGCAGGGTTCTTCATTCGTTTGGGCAACCTGATGAATTCCGAAATTTTTGGACATGCCACAACCTTGCCCTGGGGTTTTTATTTCGTGAAAGCGCAGGAAACAGCCTTACGCACCGATGCGCGACACCCCACCCAGATTTATGAAGCACTCGTTTACCTCGCCACCTTCTTTTTTCTGTTGCGTTCCTACTTCAAGTGTGGAATCGGCGAAAAACAGCCGGGTTTTATCTTTGGATGGTTTTTGATGCTCGTTTTCGGATCAAGGTTTTTTGTTGAATTCCTCAAAGAACCACAGGTTGGCTTTGAGTCTTCGATGGCACTCAATATGGGTCAATGGCTTAGTATTCCGTTCACCCTTGCAGGTCTGTATATCTGGTACACAGGCTGGAAGAAACGAACACAAGCCAAAAGCTAATTTTTTCAGATCGAAACATTCAGCAGATGCACATATTTTACCTGCCCGAAGCTGCCGAAGGTGCTGTGATGCTTTCGGAAGAAGAATCGAAACATGCAGTGCGTGTTTTGCGCCTCGTTGCGGGTGATCAGGTGCATGTGACGGATGGCAAGGGAAACTTTTACAAGGCCGTGCTGGGCGATGCGCACCCGAAACGCACCGTTTTGATGCTTGGCAAACCTTTGCCCGGCAACGATCGCTGGCCTTTTTACCTGCATCTCGCGCTGGCTCCAACAAAAAACTTGGACCGCATGGAGTGGTTTGTTGAGAAAGCTACCGAGATCGGTGTTGACGAGATCAGCTTTTTTCATTCCGCGCATTCCGAACGCCGGAGTATTAACCTTGAGCGAATCAGTAAAATCTGTGTTTCGGCTATGAAACAATCGCTCAAGTCGCGTTTGCCAAAACTTAATGAAATTGTTGACTATGAGCAGTTTATTGCCAAGTCGTTTGCCGGACAGCGTTTTATTGCCTGGATTGACGATGGCGTACAAACCGAGATTCAGCAGCTCTATCAGCCGGGTGCAGATTGCGTGATACTGATCGGACCGGAGGGCGATTTCAACAAAACTGAAGTGGAAGCAGCACGCAAGCTAGGCTTTGAGGCTGTCAGCCTCGGACAGGCACGCCTGCGAACCGAAACGGCTGCCTTGGTGTCAGTTCAAACCATTCAACTGCTTAACAGATTGAAATAATGCGACATATAATTCTATCTCTATTGCTGTTTTTTGTCTCGGCTTCTGCACTGACAGCACAATCCGACCTTCGCATTGCCCTTTTAAAATACCGTGGCGGCGGCGACTGGTATGCCAATCCCACCAGTCTGCCTAATCTTGTGAAGTTTGCAAATGCACAACTGAAAACCGCCATCAGCGAAGATATCGCAACGGTGGAGCCTGACAGTCCCGAACTGTTTTCTTTCCCGTTTGTCCACATGACCGGGCATGGCAATGTGGTGTTCAATGCCGGTGAAGCCGACAACTTGCGTAAATACCTGATCGGTGGAGGCTTTTTGCATATTGACGACAACTACGGCCTCGACCCTTTTGTGCGGGAGCAGATGAAAAAAGTGTTTCCGGAGCTGGATTTTGTGGAGCTTCCTTCGAATCATGAAATCTACAAAAAACCCTTTCTTTTTGCTGACGGCTTGCCAAAGATTCATATACACGACAACAAAAGAGCGCAGGGTTTTGGTTTGTTTTTCGAAGGTCGCCTGGTATGTTTCTACACCTATGAATGCGATCTTGGCGATGGCTGGGAAGATGCCCGCGTGCACAACGACAGCGAGGAAACCCGTCATAAAGCCCTGCGGATGGGCGCAAACCTGCTCTATTTCGTGTTTGGACAATAATCAGACATTCTGCAGACCACAGTTTCCGGTCNNCCACTCCAACCGCTGAGCAAAGCGGATAAAGAAATATTGCAGCAGATTCCGGAGTTTCGGCTTGAGCCCGCTGCATTGCGCCGGGTTTTGCCGGCTGTTGTTGACAATTCTGCAACACCCTATATGCGGCCACTTATCGCACAGGTAGGTCTGGAGTGCGGGCAGGCATCGAGCATCGGCGTTATGTTCACCTATGAGATTAACGCCAAACGACGTGTGTCGGGTAGTCTGGCCGAGAACCAGTATGCGACACACTTTGCCTATAATTTTATCAATGGCGGCAGTGATGCAGGGATCAACTTTTTCGAAACCATGCAAATTGTGAAGCAAGCAGGAAATCCAAACGTTGCTGACTACGGCGGAATGTCGAATGGTGGCGCATCACGTTGGATGACAGGCTATCAGAAGTATTACAATGCCATGACCAACAGGGTTGACGGGATATACTCCATCCGCACAAATACAGTCGAAGGTTTGAATACGCTCAAACAATGGATTTATGATCATGCCGATGGCTCCGAGGCCGGCGGGATGGCCACTTTTTATTCAGAGTTTACAAGCCCGCCTTCTGTGTTTCCAAATGGTGTTCCTGAAGCCGGAAAACATGTTATACACCATTGGGGAAGCTCTCCCAATCATGCCATGACAATTGTTGGTTACCACGACTCCATTCGCTGGGATTACAACAGCGATGGTCAATATACCAATAATCTCGATATCAATGGCGACGGCGTTATTGATGTGCGCGACTGGGAGATCGGGGGCTTTAAAATGGCAAACACTTATGGCAGCATCAGCGGTTGGGGCGATGCCGGTTTTTCATATATGATGTACAAAACAGTAGCAGATTCTTACACCCAGGGTGGTATCTGGAATCAGCAGGTGATGATCATTGATGTGAAAGAGAATTATCAGCCAATGCTCACTGCCAAGGTAAGCCTCACGCATCCAAGCAGGGGTAAGATCAAACTGATGACAGGTGTTTCAACCGACAGGCAGGGTACAGAGCCTGAGTTTGTGCTGCAATATCCTGTTTTCGACTTTCAGGGAGGCGACAAGCCCATGCAAGGAAACAGCGGTGGCCCGACCATTGAGGTTGGTCTGGATATGAACCGTTTGCTTGAATACATTCAGCCGGGTGTGGAAGCGCGTTTCTTTTTTATGGTTGTTGAGCAGGATAGCGACAACTCATCTGCAGGCACCATCAACAGTTTTTCACTTGTTGACTATACAAGCGGCACTGCGGTCGAGATTCCGTCAGGCAGCCTTTTGCAACCTATCATAAACAATTCCATCACAAGCCTTGGGCTGAATGCAGTGATAAATTACCCTGCTGTAAATGTCGCTACCGACGAAATACCTCCGTTTAACCTTTACGAAGCAACCGAAGTTCAGCTGGAAGCCGAGGGAGGAACTTCTCCCTACACCTGGCATTTGTCAGATATTTACGACACCATTCAAAGCAGCAGTGCTTTTCCTGTTTTGAACGGGACTCAGCTTTCGTTTTCGAGCAACAGCGATGGAACAGCGGAGATACAGCTTCCATTCGAGTTTCCTTATTTCGGTAAGAAATACGACAAAATCTATGTGGCAGTGGATGGTTTTATCATGTTCGAACCATCGCTTGTTACCTGGCCATATTATATCGCAGGTAAGAGTTATGTGATTCAAAATAAGGTTATTGCACCAACATTGTCTAAACCGTTTCAACTTGTTCCAAGCTCCGGCGATGGCATCTGGTATGAGTTTTCGCAGGATGCGGTGATCGTGCGCTGGAAACTTTCGGTGAGCGGTCAGAGTGGCAACAGTGAGGTGAGCATGGCTGCCAAACTGTTTGCTGATGGTAAAATTGAATTTTACTATGGCGCACACAACGCTGCTTATTATATCGCACGCTTTGCTGGAATCTCGAACGGCGATGGTGAAAACATGCTTCTCCTCAACAAAGAAGGCTATTTTACACCGTCAGTAAACCAGAAAATTACTTTTATGCCGCAGCCTCGCTTCGAACAAGTGAACCTTACCAAAAAAGGAATGCTTTCGGCCATGATTGACAACTACACACCCGGTCAGGCCATTAATGTTGTGGTCCACGACCAAAACAATATCCGCAGCCGTGCAAGCATACCTGTTGAAGTTCAAGGTGTTGTGATGGAGTACGCTATCAATGCCGGTGATGATGCCACCATCGAGAATGGCGAGAATGTGAATTTTAACATCCATCTGGAAAACAAAACTCCTGATGCACTTGATGCTTCAACGCTGAGTCTGACGGGTGGCGATCTGTTCTTTACCATCCTGAACGGGCTGGCCGAAGTGCCTCAGCTTGCGGTGAACGAAACACTAAACCTTGATCAGTTGTTTGATGTTGCCGTGGCCGGGAATGTTCCGAATGGCCACACTGCTGATTTCGACCTGAAGTACGAATCAGCCCAGGGGAGCTGGACACGACAGCTGAAACTCACGGCCCACGCACCGGAGCTTATCACCCTGACGCTGAGTGTAAACGATGGCGAAAATGGCATCCTCGAACCCGGAGAAACTGCTTCGCTCGTGGTGCGGCTGCGAAATATAGGTGGTGCAAAGCTGCAACAATTAGAAGCTTCGCTCTCGACCAACAATCCTGATGCAACCATTTTGAATGGTTCAGCCACGCTTTATCAACTGCTGCCGGGCGACATCTGGGAAGCTGTTTTTCAGATCGAACTCGACGATGATGCAACGGCTGTTCAGATTGTGGAGTTGTTGCTTGGTGTAACAGCAGCCAATGGTTTCAGCTATGAAAAGACCTTGCCGCTGATGACTTCGCTCATTGTCGAAAATTTTGAGTCGGGCAACTTCGAGTTGTTTGGTTGGGAAAGCTCAGGCACCGCGCCCTGGACCATCACCACCACAACACCCTATCAAGGCACCTATGCCGCACGTTCCGGAAGTATTGAAGATAACCAAAATTCGGTGCTGAGCCTGTCTTATGAAGTAGCTTTCCCCGATACTATCTCGTTCTATTACAAGGTTTCGAGCGAGAACAACTACGATTATTTCTCCTTTGCCATCAATGGCATACAACAGCAACAATGGTCGGGCGAGGTGCCCTGGACACATGCTGTGTATCAGACCCAGGCCGGTGAGCAGACATTCCGCTGGTCCTATGCAAAAGATTACAGCGTGGTTGGCGGAAGCGACTGTGCATGGATTGATTACATTCTGCTGCCTGCAGTGAAAATTTATACCGGTATTGACGCCAATGCAAAGCCGACTGTTACCTTGAACATCGGACCAAACCCCTTTAAAGATCAGTTCAGAATTGAAGCCGGATCGGCTGACAATGCCCCTCTGAGCATCGTAATAATTGACAGCAGAGGTATTCAGCTTTTTGCTGAAACCAGAGATGCTTACGCAGGCGAACTGCTTGTGTTTGAACCTGCACCTGCGCTTTCAGGTCATGGTTTGATGTATGTGGTTGTTCAGCAAGGAGATCAAAGATTGGTTAAGCCACTTGTCAGAACCAGATAGGATGACTACAAACCGACGGGACGGGTTTCTGAAGCAATTGTTGGCTTTTGTGCTGCTTTTGTTGCTGGTTTTGCCTTTTTTACAAAAGCAGTTTGGCTTCATCAATGAAAAGAAACTCTTTGGTTCTTTTGGGCAGGCACAGGCTGCCGGTGGCGACACCTTACGCTGGAGCAGCTGGTACGACGGAAGCTTTCAGGCTGGCCTGAACAAGAAAACAGAAGCCGGTATAGGTTTTCACAACAGTTTGGTGAGGTTGTATAACCAGCTACAATTCAGTATCTTTTCAAAGTCCAATGCCGAAGGTGTGGTGATTGGGCGCGAGGGCGAATGCTACGAAGAGGATTATCTGCGGGCAGCAACAGGTGAATTTTTTATCGGTGATGAAGTCTGGCAGCAGAAAGCCCGGCAGCTCAGAGCAGTTCAGGACACCCTCGAGCGTCTTGGAAAACGCTTACTGATAATCATCGAACCGGGCAAGGGCACTGTGATTCCGCGCTGTTTCCCTTCACCTTATGATAAGGCTGCCGGTAGCAAAAACAATTACCTTGCAATGCTTGAGAACTTCAGCAAAGCCGGTGTAGAACTGCTCGACCTGAATGCATGTTTTCGCCATTGGGCTGATACCTCACGTTTTCGCTTGTTTCCGCGCACAGGCACACATTGGTCGTATTATGGTGCCACTGTTGCAGCCGACACCTTCCTGCTGCGGGCAGCCGACTGGTTTCCGGGGAGGATAAAACCTTTCAATATCACTGCAATAGAGAAATCGGATGTGCTGCGGCATCCCGATGATGATATCTGGCTGACGATGAACCTGTTGATGCCTGCGCCGGTTGATGATATTGCCTATCCGGAGATCAGCTTTCCGGCCCGACCTGCCGATGCACCTAAACTGCTCACCATTGGTGATAGTTTTTATTTCAACTGGCAGAATGAAAAATTCTTGCTCAACACCTTTAGCGATAGTCAGTTCTGGTATTATAACAAGTTGATTCACAACCATGTGGGTGGTCAATCCGGGCAGGTTGCCGATATTGACTTTCTGCCCGAAGTTTTGAAGCATGATTTGATTGTGATAATGATCACCGAACGCTTTCATCAAAACTTCGCCTGGGGATTTGATGCCCAGTTGTTTGAAGCGTTTTATCCCGGTAAGATGAGCAGAAAAGAACGTTTCCAAAATGATGTTCGCATTGGGAACCTCGATTTTAAACGGATTTATGAAGAGGCAAAGGCAAAACGCATGCCGCTTCAGGAACGTCTTTCACTCGAAGCCAAGTTTCGTATGTTTGGCGACTGGCAGAAACATCCTGACCTGTATCCTGACAAGGAAGATGTGATTGAGATGCTGATGATGGCCATCAAAGGAAGTCCTGACTGGTATGCAAAGATCAAACAGAAAGCCCGCGAACGCAATATTACTGATGAAGCCATGTTGCGCATTGATGCCGAATGGTTATACGGCGAAAAGCAGAAAAGCAAAGAAAAATCCTGATCAACACGGTGGGATTCCGCTTTTCATCGGTGACAGCAATCCTGCCCTTATCTCAAAAGCTTTATGGAAGCGCGAATTGATTCTGCTTGGATATTAAGCAGATACAATCCTTTTGGTAGTTGATTCTGCATTACAAAACCAGCAAGACTGATGGTGTTTTGTCCTTCGAGCAGTTGAACCGTGGTTTCAAAACAGCTTTTGCCCTGCATATCGGTGATCCTGATGCTGCATGGCTGTTGTGCAGCCGACCTGATTGAGAGAGTTGAATTCTCCGTCACGGGGTTTGGTGTGATGCTGATCTCCGACAGCCCGGATTTCTTTTGGTTTATCCCCACAAACCCCTGGTATTCATAAGCTCCCATATCAACAGTTCCATGCATCAGCCGGTTTTGGCCTGCAAGATCATGGTTGGGGAGTGCGAAAAAACCAATATCATTGAGGGCCGTATTGATGGCGGGGCTCCCGGCTTGCAGACTGTAGTCGCCCGAAGCTGCCGCGGTGAACAGCGGATCGAGGTTGGGACAGTCCACAAACTCCCCCTGGAAAGTGCTGCCGCCAAACCAGGGAATACCTCCCTCTACAATGGTGTTATAGAAACCTGGCACCGAATTCACATCCCAAATCCAAACCTGTGAACCAAGGGTGTCGGAAGCGATGTTTCCCCAAAGGATGCTGTTGAAGAGTTTTGCATGCGCATATTCGTTGCAGTAATACCCTCCGCCCATCGGGGCCATATTGCCGGTGATGGTGGCGTTCGACATCACTGTTGTTGCAGTGAGGTTGGCAATGCCGCCGCCAAAGAATCTTGCTATATTGTTGATGATTAGTAGGTTGGCAACCGTCCTGTCGGGCTGTGAACGCAAAAAACACAATCCGCCACCCAGCGCGCTGTAGTTATCACGCACCACGCAATCGAGCAGGATGGGCCTTGAGAACTCAAACGATGCCGCGCCTCCGACACCGGTGGAGCTGTTGTTGTAAAAGAGATTTTTACGTACAATAGGATCAGACGAAACAAAACAAAGACCGCCTCCATAGCCATAGACCATGCCGTCGTTGCCGGAATAGTTACCCGAAACAATACTGTTTTCGATGATCAGATTGCTTTTGAATGCGTAAAGCGCGCCTCCTGAAAGAAAAGAATAGTTGTCGTCGAGGCGGCAGCTGCGGATACTGATTTTATTGAATCGTTTGATGCGCAGAGCGCCTCCGTAGCAATTGGCGGAGTCGCCCACGGCTTTGCCAAAGCTTAGTCTGCAAAAGCTAAACTGTGATGAATCGTTCGATTCGGGTGTGTCCTCAAAGCGGATGCCATTCCAGCCGCCACTGTTGCTGTGGATGTTGCCAAAGCCGGTTGTGTCATTGATTGTGAAAAGGATGCTGTCGGCAGATTGTCCAAGCGCCTTGAGTGTACCCTGCACATGCAGTGAAAAGTGGCCGTTGAAAATTACTTTGGTGCCGGGAGCAATTTGCAACACCTGTCCATCAGGAATCTGCACGTCGCATTGAACAAAAACGGTGTCGTAATTCCAGAGGCCGGCCTGTTCGCCACATGCAAAATAATTTTGACTTTGCGCCGGCTGTAACAGCCAAAACAACACAATGGTGGTAAAAATCTGTTTCATCTTTCTTTTGGTTTTCCGGGAGCGAAGGTAAGTAATTTGCTGGTTTTTAAGTGCCGGCACAGGCTTATACATGGTTTATTTTTAGGGAAAATCCGATCTTCTTTTCAACCAAAGCGAAAGTATAATAAGCATTCTGGCACTTTGTGTTATTTTTTGGTTAAAAGCCTTTCCTACGTAAGAATCTTCAGAAAAATGTTGGAATTTTGACTTTAAAATCAGCATTGTATTATTTTTCATGATATTGACAATCAATAAGTAATTATAAAATGAGTAAAATTTTCAAATTTGGAGAGGGTGTCGAAGGTTATAACATCCCCGTGTTGAACGAACGTGAGGTGAGGGCTGCCGCCGGCATGCTATTCGTGATGATGTTTGTTTCAATCCTTACTGTGATTTTTAAACAGGATTTCGCCTTGCTGAAATATGCCATCGTGATTTTTCTTGTTGACATCGCAACCCGTGTTTTCGTGAGTCCGCGTTTTGCCCCAACGCTCATCCTTGGTCGCCTCATCGTGCGCAACCAAACACCTGAATATGTGGGTGCCCAGCAGAAAAAGTTTGCCTGGTACATTGGTCTGGTGCTCGCACTCACCATGTTGGTGCTGCAAATACTTGTCAACTCCTATAGCCCCATCACAGGCCTTATATGCTTGATCTGCCTGATTTTCCTTTTTTTCGAGTCGGCCTTTGGTATTTGTCTGGGCTGCAAGTTCTACTCGATGATTTACAAGGAAAAGGCGCAATATTGCCCCGGCGAAGTCTGTGAGGTGAAAGACCGGCAGGCGATTCAAAAAACATCGCTTTCGCAATTGCTTGTTGTTGTTGCCTTCGTTGTTTTCATCGTCCTGCTTGTGATCCTCACAAAGGATTTTATGAATGTGCCGCCTTTCGATCTTTTCGGACTTGAAGATGCAGCAAAATAGTGCGTGTAAGCACCTGCTGAAAAAATTGGAACCAGATTCTAGGTAATGATGTGTTGTTATTCATTCATTGATATTGAATGACAGATTATCAATGCTTTATGGATGATTTGAGGAGATGACGCCTTGAAGCTTTATTGTTTTCTGTTGATTCTTTTTGCGGTTTCTCATCAATAGCAGTTTTTGATTTAAGTTGATCTACCACCAAGGTTTTAAAACCGGGATTTGTTCTTTAAATCTTTTGAACGGATGGTTTTTATTCGTTGGTAGGCTTCATGTCGAAACAAGCCTTAATTTTGCAGTCACGATAACATGGTAAACCACAATAACCGACATCCCTTTTTGCTGCAGTTTCTGAGAACTGTGTTGTTGCTGTTATTTGTTTTGCACTACAGCAATATGACCATGTTTTACCATGTGCACAGGGTCGGTAGTGTTGTTTATGGCCATTCACATTTTAGTTTTCTGTCAGACGATCAGGCGATTCCAGTGAGTCCACACAGCGAAGCCGAGCGCTTGCTGATTGATACACTGAATCATTTTGTTTTGACAAACGGACTGCAACTCCCGGCAGTTCAGCCTCCGGAATATTTTCTTACAGCCATTTTTTTAGCAGAAGCATACAGCAGTCCTGTCTTTGACACGGAACATTCGTTGCGCCTGCGCGGACCTCCTGCGCATATTGCCTAAGCATACCGCTGCACAAAATTCTTCAAATTCATCATTATTTATCCGGCGAAGCCAAAATCGGCTTTAGCTGTCATTTTATCTCAATATTCCTCTTGAAATACCTTATAATCAGTATATTACTATTTGTTGCTATGCTCAATGTCTTTGGTCAGAAAGCCACCGATGCCAATGTGGTGGGCGATGTTAAAGACAAAAAATCAGGTGAGCATATCCCATTCATCAATGTGCATCTTGTCAACACCCTGATCGGAACCAGCACCGACCACACCGGGCATTATTTTCTGAAAAACCTGCCTGAAGGCACTTACAGGATCAGGGTGAGCGGCATTGGCTACAAGACCGTTGAGCAGGAGGTGCAGATCAAAGCGGGCAAAACGATCGAGCTCAACTTCATCACCGAAGAGAGCACACTGGCGCTCGATGAGGTGGTGGTGAGTGCCAACCGAAACGAAACCAATCGCAAAGATGCTTCGGTGGTGGTGGGTGTGCTGAGTCCCAAAACCTTTTCAGCATCCAATGCCGTTTGCATGGCCGATGGTTTAAGTTTTCAGCCAGGTGTGCGGGTCGAGAACGACTGCAACAACTGTGGCTATTCGCAGGTACGCATCAACGGCCTCGACGGACAATATTCGCAATTGCTTATTGACAGTCGTCCGATGTTCAGCGCCCTGGACAGTGTCTATGGCCTTGAGCAGATTCCTGTCAATATGATCGAAAGGGTAGAGGTGATCAGGGGAGGCGGATCGGCGCTTTATGGAGCGAGTGCCATTGCCGGAACCATCAATATTATCACCAAAGAGGCACTCAGCAACAGCTATTCCGTGGTCTACAACTACCAGCAAACAGGCGCTGCACCCGACCACACTGTGAACCTCAACACCAGCATGGTGACCGATGACAACAAGGGCGGCCTCAACCTTTATGGCAGCTACCGCAACCGCTCGCCTTACGACTTCAATGACGATGGTTTCGCAGAACTTCCCAAACTCCTCAGCCGGGTGATGGGCCTCAGGGCTTATCATCGTCTTGGAACAAACAGCAAGCTCACCCTTGAGTACCATAATATCAACGAGTTCAGACGCGGGGGCAATGCCTTTGATCTGCCAGCACACGAAGCCGATATTGCCGAGCAGATCGGACACGAAATCAACAGCGGAAGTCTGAGCTTCACTTGGTTTGATGCAGGTGGCAAACAAAAGGTCAACGCTTTTGTTTCGGCGCAGCACATCCACCGCGACAGCTATTACGGCGTAAACAAAGACCTCAACGCTTATGGAAACACCCTGAACACCACGGCCATTGGCGGACTCCAATACATCCGTAATTTCGGGAAACTCTGGTTTTTGCCGGCTGAGTTGACAAGCGGGATTGAATACCAAACCGATCGGATAACNNAAGATGAACATCTTGCTTGGTGGCCGCGTTGATAAGCACAACCTTCTCAAACGCGCTGTGTTGAGTCCAAGAATCAGTTTCAAATACAACCTAACAGCGCAGTTGGGTTGGCGAATTGCTTATGCCGCCGGCTACAGGGCGCCGCAAGCCTTCGATGAAGACCTGCATATCTCAGCCGTGGGCGGCGAAATACGCCTCATCGAATTGGACGATAAGCTGCGACCGGAATATTCGCACAGCTGGACAACATCGTTGGATTATTATTTCCGGATTGGAAACGCCGATGCTAATCTGTTGCTCGAAGGCTTCAGCACAAGAATCAATGACATCTTTGTGCTGAGCGAAAACGGTTTATCACCCGATGGCTACCTCCTGATGCTCCGGCGCAATGGCAAGGGTGCCGTGGTGAGCGGCTTGAATGCCGAGGGAAGGGTAGTGCCTTCAAAG
The DNA here is from genome assembly GCA_002421995.1 of Bacteroidales bacterium UBA6207. GTDB lineage: Bacteria > Bacteroidota > Bacteroidia > Bacteroidales > F082 > JALNZU01. The sequence continues at coordinate 552 of DISP01000206.1, read as the reverse complement.
CTTGTACAAATACAGTTTGGTTTTACCTTACAAAAAAGCCTTTACGATGAAGCCGAGCAATGGTCGGACGATCCCATAGCCATTGCTGAACGAAGAATGCTGCGAACGCCTGCCGATTACGGGTATTTTACCTTAAGCTACAGCCCTGTGAAAAAACTTGCTTTCAACACCACAGGGACTTATACAGGTTCGATGTTAGCTCCTCATTACCAAGGCTATATCAGTTCCGATAGATTGGAAATAACACATGCTTTCGTGGATTTGAACCTGAAAGTGAGTTACGATCTCCGCCTGAATGGCACTGCTTTGCAGCTATATGGCGGCGTGAAGAACCTGTTCAACAGCTACCAGCGCGATCTTGATGAAGGAATGCTGCGCGATGCGGGCTATGTGTATGGTCCCTCGCTGCCGCGCTCTTTCTTTGTGGGCCTGAAGTTTACCAACTGATAAAACAGTTTAGGCTACTGTTTATTCAGTTTTGGCCCTCAGCTCACCAACCCTTCCCAATCGAACGGTGTTGGAAGTGCCTGTTTTCCATGATGGAGTGCTGAG
>DISP01000052.1:4703-6143 GCA_002421995.1 Bacteroidales bacterium UBA6207 | reverse complement strand
AGTCTTGCTGCTGACGCCGATCCCGAAGTGAAGAAAGCCGCCATCATAAGTTGTGGAAAGCTCAAACGGATGGAGCTGCTTCCAGTGGTCACCGGGCATCTTTCAAAGCCTGCCTTTGCCGCTGTTGCCGAAAGGGCAGCCCTTTTGATCGGCGAGCCGGTGTTGAACCCCTTGTTCAAACTTTTTGAAAAATCAGGACGACATCCGCTTCTTCAGCTTAGAATCATCGGTCTTATTGCACGAATACCCGGCGAAAATGCGGCAAAGTGGCTGCGTTCTGCGCTTAAAATTACGGGCAGCGACCTTCAACGGCAAATCGTTGTTGCATTGAGCCGGCGAAACCACCGGGCACAAGGGGGCGAAATATCCCTGTTCAACGAATTGATTGCAGTGGCTGTTGAAAACATCATCCGCAACCTCGCCTCCATCCGCGACCTCGAAAAAAATCCTCATTCGGCCAACCTGCGTCTGGCCCTTATGACCGAGATGGACGAAGAGAAAGAAGCTGTTTTCAGCCTGCTTACCCTCTTGTATGAACCGGCAACCATCCGTCATATCCGCGATTTTATCGAAAGCAGCGATGGCAATGCACGCGTGTATGCGCTCGAAATCGGCGAGATGACACTAAGCCGCGAAATGCGCCAACTCGTGTTTCCCGTGTTTGAAGACCTGGGGGTGAACGAAAAACTCGCCCGCTTTGCCGAACGTTTTCCTCATGAAAAACTCACGGTTGAGGAGCGCCTGTGTGAAATGATAAACCGTCCGTATTCTCTTTCTGAAAGATACATCAAGGCAAGTGCGCTGTTGCTCTTTACAAACCTTGATGGTGCTGATGATAAGCGCATTCAGCTGCTCGCAGCCAACATTCTTCATCCCGATCCCCTGATTGCCGAAGCAGCTGCATTGTCTTTTGAACAGCTAAACCCAAAGGCCTTTGCCGCCAAATGCAACACCCTGGCCAACGGAGGCTATCCAAATGCCCAATGGCTCCCACAACTGATTGATGATTACCACAATAAACAAAAACTGCTGCTAATCAACAAAATAGAATTGCTCAAAAACAGCAGCCTGTTTGCAACCCTTGCCGAAAACAAAATTGCAAACCTGCTTAGTTTCTACACCGATATCCGGTTTGTCAACGCTTCGGATGCATCTTTTTCTTCTAAAGAGAGTGCCGACCGCCTGCAAATCTGGGTCTCTGACTTTACTGTTTCCCTGCCAATCAGCTGCCTGACCGAAAACATGGTGACCGAAGCCGGTTTGCAGGAAAAATTATTCAGCCTCACGGTTTTGAACCAATAACTGAAAAGCCATGTACAAGTTGATCCTATCCATCTTTTTGCTTAGTCCGGTCTTTTTGCTCCAGGCACAAACCGGCCACGAAACAGGCTATCCCTCCGTGAAAAACTTTACAGCCGCCGATTACCATGCCCATGCACA
>DISP01000052.1:0-4599 GCA_002421995.1 Bacteroidales bacterium UBA6207 | reverse complement strand
CTTCCTTTTGATACCGCCTTCCCTCAGCCTGTTTTCGGCGAGATAATCAGCATACTGAATCTGGGAGAGACCATGTTTTTTGTGTCGGCCAAAGGAATTATTTCCTACGAGAACCACCAGACGGCTTTCTGGGAATCGGAATTTACAATCCTGTCTGCCTTTGCTTTTAATGATCGTATATTGCTACAAATCAAAGAGAAAGGGCTTTGCTGGTGGGAAAACAATCTGTTGCAGCCTTTGGGTGGTGCGGCTGCAGTTTCGCAGGCCGACGTGATCACTGCGCTCATAGCCCTTGATGCGGGCAATGCCTTGCTGGCAGGAAGCAGCAGCGGACTAATGCTTTTCGACGGAAGCAGGATTTCGGTCCCAGACCTTCCTGTGCAAAAACTTTTAAACGAAAACCCCGTGAGTTGTGCACTCAAACTTTCTGACGGAAACATTGCATTGGGCACCACAAGAAAAGGTGTTGTGGTTATCAATCCTGCTTTACAGCTTGTTCAACTTATTGACAAAGAAGCGTCTATGCAGAACAGCTTTGTCAGGGCGCTGCATGCAACAACAGAAAATAGTTTTTATGCAGCCCTCAACAACGGAATTTCGTTGGTCGAGAGCCCTGCTGCACTTAACTTTTTCAATACCAACTCCGGTCTCGAGGGCGGGGTAAAAGACCTGCTACGTTTCAGGGGGCGCATGTATGCTGCAACTTTTCAGGGACTTTTTGTTTACGAAGCCGAATCCTTCAGGTTTCGTCCGCTTCCTCAGATCACCACCGCTGTCTGGGATTTGCAACTTGTCAACGGAAGCTTGTTTGCTGCCGGTTCAGGTGGCTTGTTCATACTTGAAGAGGAGCTGCCTAAACGTATTTTCGGGGCTTTTACTCTTTCACTGGCAAGCAATGAATCAGGAAGTATTTTGTATGCCGGCACCACAAACGGACTTTTTGTTCTGAAAAAGACAGGCAAAGACTGGGTAAGTCATCAGCTTGCAGCGCCGGATGATGAGGTGAACAGACTCTTGTGCGATGCTGACGGAACGCTCTGGGGATTAAGTGCAGGCCGGGGACTGTTCAGCCTTGATGCAGGCGCAGACAGCGTTGTTTTCTACACTGCTGAATCAGGGTTACCCATGCTTGCCGGCCTCACCCTCAACTTCGATGGTAGTCAAATGCTTGTGGGCAGTCCGGCCGGTGTTTTCCGCTTTGATCGGCTTAGCAAAAAGTTTGTTTCTGCGCCGCTTACGGTTTCAGCCGCTGAGGCTGACAAGGAATGGCTTTCGCTGATCGTAGCCGACGGGATTGGGAAGCTTTGGCTCACCAACGGCACCGAAACCCGGGCCGCCGTCTATGAACGCAACAATGATCGCTGGCAACACGCTTCAAAGGCAATGATGCCTGTGGGCGATGCTGTTGTCTGGACAATATATCCCGAAAACGAGCAAAGCGTGTGGCTCGGAGGTCCTGACGGATTGATGTGTTTCAACAGCAAACGCGAAAACAAAAACTACCAAGCCCAAAAGGTGCAGCTGCGGAAAATTGTATTTGGTAACGACAAGGTTTATCGCGAAGGTGAAGTGGCCGACAGCCTGGCTCAACTGATCATAAACCACGCCGACAACAGCCTCCTGCTTGAGTTTGCACTGCCTTTTCATGCTGCCAAACGCGGAGTGGAGTATCAGTATTTTCTGGATGGATTTGATGAAAACTGGAGTGAGTGGAATCCTTTGGCCCACAAAGAATACACCAATCTGCCGGGTGGTAACTATATCTTCAAGCTCAGAGCAAGAACCATTTATGGTGATATAACCGGTGAAAACCACTTTCGTTTTCACGTCAGATCACCCTGGTATGCAATGTGGTGGGCCGTGTTGATCTATATAGTTTTGGCTGCCATCATCGTGTGGTTGATTGTTGTTGTGCGCAACCGCAGTCTGATGAAAGAAAAAAAGATACTGGAGGAACGCATTGCCAGCCGCACAGCCGAGGTGGTGCAGCAAAAGGAAGAAATCGAATTGCAGTCGCGCGAGCTGGCCGACAAGAACGAAGAGCTGGAAAAGATTAACACAGCCATCAAATACATCAATGCCGAAGTGCAACTCGACAACCTGTTGCAGTCGCTGCTTGACAAGCTGCGCATCATCAAAGCTGCCGAAAAATCGGTGGCCCTGCTGCCCGACAACGACGGCAGTGCATTTCGCTACAAGGCAGCCATAGGTTACGACATGGACGATATTGGCGATCTGCGCCTGAGTCTTGCCGAAGCCGAAAGCCGCTACCTCAGTCAGGCCGATGAGGTGTTTGAGGATCTTTTTATCAAAACTGATTTTTCATCGCTCGAGCTGTCAGAAACCTTGCAACGATTTGCCAAACCACGCTCCATGATGGTGCTTGTGATCAGAATCGAAAACAAGGTGGAGGCTTTTCTGATATTCGAAAATTTCAGCCGCGAAAAGGCATTTGGCCAACGCGACCTCAGCCTGATGCGCAATGCCAAAGAACACATCATCTCGGCCATCATCCGTACGCGCATCCTCGACGACCTGCAACAAACACTTCACAACCTGCGCGACACCCAGGAGCAGCTCATCCAGTCAGAAAAGTTAGCATCGCTGGGACAGCTCACCGCCGGCATTGCCCATGAAATACAAAACCCGCTCAATTTTGTCAACAATTTTGCCAGCCTCTCCGCCGATCTCTCAAACGAACTGCTTGAAATCTTGCAAACCACCAAAACACAAATCCCGGTGGAAACTTTTGAGGAAGCAGATGAAGTGATAGGCATGATCCGCAGCAATGTGATAAAGATCAACGAACACGGCAAACGTGTGGAGAGTATTGTGAAGGGAATGCTGCAACACTCAAGAGGTAAGACAGGTGAGTTTGAAGATGTTGACATCAACAGCATGGTTGAAGAATATGTGAGCTTGGCCTATCATGGCATGAAAGCCAAAGACAAGAGCTTTAATACCACGCTCACCAGCCGGCTCGATCCGCTTGTTGGCAAGGCTGCCATCATTCCGCAGGACCTCAGCCGTGTGATCCTCAACATCACCAACAACGCCTGCTATGCTGTTGACGAAAGAGCCAAAAAGAATGTTCCCGGCTATAAACCGGAGGTGGTGATAAGTACACGCAAGGCCGGCGACAAGGTGGTGATCAGCATACGCGACAACGGAACAGGCATCCCGCCTCATGTGATCGAAAAGATTTTCAATCCGTTTTTTACCACCAAACCCACCGGCAAAGGAACTGGCCTTGGTCTCTCAATGAGTTTCGACATCGTGAGCAAGCTGCACAAAGGCAAGCTCGAAGTCAGGTCGGAGGACGGTGAGTTTACCGAGTTTGTGATTACAATTCCCGAAAAGCAGCCAAAAGGATGAAAAAAAACGTGTTACTGTTTCTGTTGCTATGCACGATCAGCGCGGGCAGCGCTCAGGCGCTTTTCAGGCTCAACCAGTATAACATTCTCTACAACGACAAGATCATGCCTGTTTTCACACTTTATGCCGGTCAGAATCTGAGCAATCATTGGGGTGTTTCGGCTTATTTTTATGTGAATGGCACCAAAGGAAGCAGCTGGGGCGAAGGACTTGCAGGTCCGGTCTGGACGCCGGTCAAAGGCCTGTCGCTGGCATTTCTTGCAGGTTTTCAGTCAAACGAGGAGCAGCTCTTCAGGTTTTCGCCCATCGTGATGGCTTCCAGGGGAAAGTTTTCGGGTTTTGCTGCTTTTGAATACGGTGGCAAACGTCACCGCTGGGATGTGATGGCTTTTTACAACACAGGCCGCTGGAAAACAGGAGCAGAGCTGATACGTTTTTATGATATGTATGCTGCCGGCCCGCGTGTGGAGTTGTTGTGTTGCAAAAAACAGGCAATCACAACGTTCCTCAGCGGAATGTGGGACTGGGTGAACGGTAAACCGGTGCTTATGTTTGGTATTTATGCCACTTTTGCAGGCAAAGCGCCGGAATAGATACTGCTACATCGAAGCGGCTGTTGTAAAATCTTTGGCATGGATACACATCACCGGGATGGCGCTGTGGTTGACCATCTGCTGCGCATATGGCCCGAGCCAAAGGTTTGATGTGGTCACCTCCTGCTCATCCATGATGCTGATCAGGTTGGCATGAACCTGTTCGGCATATGTAATAGTAGCATCCGTGAGGTTAGCGGCTTCGAGTTCTTTGATCAAATATTTTACTTCGTTTTCTTTCAGGTAAACCTCCACCTGATTCACATACTCACGCACGGTGTCATGAACCTCATCGGCCGGATCCGAAAACAGGGCAAGTACGTGAATAGTGGCATCGAAGTATTTGGAAATGAGTGCTGTCATCGGCACTTTTTGCCGGCTTTCGATGGTGCTGTCAATAGGCATCACGATATTGCTGATGCTTCGCTGCACGTTAACACCGCCACGGATGGTGATGATCGGACGCTCGGTAGCACCCACGATTTTAAAGGCATTGCTTCCGATCCAAAATTCCTCAACCCCCGAAGCACCATGTGTGCCAATCACAATCAGGAAAGCATCCATCTCTTCGGCCGCCTGAACAATCTCCTGATACACTTTCCCTTTTCGAATTTCGTAGCTCAGTTTTCCC
>DISP01000172.1 GCA_002421995.1 Bacteroidales bacterium UBA6207 | reverse complement strand
ATCATGGACTCAAAAGGCAATGCAGGTTCGGTGGCTTGTCTCGAAAATATTTTGCATCCTGTTTCTGTTGCGCGCAAGGTAATGGAGAAAACACCGCATGTCATGCTCACGGGCAAAGGTGCTTTGCAATTTGCATTGGATCAGGGTTTTAATGAGACGGATTTGCTCACGCCGGAAGCAAAAAAGGCATGGGAAAGCTGGAAAAGTTCAGGTGCGCGCTATGCCCCGGCTGCCAACTGGGAAAATCACGACACTATCGGCTTGATAGTGCTTGATAAAAACGCTGACCTGGCCGGAGCCTGCACCACCAGTGGAATGGCTTTCAAACATCCGGGCAGGGTAGGAGATTCGCCGATCATCGGGGCGGGCTTGTTTGTTGATAATAAAATAGGTGCAGCCACTGCTACCGGCGAAGGCGAAGTGGTGATGAAGACGCTTGGCAGTTTTCTCGTGGTAGAATTGATGCGGCAGGGATTTTCGCCTGCTGATGCCTGTAAAATGGCTGTTCAGCGCATTGCCGAGAACGTTCCTATTCATCCGCAAATGCAGATTGGCTATATCGCTCTGAATAAGGCTGGCGAATATGGGGCTTTTGCGCTGCGGCCCGGTTTTCAGGCTGCAATAAAAACAGCCGGCGAAAACCGGCTGTTGGATGTTGATGCGCTAATCAATCACTGATTTCTATCCAAGAGGATTAAGCTGCGTCAGAAACGCCTTCAATGCCTCGCTTTGCGAGGTGCCGATAAGCAATTCTTTGCCATTGCGCAGTTGAAGCCGCAAGCCCATATTTCCCGAAACATTATAAGCTTTTCCTTTTCGGTTTGCCCGCAAACCCCAACCTCCATACTCCCTGATGGCGTTGTACTTCACTACTTCCCAGGAAGCCACCTCCGTCCATTTTGTCGTTCTCTCTTTGATGATAAATGGTACAAAACGCACTTTTATGGCATATTTATCTATTCTGACCTTCAGCGTACTGAAAGCGAATAAAGCAAACAAGGCAAATACGAGCAACAAAGTGAGTGCAAAAGCTGTTATCAAACCATTGTCGCTCATAGGATTATTGCCAAATGGCTGTCCTTTGAAAAGCTGTATATACAGACCGACGCCAAAGATGGCAACAGGCATCATTCCCGAGAATAGAACGAGTATCCACAGCCAAAGCTGACGGAATTTTTGTTGTTCGGTGAAAATATGTGTTGCCATGATTGGTTAGCCAACAAAGAAGTCGAAAACATTACCAAGCAGATTTGCATCTGTTTTGTAAAACTCTGTGTAGGTGCACCTGCTGCAAGTCACAGTAGTGTATTTGTTGTTTTGTATGTCAAGGAGCTTAGTGACAAAACTGCCTGTGACATACATTTTGCCAATTTCATATTGATGCCCCTGGCATTTAGGGCAAGTGTATTTGAGTGGTTTCATTGTTCGTTTGGATTATTTGATTTGCTTTCTTTTTTTACCCTTCCGGCATTGCGCAACGCCTGATCAATGATCCATTCGATCTGACCATTGGTGCTGCGAAACTCATCTGCTGCCCATTTTTCAAGGGCTGCGAGCTTTTCAGCATCAAGCCGCAACGCAAATGCCTTTTTTTGTGCCATGGTTTATTGGTGTAGCGTGCCGGTATTTACGATAGGAGTTACTTCTTTGTCACCGCAAAGCACCACCATCAGATTGCTGACCATCGTTGCTTTTTTGTCTTCGTCAAACTCAACAATCTTTTTGTTCGACAACTGCTCAAGAGCCATGTCAACCATGCCGACTGCACCTTCAACAATTTTAAAACGCGCCGCAACGATGGCTGCCGCTTGCTGGCGTTTGAGCATCGCTTGTGCAATCTCTTGTGCGTAGGCAATGTAGTTGATTCTGGCTTCGATTACCTCGATGCCTGCCATCTGAAGACGTTCGGCAATTTCTTTTTCAAGCTGGTCGTTCACTTCTTCGCCGCCTGCACGTAATGTAATCTCGGCCTGCTCATCATCAAAATTGTCATATGGATACATGCCAGCCAGCTTTCGCAGTGCAGCTTCACTCTGAACGATAACAAAGTTTTGGAAATCGTCAACGGCAAAAGCTGCTTTAAAGGTGTCGGAAACCCGCCAAACCAGCACCAGACCAATCATGATGGGATTACCGATTTTGTCGTTCACTTTAATGGGATCGCCATCAAAATTACTTGCACGCAGCGAGATTTTTTTACGAACAAAAAAGGGATTTACCCAGAAAAATCCGTTTTGTTTGATCGTTCCTGAATATTTACCAAAGAGCACCAAAACCATTGATTGGTTTGGGTTCACAACCGTGAAGCCTATTGCAAGAAATACTGCAATCGGAACGGGAATGATGTAAATTGGATTTTGTGTTGCAATGATAGCTGCAATCCCCCCAAGAAAGAGAACCAATACAACAACCAAGATGAAGTACCCGGATACGGGCTGATGTGTTTTTTCCATTTTTATCTGATATTAAAATGATATCACAAAGATATTGTAATAAAATAACGCTTGTCAAGTTTTTTTATTTATTTTCGAAAATATATCCGGAATCCTTTTACTTCATGCATTGTTATGAAAGTTTTTCAGCTCGTGCAAATGCCACATCACGCTCAACAGCAATGAATTAGCTGTGAGACATGCGTGGTGGTAATGAAAAGTTAAAGAATGCCCGGCTATTCTTTCGATCTTCCTCGAATCAGGCGGATACCGTTTTCTTCGATGATGATCAATTGCTTTTTGAAAAGTTGTCCGATGGCTTTTTTGAAGTTTTTCTTGCTCATTTCGAGGCTGTCGTAGATATCCTCGGCATCGCTTTTATCTGAAAGTGGTAAATAGCCATTGTTGAATTTGAGACGCGTGAGGATTTTTTCGGCCATATTGTCGATTTTCTCATAGCCCGGTGGCTGCAAACGCAGGTCAATTTTGCCGTCTTCGCGTAGTTTTGAAATATAGGCTTTTCGTTTCAGGCCGCGCGAAAGTCGCTCAAACACTTCGTTTTCGTAAATCAGTCCCTGGTGTTTGTTTTCGATCACGGCTTTGAAACCCAGATCGGTTTTGTCCCAAAGAACAATTTCAACTTCCTGACCTTCCTGGTAATCAACCGGTTCTTTGTCAATGAAATTCTCGATCTTGGCCGAGGCAGCAATTCGATTTGTTTCGGAATCGGTATAAAGATAGACCAGATAGCGTCTGCCTGGCTCCATGCGTGCTTTTTGTTCTCTGAACGGGACAAGCAATTGTTTCTCGGGTCCCCATTCAAGAAAAGCACCAACGTTGTTTACATCTGCAGCTTGCAGGAATGCAATTTCGCCAATCTGTGCCAGCGGTTTATGAATGGTGGCAATGGGCCTGTCTTCCGAATCAAAATAGATAAACACTTCAATGATGTCGCCTGTTTTGGCCTTGCGTGGCAGCCATTTTGTTGGCAGTAGTATCTGATTTCCTTCCAAATCAGCAAGGTATGCACCGTGCGGTTCAATATGATCTATTGTAAGCCGGTTCATTTTGCCCGGCATGTATTTTTGTTCAGCAATTTCTGTCATGCGTGACTATTTTATGTCTGGTCGAAGTATTACAGCCGAAAGTGGTTCAAGCACAATGGTTTCATCGTATTTGAGGCCGCTCAGCAGATCGGTTGACTTACTGATTCCTGCCAGGCTTATTTCTTCGGCCTGTAAAGATACGTTAAAAGCCACGAACAAGGTTTCGTTGTTGTATTTTCTGCTATAGACGAGCGTTTTGTTTACGGCTTTGAGAAACTCCAGTTTGCCCAAACTTAATGCAGGGTTTTCTTTTCTGATTTGAATCAGTTTTTTATAAAAGGCATGACTCTCCGGGTTGAATCCTACTGCTTCGTAAACCGGCTCTATTTGCAGAATATTGTTTCTGTTTTCGGGTTCAAACGTCATACCCGGCCACCAAAGTGGTTTGCGGCAATCGGGATCATCAGCTCCCCACATCCCCAGCTCTTCACCGTTCCAAATATGTGGCGCACCGGGTATTGTGAACTGAAACACCTGATAGAGTTTCACACGTTGATAGGTTTCTTCATCTGGTTTTCCTGTGTGGTAGTCAGGGTCGTCGGATGGTTTTGCGCGAAATTTGTATTTGCCTCTGTTGGAAAACGAACTGAGCATGCGCGGGCTGTCGTGGGTTGAGGCGGTATTCATCATCACCTGGATTGTTTCCTCGCCGAGGCGATTCCATTGGTATTCGAGGCTGTCTTTGAATTGATCTGCGGTGATCTCGAAGTCTGTTTTTGCAAAGAAATACCGTGCAGGTCTGTAGATTTGGTAAAACATAATTGCATCGAAAACATCACCGCTTACATAAGGTACCGGGTTCATCAGTTTATCCGGAAAATCCTGCCACCATATTTCTCCGGTGAGATAAGCATCGGGATTGATGTTTTTTACAAATTGTCTGTATTCTCTCCAGAAACCCATCGGAACGTGGTCGGCCACATCGAGCCTGAATCCGTCAATTCCGTTTTCTTTGTTTCCATCGGGCGACAACCACCGCTGTGTAACTGCGAAAATATGTGCCTTTGTGGCCTCATCCAGATTGCCTTCGTAAGGAAATCCTGAGCGATGAGCTTCTGTAGTATTTGCTTTGCGGAGCTCGGGCAGGCTGCTGATGTTAAGCCAGCCTTTGTAGCGAAATTCGTTTTCTTCTGTTTCAGGATTGTCAAACGATTCAATCTCATACCAATCTTTAAATGCCGACTGCTCCTGATTTTTCAAAACGTCTTTCCAGGCCCAGAACTCAACACCTGTGTGATTCCAGGAGTAGTCGAGTATGATTCTGATTCCCTTGTTGTGAAAAGTTTTCACTATCTCAAGAAACAGTTTGTCTGCCGAGGTCCATTTCCATGTCGAAGGATCGGCAGGGTTTTCTGAGGCAATGATTTGCATGTCACCCATTGGATCAGGGCCGAAATTCACATCTATGTGGTGGTAGTTTCTCGCATCATATTTATGGAGCGAAGGAGCATCGTTGAGAGGGTTGAAATACACGGCCGTTATGCCGAGGTCAACAAGATAGTCGAGCTTGTCGAGCACTCCTTTCAGGTCGCCGCCATAGCGCCTTAGCTGTAGCTGTGAGTAAAAATCACCGGGATGGTCTTTCGCCCAGTCATCGCGTTTGTACCAGTCATTGGTCCAGGGTGTGATATGCCAATTTTCGGGAGGTGAAACAAAATCAGAAGCGGTTGAAATTGTCAATGGACTGGGATCATTGTCCGGGTCTCCATTGCTGAATCTTTCAACGAAAATCTGGTACCAGATGGCTTTTTTGGCCCATTGTGGAGATGAATCAGTCACTTTATTTTGATTTGAATTATGAGCACATGCTCCTGTGATCAATGCTGCTGCCGCAAAAAGCACGGTAAAACGGAATATCCTCATCAGTTTCTATTTGAAATGGTCCTGTGCCGACAAAGATAAGCTTTGTTGGTTGAAACAGGTTTTTGTGCAGCAGGAATTATTATTTAGAATGGTTTTAATCTAAAACGTTTGCAATTTTTATATTTGTTAGGTTTTGGACTCATTGCAATTTTTTTTTGATTGTTTTAATATTGTTTTAAATTTGTGAAAGTCTAATAATAACGAAGGCGCTTAAAACTTGAAATTTTTATCATTATGATATTATTCTCACTAAATCATTAACCAATGTTTAACCTTTACAAATTACATCTATGAAGAAAAGCAGATCTTTGATGAGGATGTTGCTCGTTGCCATGATGGTTGCGTTTGGCTTGCAGATGCATGCGCAAAACGTTAGTCTGACAGGTAAGGTGACTGATGCCTCAGATGGTTTTTCAATGCCTGGTGTCACCATTGCAGTGAAAAATTCAACGATGGGAACAACAACAGACTTCGATGGTAATTACACCTTGGGTGTACCGGCCGGAGCCACAGTTGTTTTTTCTTTTGTTGGCTATGAAACACAGGAGTTTGTTGTTCAAAAACAGCAGACCCTCAATGTTGCTTTAAAAGCCGCCGTCACCTACCTCAACGAGTTTGTGGTGATTGGATACGGCCAGGTTCGCAAGGGCGATGCCACAGGTTCAGTTACCTCTGTCAGTGTCAAGGACTTCAACCAGGGGGTTATCACCAACCCCATGGACCTGATCTCGGGTAAAACCGCGGGTGTCAACATCACAAGCAACAGCGGCGCACCGGGCAGCGGTTCTACCATCCGTATTCGTGGTGGTTCGTCAATGACTGCCTCAAACGACCCCTTGTTTGTGATTGATGGCGTGCCTGTTGATAACAGAGGTATTGCCGGTACAAGAAATCCGCTTAGTACGATTAATCCAAACGACATTGAAACCTTTACAGTGTTGAAAGATGCTTCGGCGACCGCCATTTATGGATCACGCGCCTCGAATGGTGTTATCATCATTACCACTAAAAAGGGATCAAACAAAGATGGTAAAGCCATCAAGCTGGACTATTCCGGCGCTTTTTCCTTATTCACAATCCCTAAAAAGCGTGAAGTATTGACAGGTGATGAGTTCAGAGCCATGTTAACTGAAAAGTTTGGCGATAAACCAAACGTTTTGGCTTTGTTGGGCAATGAAAACACCAACTGGCAGGATCAGATTTTCCGTCAGGCATTTGGTATGGATCACAACATTGCAATCAGCGGACAAGTGAGTAAACTGCCCTATAGAGTTTCTTTGGGATATGCTGATTTTGACGGTGTTTTGAAAACCGATAACATGAAACGTGTTTCAACTGGTATCATCCTGAATCCATCATTATTTGACGATCATTTGAAAATCAACCTTTCTGCGAAAGGTACATTTAATATGCAACGATTTGGAAATGAAGGAGCTATTGGTTCGGCAATCCAGATGGATCCGACTCAGCCTGTTTATGACGAAGGCAATATTTATGGTGGATACTGGACACGTCTGCAACTCAACGGAAGCCCGGTGACACAATCCACCAAAAACCCCCTTGCACTTATTGAGCAGAGGGAGGATAAGTCCAAAGTAAACCGCTTTTTGGGAAATGCACAGTTTGATTATAAGTTTCACTTTCTGCCCGAGTTAAAGGCGAATCTTAACCTTGGGATGGATCGCACAGCTACATATGGCGATATTTTTGTACCTGGAAATGCCTCGTTTAATTTTGATGCACAGGATGGTGGTGGTACTATTGGTGTGTATGAAGAGAAAAAAAGTAACGAATTGCTTGATTTTACACTGACTTATGCCAAAGAATTGAGCACAATACAAAGTCGCTTTGATGTAATGGGTGGTTATTCATGGCAGCATTTCTATCGCGAAAGCTCAAGCTCTTCGACCAATGATACTACCAGCCCGTTTTTTGTAAATAAAATCGCTAGTCCGTTAAGCGATTTTGCAACAGAATCATACCTTGTTTCATTTTTTGGCCGTTTTAATTATTATTTCAAAGACAGGTACATCCTGACTTTTACACTTCGAAACGACGGTTCATCCCGCTTTTCAAAAGAAACCAGATGGGGTTTGTTCCCTTCAGCTGCACTTGCATGGCGCATTATGGACGAAGCCTGGATGAAACAATTTGATAACTTGTCCGAATTGAAATTAAGGGTTGGTTATGGTGTCACTGGTCAGGAGGATATTGGTGTGAATGATTATCCATATATGCCTGTTTATGTATATGGTCAAAACACTGCTTCTTATCAGTTTGGCAATGAGTTTTACCAGACCTACAGGCCGGGTGGATACGATGCGAATATCAAATGGGAAGAAACAAGTACCATCAACCTGGCTGTTGACTACGGATTTTTCCGCGACCGGATTTATGGATCATTGGAATTCTATACCCGTAAAACCAAAGATTTGATCAACTTTATACCGATCCCTGCGGGCACTAACCTTTCCAATTATCTTGTTACCAATGTTGGTAACCTGACCAACACCGGTGTGGAATTCTCTATCAATGCAAAACCGGTTATTAAAAAGGATATGCAGTGGGAGATTGGATTTAATGCCACTTTCAATAATAACGAAATCACAAAACTGACTGCTATTGATGATCCTGCCTACCTTGGTGTATTCACGGGAGGCATCAGCGGTGGTGTTGGTAGTACGATTCAGATTTTTAGTGTTGGATATCCCTCATACAGCTTCTTCGTGTTCGAACAAGTGTATGATCAGGATGGTAAACCAATCGAGGGATTGTATGTTGACCGTAACAAAGATGGAAAAATCACTGATGATGACCGCTATCACTACAAAAAACCTGCTCCTGATTTTACCCTTGGTTTTTACAGTAAGTTCGATTACAAGGACTGGACGTTCTCCTTCAACGGCAGAGCAAACTTTGGAAACTATGTCTATGACAACTTCAACTCAAACAACGCAACTTACGAAAGACTCTATCGTCCGGAAGGACCGTATTTGTCAAACGTAGGGTCTGATGTGAATGAAGCCGGTTTCTACGACCCGCAATACACCAGCGACTATTATATCAAGGACGGTTCGTTCCTGAAGCTTGATAATGTAACTGTTGGATATTCTTTCAATGATATCTTAGGTAAAAAAACGAATCTGGCTTTATCAGCAACAGTGAACAACGTCTTTACAATTTCCAAATATAATGGCATTGATCCTGAAATATTTAGTGGAATTGACAACCTGATGTATCCGCGCACACGCGCTTTTGTGCTTGGTCTTAATTTCTCATTCTAACCTTAACACAGAAAAACATGAAAAAAATCATATCACTTTTCGCGTTGGTAGCCACATTGCTCGTATTGGTACCATCCTGCGTTAAAGACCTTGATACGGTGCCCCTCGATAAAGACGTATTAACACCCGATCAGGTTTTTTCCGATCCGGCTTCCTACAAAGCATTTCTTGCGAAATTGTATGCAGGCTTGTCAGTTTCGGGACAGAGCGGCCCCTCAGGAGATGCAGATATCAGCGGTATTGACGAAGGTTTCGGTCAATATATGCGTGGTTACTTCTATCACCAACAACTTACTACCGATGAAACGGTTATGGGTTGGAACGACCAGACCATCAAAGACTTTCATGGTCATGTTTGGGGATCTGGCGACAACTTTATTGCAGCCATGTATTATCGCATTTTTTATCAGATTTCAGTTGCCAATGAGTTTATCCGCGAAACAACTGATGAGAAACTTGACTCAAGAGGCGTTTCGGGCGACCTGCGCACTCAGATTGCACAGTTCCGTGCTGAAGCACGCTTCCTGCGCGCTTTGAGTTATTGGCACGCTCTCGATTTGTTTGGAAATGTTCCATTTGTAACGGAAAAAGATAAAGTTGGTGCGTTTTTTCCACAACAGATTCAACGCGCTGCTTTGTTTGAATATGTAGAAACTGAA